>CAYIGD010000008.1:0-2419 GCA_964362865.1 uncultured Candidatus Saccharibacteria bacterium | reverse complement strand
TCGGCCGGCCAGAGCTCAAGCTCCCGTGGGAAGATACCGGTAAAGCTGCGGAACTGAAAAAAATATTGCAATAGATCGAAGACAGTTTGTTGTATGTTATCTAGAACTCTTCTTCGATCGAGTCCGGTTCTTCCGGCAACGGGTTTTCGTCTGCTGTTTTCGGTTCCACGTTTTTAATTTCCGCTCGCTCCATTCTTTCTTCTCGATTCTCCATGCTTACTTTTTCCACTCTCACCGCAGCTCTGCGGTCAACACGGATTAAACCGGAAATCGGCGTAATCGCGACTCCGCGGTCGGCTAGAGCGTCTAAGATTTGGTTCATCCCCAAGCTGTCGGACGACATATGCCCGGCCACCACCACGTTCAAGTGGTGCTTTTTGGCTTCCTCGCGGTTTTCTTCGCGCATGTGCATCCCCACGATCGTCCCTACGCCCGCCTGGGCCATTTTTTCGTAGATTTCTTTCGCGCCTTCCGTTCCACCCGTGAACTCCGTGACGGCGATCTTCCCCGCGCGGCCTTCCGGATTCCCGACAAAAATTCGCGGTCCGGCACTGTGCTTGAGCGCTTCTTGGTATTCCGGGACTTCTTTAATCGCCTTGACCACGTCCCCGACAGTATCAAGGTTCTTGCCTTCCAGATGCCGTTTTATGAACTGGTACGCAAGGTTATCGGCTGGTGTATGAATGCACAGCAGGGGGATATCGAGCGCGCGGGCCATATCCACGGCTTGGTTGTGGTTGATCGATGAAATACCTCGCCGTACCTGTTCGATCCGTTCCGCCATCACGCCTTCGGCTACGTTGATCGGTACGCCGTGCTGGTGTAAAAGGTCGGCTTGTAAATGCATTACCTCATCCAGTGCCGCAAGGCCCTTACCAACCGGGTGGTGCGAGATCACCAGGTCAATCGGTTTACCGCGCTCACGCAACTTATCCGCGAGCAGGATTTCAGCCGGATCAATGTCAATTCCGACCAATACGCCCCGTACCGGTCGCCCCGGCTCTCCATACGCAATTACCGTGTCGGAATATGGGTGCTCCAAGCGTTCGCGGTCAAACTCCTCCCGTTCGTCCGGAGTTAACTTTTCGTATTGCTTCCGATTACGCTCCAAAACACGCCGGATTCCGTCTTCCCCGCGGGGGTCGGCTTCGCGCCCCAGTTTTAATGCCGCGTCAAAAATTTCACCAATCGTCATTGTTTCCTTTCAAGGGTGAAAGTATATCGAACTCAAGCGTTTTGGGCAAGTAGTATCAGTTAAGCTTAGGGCTTAATCACCGCGGCGTATTCCTTGCCACCTATACTTAGGTGAATGAAGTATTTTTCCGGATTGCCACTACCGTCAAGTCCGATGTAGACATCGGGTTTTGCACCACTCAAGATCGCATTCAAGAGTTCAGTGCGGGTTGTTTCGTCCACTCCTTTGAAGTCTGCTGGATCTTTTTCGTTAAGGAAATCAAGAATCACAAATTTCTCTTTGTCCCAGGTGTCAGGGCGCATACCTTTTAAGTATTCGCCATATTTTTGCTGGAGGTTTGTTTCTGTTGTTTGGGTCGTTTCCGATGGAGCTTGAGTTTCTTTCTCAAAAGTCACTCCCAGCGATTTAACGTCGTTCGAACTCCAAAGATGGTCGGTCTTATGTGCTTCGATAAGTTCCGGATGTGCCTGAATGGCGCTTTCAAATTGCGCGATAAGCTTTGGCGAAGGGATCGCCTGCCCGCTTAATGCTGCCCATTGATCGGCCAAGTTATGCGCGATTTCCTGGGGCGTTGCACCGGTTACCTCAAATCCCTGGAAGCCAAAACTATCTGGGCCCTTGGCAAAGTTGTCGAGGTGGCCGTCGGCTGTTGTGAAGTCGGTCGCGTTCAGGCCTTTCTCCCATTCGGCGTGCACGCTTGTTTGGTGGGTCCAATGTAGGGTGCCATCTTTGCTAAAGCCGACTTGGGTTTCAAATTTGCCGTTGCCGTCCAAATCTTTCATTACGTTAACACGCGCAACCAGGCCTGCGTCACCGCTGGCGGTATGATTCCAATCTTTATCCCAGACCTGCACCACAGTGCCTTTTTCGTAGAGTACTTGGCCTTTATCGTCCACGATGTCGCTTGTAAGCGTGCCATGGCCGGTCTTAAAGTCGTCAATTTTTATATCTACGTTTTTGTCGGCAACGCCGTCGCCGCTGAGGTCTACCCCGACGTTATAAGCAACGCCGTCTTTCATCTCAAGCGTATGGCCGCCCCAGGTAATTGAACCGTTTTCAGTATTACCCTCGGGTGCCTGAGCATTGAACTCAACTGTTACTGGGGGTGTAGCAGTAGCCTCCTGACTCGCGGGGGGAGTTCCCCCTTGGGCCTCCGGTTGAGCTCCGGGCGTTGCACCCGGAGTTGCTGGAAGCCGGCACCGCCCGCCTTGGCCTAGAACGGCA
>CAYIGD010000007.1:0-25962 GCA_964362865.1 uncultured Candidatus Saccharibacteria bacterium | reverse complement strand
CCTGCAGATTCTCGTGTATGCAGTTGGGCTTTTGATCAGGGTACTGTTCCAAGTACCGACGCTTTCCGGGGCGCAACGTTGGATGTTCCTCGGCTCCATTTCGATCCAGCCCTCGGAATTTGTAAAATTGGCGACGGTAATCTTTTTTGCCGCATGGTTGCCCGCACGAGTGCAGCAAGCATCGAACGCGCTGCTGGGATTCATACCGTTTATTGTTGCACTCGGGTTGATCATGGGATTGGTTTTATTGCAGCCCGACATGGGTACGGGGATGGTCATCGGCGCGATTGGGATTACGCTTTACTTCGCCGCGGGGGCGCACCCCTCCATGTTAGCGGCTCTTTTTGGGATTGGATCATTGGGAGTAATCGGTCTCGTTTTGTCTGCGGACTACCGTTTGCAGCGCTTTTTGACATTTTTGAATCCGAGCGCGGAAACATTAGGCGCAGGTTATCATATTAACCAAGCGTTGCTGGGGATCGGTAGTGGGGGACTCTTCGGGCTCGGGTTTGGTCAGTCGCGTCAAAAATATCTCTATTTGCCCCAGCCTTTTACGGATTCGGTTTTTTCAATCATAGGGGAGGAGCTGGGGTTTATACGTGCTGTGTTTGTGATTCTTGCATTTATTTGGCTCGGGTTGCGCGCGCTCAAGATCGCGCAGCGGGTGCGTGATCCATTTGGGCAATTGGTCGTGATTGGGGTAACAACTTGGATTAGTTTTCAGGCATTTGTGAACATCGCCGCGATGTTGGGGCTGTTGCCGTTAACCGGAATCCCATTGCCATTTATCAGTTTTGGGGGGAGTGCGATCATTGCGCTGCTTTTTGCGGTCGGGCTGGTGATGAATATTTCGCGTAATTCTCCCCCGAATTAACATGCATCGCCGGATTTTACTTGTGGGGGGCGGAACAGCAGGCCATAGCGAGCCCTTGTTTGTCGTGGGCCGCGCGTTAGTTAAGCGGGGGCACACTGTTGCATTAGTTAGCAACCCTTCCGAGGAAACGCGCTCGCGCGCGCAAACGGAGAAAATCGAATTTTTCCCAATTAATGCCGGAAAATTACGCCGCTACCTAACATCACACATGGTGCTTGAGCCGTTGAAGTTCGCGCACGGGTATCTTCAAGCGCGCCGCGCGCTTGCCGCATTTAAGCCCGACTGTATCTTTTCAAAGGGCGGGTATGTGAGCGTCCCGCTCATCGTGGCAAGCGCTTCGAGGCGTCCTCGGATCCCGATTATAGTGCATGAGTCAGATACGGTGTTCGGACTTGCGAACCGCCTGGTTGCGAAGCGTGCTGCGAAAATACTACTGGGATTTCCGCTGGCGCGGCCTGCCCAATTGGCCACCCAAATCGTTGGGATTCCGATTAATCCTTCATATCGGTTAAAAGCCGTGCGGTCCAAGCGCCCTTTGATTTTGATCCTGGGCGGAAGCCAAGGATCAAGGGCGCTGAATGCACTTGTTTTTTCAATCGCTGCCGATCTCGCTGGGCGTACCGAAGTGATTCATCAAACCGGCACGCATGATTTTAAACAAGCTCACATGGTACGCTCGCGCCTGCCCCACGGTATTCAACATCAGTATAAACCGGTTATATTCAGCGATGAGCTGAGTATCATCATGCGGCGCGCATGGGTGTACGTGGGCCGTGCGGGAGCAACGACTTTAACGGAAATTATCGCAACCCGCTTGCCGCCGATTTTAATTCCGCTACCGAGCGCGGCTGGCAATCATCAAGTGGAAAATACCCTGTTGTTTGAACGCTCACAAGCAGCGTATGTACTTTCTCAGCAAAAACTAACCGCTGCGCAGCTGGCTGCAACGATTCGCTATCTTATTGAAAATAAGGCGGCTCGCAGCGCACTGGGGCGACGGTTGAAAAGTCTTGATCATCCCCACGCCCTCGAAGATACTGTACGCATCATCGAAGAAGTCTGTTAAATAAGGTATAACGAGGGTATGGAACGTCGCTTACACAGTGTGCATTTTGTTGGAATCAAAGGGGCGGGCGTGAGCGCCTTAGCGCAATACTGCAAAGATCTGGGGCTGACCGTGAGTGGTTCAGACGTGGGCGAGGTTTTTCCAACGGACGCAGCACTTGCGCGCGCCGGGATTACGCCGATGATTGGTTTTCGGGGGTCGCATGTACGCAGCCATCCGGATGTCGTGGTGTACTCAGCTGCGTTTGACGAGGAGAATCCGGAAATTCGATTTGCCCGTCAGCACAAAATCCCGGTACTTGCCAGCGCTGAATTTTTGGCGGAGCTGACCGAAGGGCGGGATGTCATCGCAGTCGCCGGCGTGCACGGTAAAACTACTACCGCCGCGCTCATCGCCGCGATCCTCATTGAGGCAGGAATTGATCCGGGTTATGTGATCGGTTGGCCCATGGTCCCCGCGCCACTCACCGGAAGCGGGCATGTCGGGAAAGGGCCGTTCGTTGTGGAGGCGGACGAGTATCGGATTTCGCAAAAAAATCCTGACCCGAAATTTGTGCTCTTACGAGCGAAAACGGCGATTATTACCTCGATCGAACATGATCACCCTGATATCTATCCGACTGTGGATGCGGTCTACGATGCTTTTTATCGCTTTGCCGCTCGAGTGCGCCGTGGGGGGCTGATTCTGGGCGCGTTGGACAGCCCGCGGATCCGTCGCTTGCGCCAACTGCTCGTTGACCGTCAATTTGAAACCTATGGATTTGCCCTCGACGCCGATTGGCGGATTATGGACTACGAAATCAAGGGCCTGGATCAATCGTTCAGTTTGCGTACAAAAGGGGAAAAACTCGGGCCATTCCAGCTGAAGATTTTAGGCCGCCATAACGTATTAAACGCCACGGCCGCATACGCCGTGTGCCATCATTACGGTGTGGGCAAATCAGTCTTGGAAAAAGTCCTTGCCCAGTTTCCCGGCGTGGGACGCCGCTTTGAAATGATCGGGCGATTTGGGGGTGTGAGCGTGATTGACGATTACGCTCATCATCCAACGGCAATCCGCTCCGTGATCGAAACAGCACGCGCTACGTTTGCGGGCAAAAAGATTTGGATTGCGTTTCAGCCGCATACCTATTCCCGCACGAATGCGTTTTTTGAAGAATTTGTACATGCCTTGAAAAGCGCGGACGGTGTCATCATGCTCCCGACGTTTGCTTCAGCTCGAGAACCGGTCCAATCGCCTGACCCAAGCGTGCGCCTCGCGGAGCGTCTGAAGGCCGGCGGGGGTTTAGTACGCACTTTGACACTTGCGGATCTACCTGCCTGGGTGCGGGAAAATTTGAGTGGGCAAGATGTATTGCTTGCCGCCGGGGCTGGAACAATCGCACGCGTACCGGAATTATTACGTAAGGAGTTTGCATGAATCATCTAAAAAAAGCACTTCCCGCTCTACTAGAGAATGTTGCCCTCAGAAA
Organism: uncultured Candidatus Saccharibacteria bacterium; assembly: GCA_964362865.1. GTDB lineage: Bacteria > Patescibacteriota > UBA1384 > JAGVHQ01 > JAGVHQ01 > JAGVHQ01. The sequence goes on along the minus strand of CAYIGD010000007.1, from coordinate 22,551 downwards.
CCGCACGACGATGAAAGTTGGGGGAGTCGCGGATTGGTTTATTGAGGTCAAAACAGTTGAGGAGCTTGTGAGTTCCGTTCGGGCGGCTCTAAAAAGTAAAATCCCATATTTCATTTTAGGTAACGGTTCCAATATTATTTTTTCTGACAGTGGTTTTCCGGGACTGGTGATTCACAACCGCACCTCTAACATTGCATTTACCGATAAATCGCAAATAATCGTGGACAGCGGTGTATTAATTTCACAGCTCATTCTTGCGGCAGCATCCCATCATCTTTCCGGCCTGGAAGCACTCTTTTCGACTCCCGGGACGATCGGCGGAGCAGTCTATGGCAATGCCGGAACGCACCAAACTGCGATTGGCTCTTTGGTACGCAGCGTCACCCTCTTACGCCCTGACGGAAAAATCATACGGGTCTTGCCGAGTTGGATGCGGTTTGCCTATCGCACAAGCCGTTTGAAAGAAATCCCTTTAACCGAACCTAAGCCGGTTATTTTGACGGTACGGGTGCAATTTGCGCGCGCTAAACTTGAAGATATTCAAAAGCGCCTTGCCGAAGTGAAAGCATGGCGGATTGCAAAACAGCCTCTGGGAGAGTTTACTGCCGGATCAACGTTTCGTAACCCCGGTGCCGGGCATAATTTTCCTAGTACTCAACCTTCACACCAAACTTCTTGGTCGCTCATTCGCGAAAGTGGAGCGCATGCCTTACGTGTGGGCGACGCAATGCCTTCTCAAAAACACGCCAATTTTATGACCAACCGAGGCAAAGCAACCGCCCGCGAGGTTCGAGATCTGATTGAAAAAATCAAAGAGCGCGTGCGGGAAAAAACCGGCGTTACTCTTACCGAAGAAATCGAATACATTGGACATTGGGAGTGAACAACGCTCGGCACCGTCGGCCGTTGCGCAATCGCAGCGTCTATCAATTTCAAGAGCCACAAGCCCCCTCCACATTCAAAATCAAACCATTGTATTTTAAACTGGGCGCAGTGGCACTGATTCTTGCTGCACTTGCCTGGGGGATCTTTTTTTCGTCCATTTTCGCAATCCGTCGCGTAATTGTCTCTGGCAGTCAAGATCCTGCGCTTATTGAGCGTACCCGCGTGTTCGAAGGTAAAAATATTTGGCGCGTCACCACCAGCGCGATTGAAACAGGAATTATTCAGGACTTTACCCAGATCGCGTCTGTGACGATTTCGCGCGGTATTCCGGACACGATCAAACTGGAAGTACACGAACGCCCCGTGGCGCTCGTGTGGGTTGCGGGCACTCAGCTTGCGTTTAGCGACAATGGGGGAATTATTTCTAAAGTGATTCCGACAACCGAGTTGAGCCCTCCCTCGGAAGGCGATCAATTCACAGCATTGCGGGTGGCGATACCCGAAAACCTAAGCGCCACACCGCTCGTGTGGGATACGCACGGGGCTCCGGTTGATGTGCGCAACTTTCGTCTTCCACTCGTGTTTGTTGCGTTTGTGTTAGAAGCGCGTCAAGCGCTTCAAGAGGAATTTCAACTGCCGGTTAAATTTTTTCTTGTGCGCGAAACAACATTACAAATCGAGGCGGTTACCGAGCGCGGCTGGCGGATTTTATTTGACACAACCCGGCCTTTTGCGGCGCAGCGTTTGGGTTTAAGAACCGTATTGGATACCCGTGCTGCGGATGTACGCTCCTACATTGATCTACGCGTAGACGGTTGGGCGTACTTCAAATAAGTAACAAGGTACAATGCGCATGGTAAAAATGCATCTCAATCATGCCCAATGGGTTATTCCCGAGCTTTCTGCTCAATCACTGATTGAGCAGCTGATGGCCTCGCGCGCCTTGTCCAAAAAAGAACTGAAGAAATTTTTGCACCCACGTTTCCCGCAATCGCTTTCTGATCCGACACAGCTGCCGGATATCGAAGTTGCCACAACGCGAATTTTAACCGCCGTCAAAAACCGCGAACGAATTGGGATTTTCGGTGATTATGATGTGGACGGAACATGCTCCGCAACCCTCGTGGCGGAGATTTTGGAAATACTTGGCACCCACGCTGTGGCGGTTAAGATACCTGACCGCGCCGATGGCTACGGCCTTAATCCGGCCGTGATTGATTTTTTTTCCCAGAAAAAAATCACACTTCTGATTACCGTTGATACCGGTACGAGCGCGCTGAATGAAATCCGCCTCGCCCACAAAAAGGGGATTGAATGCATCGTATTTGATCATCACGAACCGCCTCCTCGTCTTGCGCGCCCTGTAGCCCTTGTTAATCCCAAGCGTCCCGAAAGTCGGTACGCCTACCGCGAGCTGTGCGCGACCGGAGTTGTTTTTCAATGGGCGCATTATCTGCACTTGTTAGGAAAACTTTCAGAGGGTCAATTAAAATGGATGCTTGATCTGGTGGCACTGGCGACTGTTACAGATATGGTTCCGCTTGTTGCGGACAATCGCGTTTTAGTCCATTTCGGTTTAATTGTATGGAAGCGCTCGCGCCGAATAGGGCTGAACGCGCTGATTGAAGTTGCTGGCATTGATCGTACGCGCGTTTCCTCCTATACTCTTGGGTTTCAGATTGGCCCGCGCTTAAACGCGGCCGGGCGAATGCAAGACGCAACGCTGAGCTTTGAGCTTCTGCGCGCTACGGATACCCAAACGGCGCTGCGCTTGGCGCGCACACTTAATTATTTAAACCAACGCCGCCAGCAGTTGCTGGAGCAGATTATTCAGGAAGCAACCGCGCAGATTGAAAGCAGCGGACGTGCGCGGCAGAAGGCGATCGTTTTGCGTAGCCCACACTGGCCGAAAGGGATTGTGGGATTGGTAGCAGGGCGAATTCTAGAAAAATACCAACGCCCGGTTGTGGTTTTGGAAGAGGCGGACGGAGTACTCACTGGCAGCGCGCGCTCGCCGGAAAAATTTCACCTGATCGAGGCGCTCACGCGCACGAAAGGGTATCTCGAGCGTTTCGGCGGGCACGCGCGGGCCGCCGGACTCACCTTGAAAGCATCTGCGTTCAGAGCGTTTGAGCAAGCGTTTATTAATCAGGCAAATCGAATCTTGACCGACAATGATTTGACCACCCGCGCCCGCGCCGACGCTCGCATTACCCTCCAAAACCTTGTCAGCGAAACTTGGGCGCTTGTCGAGCGGTTTGAACCGTTTGGTTTTGGCAATCCGAAACCAGTTTTTTATCTACCCGGCGTTTCGATTGCGCATTTTGAGACTTTTGGTAAGGATCGAACACACGTTCGTGGCACCATCGGTGAGTGTCGCGTACTTGCTTTTTCCCGATCAGAGCAGTTTGCCACATTGAAAAAAGACGAGCCGGTAGAGATGCTCATCACGCTTGAGCGTTCAACCTTTCAGGGTGTGACGCGCAATGAATTATTTGTGCGCGATTGGCGTCAGAGTAAGTGACACGTGACAATATGTCTCTTGTCGCCATTAAAGTGCGGGAAGTCTTTTAAAGATTTCCCGCACTTTCTAGGTTTTAGGGCGCGGTAAAGATAAAGTCTGCACTACGCGCACTCTCCCCGCCACCCAAGGCGCTTGAGACGCGCAAGTGATACAAGACGCTGCTTGTGAGTCCTGTCAGAGGCATACTATGGTTGGTCGTGAGTACGCTGTCGCGCACGCTCGTTCCGTACTCCGTATTGGGCCCGTACTCGAGCTTGGAATCCGCGGGCAGGTTTGTTTGCCAGGTAATCGTAACGCTCCCCGCACCCCCAGGAGCTACCTGAATGTTTGTCAGGCGGAGCGTTCCCGCTTTCTGCGTTCTCACGCTCAGAGACGCTGAGCTGGAACGATTTTCAGGATCTGTGGCAACCGCGAGTAAAGTATGCGCTCCGGCGGCGATAGTTTCGGCATCATAGGTGAGGGCATAGGGTTTGCCTTCGACGGTGCCAATTGAAATATTATCGATAAAGAATTCCACCTTCTGGACGTTAAACCCTCCAGTCACATCCACCGCAACCTGAAACGGCCCAGTGAGGACAGTGTCTTTTTGAGGTGTCAGAAATCCGACCGACGAGTTGTTGGAAGGGTCAAGCGCGCTGCAGGTTTCAGTGGGAGGGCTTGCGTTCAAACCATTGGCGGCGGCGAAGTCCTGTACCGGCTTTTCCCAGTTCGGGCGGTTCGGAAATTCACTGTGGATTTCGATGAAAAACCGTTCTTCCACTAAAGAGCGGTTGGTGGGGCACGAGTCGGTTGCGCGTTTGCCGGTTACGCTATCCACGAGCACTTTTACGTGCACATCATCCTCGTCGTCCGGGATTTGCCACGGCGCAAAAATATCGGTGATGAGCTCATTCCGAAAGGAGCCGGGAAGTTTGTTGGAAAGCCGATCCACAGCGACTTCTTGAATCGTAGCGGGGCGCTTAAACGGCTCGTTCGGTGTGAGCTCGAGCGCAGTATCCATAAACCGTCGAAAGATCGGTGCCGCGATCACCGAGCCGTCAGCGCGGTTTTCCATGGGCGTATTGTCATTGCGCCCGACCCATACGGCAGCTGACAAGGAAGGCGTGTACCCGACAGTCCAGGCATCGCGATACGACTGCGTCGTGCCGGTCTTGACTGCCACGGCGCGGTTGGTAAACGCGAGCGGCCCGCCTGAGCCGAACACCGCCGAGCGCGCGCCGTTGTCAGAGAGGATATGGGAAATCTGATAGGCAATGTTTTCGTCCAGAACCCGTTTTTCATCTTGCTTGTATTCTTTTAATACGTTGCCATTGCGATCTTCAATCTTAAGAAAGGGGGTCATCGGATTGCGGACTCCCTCTACCCCAAATACGCCAAACGCGCTGGCCATGTCGAGCGGTTTTACCTCGCCCCCACCTAAGACAAGCGATAATCCATAGCGTGAGCGATCATTCAGCGTTGTGATCCCCATCGCGTGGGCTTGGTCAATCACGTTGTCAATGCCAGCGAGCGCTAAGGTTTTCACCGCCGGAATATTCAGGGAGTTCGCGAGCGCTCCGCGCATTGTAATCGGACCGCGCGTGCGGGCGTCGTAATTTTGGGGTGCATAGTTGCCGAAATCAGTCGGGACGTCCCAGAGGACATAGGCAGGATTATATTTGTTTTTAAACGCGGTCGCGTACGCAAACGGTTTGAACGAAGAACCCGGTTGGCGCTCGGCAATCGCGACATTAAAGTTCCCTTCGTTTTCGACATCAAAGTAATCAATCGAGCCCACCATCGCCAGCACTTGACCAGTCTTGGGATCCACACCCGCCAAGGCCGCATTCGTGGCCCCGAACCCCTTGATGCGATCCACATTCGCACTGATCGCCTTGACTGCGGCTTCTTGCACCTTTGGGTCAAGCGTGGTCGTGACCTTCATTCCGCCTTCGAGCACCTCGCGTTCCCCGAATTCTTCGACGAGTAGTTCCCGCACCCAGAGCGAGAAATGTGGCGCGCCAATTTGTTCGCGCCGGGGGACAAACGTGAGCGCTTGCCCTTGGGCTTGGTCGCGTTGGACCTCCGAGATATACCCCTGCTCGGCCATTTTTTTAAGCACTGCGTCTTTGCGTTTTAAAAGTTCAGCGCGGCGTTGGCCGTAGGGCGACAGACGAGTAGGTGCTTGCGGTAGGGCGGCTAAAAGCGCGGCTTGGGCAAGAGTCAAATCTTTGGCGGATTTGTCAAAATAGGTTTTACTGGCCGCTTCAATCCCGTAGGCGTTGGCACCATACGGAATTTCGTTCAAATAAAAGGTGAGGATCTGCTCTTTGGAAAACATTATTTCCATTTCGATTGCCAAAATGAGCTCTTTGACTTTGCGGGTAATTGTGCGTTTGGGAGAGAGTAAAGCGTTTTTGACAAACTGCTGGGTAAGCGTTGAGCCCCCTTGGAAACCTTCCCCGGAGAGCGGTTTCAAGATTATGCCGCGTATCAAACCGCGCACGTCAAAACCGAAGTGCTGATAGAAATCCTTGTCTTCGATCGCAATCGTGGCATCCTTGACCGATTGGGGGATTTCTTCTTGCTTTAACACAAACCGCCGTTCTTCGCCGTGGACGTCAAAAAGGAGGTTTCCCTCGCGGTCCATGATGCGGGTTGATTCAGGGCTAAAGAGCTTCTTGATTTTGCCCGGCGTGGGTAAATCTTTAGAGTACACCGCAAACAAAAGGGTCGTGAGGATAAATAGACCAACCGCCCCGAATCCGGCCAATCGGGCTAGACGACGGAGACTAAAATGGTTTTTGCGAAACTTTTTATAATGCAGGTTGAGGGGATTACGGAACGGTATAAGCGATTTAAATTGCATATATTCTTTGCACTCTTGTTTACAATTATCTATGATGGAAGCAGAGAAAGGAAGGGGAAAGATGCCCACACTGCATCCAGGATCACGAATTTTAGATGGCAAGAAAGCGTTCACTTTGATTGAAGTTTTGGTGGTGATCTCGATCATCGTATTTTTGATTTCAATGGTGACATTATCTGGTACGCGCGCCCGGGCTCGAGCGCGAGATTCCCGGCGCGTGGCCGACCTCAATACAATTCGGGATGCTTTAGTACTGCACCTTTCGCTCTATGGTTCGTATCCTGCTTTGGGGCCGTGTCAGTACAACACCAGCACCGCTGAGGATCCGAATTGCCCGGATTGGCTACAAACTTTAGTGGATCGCAAGCTGCTCTCCGCGGTGCCGCGCGACCCGGTCAATCGCGCGGATCTCCCCGTGGGAATCCGGCTTGTTGAGTCGGCTTACGCATTTCACGCTCCTCCGATCGCCACGTTCGCGCCTACGCTCGTGCCACCAGGTCCTATTCCGAGCGCCACGTTCACGCCAGAGCCGACCGCTACGCTCGTGCCACCAGGTCCTATTCCGAGCGCCACGTTCTCGCCAACCCCGCCAGGCGCTACCCCGACCCCGAGTCCCACTGCTGTGATCGGTCCTGCGCCGGGCTCAACCGGCAGGCAATACGCAATCTATGCTGGCAGTTGGTCCCCGATTGCGGATTTAATGCTGCAAAATAATGCCCAGATGATTTTATGCGCCTCAAAAATGGAGATCGACAAGCGCGAGACCCTGGAAAACGGGTATCCCAATCCCGCCCTTGCGGCCTCGTTAATTGCTGTGGGGTATAATCCTGCATCCCGATGCCTTTTGCTGACCTAACATGAGCTCCCCCCGAGATATCGGAGAACTGGCACGCCCGCTTATGTATATTGCTCCCGGGGGTGCCACGCTGGCGCAGTTACTTGCAAAAAAAATGCGGGTTAAATTCGGCGTTGACCCGACCGCCCCTGATCTGCATCTCGGGCATTTTGTCGTGATGCGCATACTTTCCGCACTGCAAAAAATGGGGCACACGGTCATTTTAGTGATCGGGGACGCGACCACTCGAATCGGCGATCCTTCAGAGCGCAACCGCACCCGCCCGGTCCTTACTCAGCGCGAGATCGCAACCAACCTGAAAACATATGTTGATCAAGTCAAAGGCTATTTGAACATCGCGAAAGCTAAAATCGTCTATAACAGCCAGTGGTTTGACGCGCTCTCCTTTACGGATTTGATCGGTTTGGCTCAAAACGTAACGTGCGCGCAAATTTTAGAGCGGGATGATTTTACGCTGCGCCTTAAAGATCGTACGGATATCGGATTACATGAATTATATTACCCGCTGATGCAAGCGTACGATTCGGTTAAAATCCGCGCCCAAGCAGAAATCGGCGGGTCGGATCAGATTTTTAATATGCTTCTCGGGCGGGATTTGCAGCGCAAATTTCACCAAAAAGAGCAAATTGTGTTGGGGTGCGAGCTGCTTGTCGGCACGGATGGGATTAAAAAAATGAGTAAGTCCTATGGCAATACGATTACCCTGAATCAAAAGCCGGAGGCGATCTACACCCAGCTGATGCAAGTTCCGGATGAAGCGATGCTCTCCTATGCTCGGCTTTTAACGACATTAAAACTCGCCGAATTAGAAGATGAATTGCGCCGTGGCGCGAACCCTAAGACCGTCAAGCACACCATTGCGCAGACAATTGTGCAAGAGTTGTTTGATCTGCCAACCGCCCAGAGTGCCCGTGCCAATTTTGAGCTGGTTGTAGAAAGAGGGGAATTGCCGAGCCACATTCCCACCCATCGCATCAAGGGTACTTATACAACCTTGGATCTGATTATGGTCTTGAAGCTGGCGGAATCAAAAAACGAAGCGCGGCGCCTCATTGCTCAAGGGGGGATCACGATTGACAAGCGCGTACTTACCAACCCGGCGGAACGCCTGATCGTGCGTTCCGGGATGATCGTCAAGCGCGGTAAGCGCGGCAAGATTGTGGCGCTTAAGACCGGTTAGCGGTTTGAGCCGATACTTACCTCAAAGATTTGATCTTCACTGATGACCCAAATAGCATTGCGCGTGGGGGAGAATGTTGCCGCTTTAATTTCGGCTGCGGTGGGTAAAACAATCTGGCGTATGTACGCGCCGGTTTTGTTAAACACCATAATCCGCGCGTCGCGCGTTACCACAAACACGTGTTCGAGCGTTTCATCGGTAAAGAGCGTGAAGCCGGTCGCGGTCGTAAGCCCTGCCGGTACATTTTTATACGAGAATTCGTCCGGCCCGCCGCGGCTGAATTTGGCGATTGTTCCATCCGCTTTCAAAACATAGATATATCCGTCAATCGCCAGTGCTTGGCTCTTGCGGAGATCAACTCCTTGCAGTGGATATTCTCGGGGGGTGTTGAAATTTTGTCCATCGGATGAGGAGACGAAGACTGTGCCCGCGGAGGAATCTAAAAAGTAAATATTGGTATTAAACCGTCCGGCAAGCGCGGCGCTGGGGAATGTTTGATTTATTTTTTCGGCCACAGAGCTTGGCTCCGACGTGGGCAAGATGCGGTAGAGCGTGGTATCCGATTGGAACAGAGCATCGCGCTCGGCATAGCCAATCGCGGCAGTGATTGATGTGGCAGGGAAGGAAAGCGTTTCGATCGCCCCACCCGTGAGCGCAATCCGCCAGAGCGCTCCGTTGTCGTGGTCGTAGGCAATCAGGTAGTCGCCGGAGTAGACAAGTTCATCCGCCCCTTGGGGGCTCGCGGCAAGAGCCGACCAAAAGAGAAACCGAGTGCTGTTAGTCAGTTGGTCGTATGTTGCACGGGCGTCTTCAACGATTTGCACCGTGTCTTGCTCGCTGTTATTTTCCCCGCCGCGGATGACTTGTTCCAAGAGAGGCAGGGCTTGCGTTTGGTCTTGCACTGCAAGGGCATTCTTGGCTTGCGTAAAGAGCGTCTGGAGTTCCTCAGATGAGTATGAGCGCGGCTCATTCACTCGCCGGATATAACCGGCCCGCAGGTTGATAATCAACACGAGCACTAAAATGAACCCGAGTGTCGCCATCGTTCGAACGCGATAGGTATGCATGAGAATATGCGCGACATCGGCAAACGTTGTTTTCCCAAAGATCCGCATTCTCCCGAGAGGGGAACGTGACCCAAGCGTCTGTTGTTGGTAATGGCGGATGACGGTCAGCCCCTTATGCGAGGGTTTTTGGATCGAGTATTCCATCCAGCGCGCAATGCGCGCGATGAACTTGATTTTTTGGGCCCGCTGCCAAGATTTTTCCGCTCCTTCTCCAACGCGTATTAACGAGCGGGCGAGTAAAGCAAAGACCGTTTTTTGGACTTTGGCTCCGGTCGAGCCGATCTCGTGACCGGTTTTTTTGCCTAATTCTCGGGCTTTGGGCAGTGCTTTCTTGGTAAACCAACGGAGCGTTAAGGTTGTGATGGATTCCAGCGGCCGATCTGCGTACACCACCGAGATATGTGGCTGTGGGACACCTCGTACGCCTTGGATGTATAAAATAAATCCTCCTGCTCCGGCAACCTTTTTTACTTGCGCCGCGCGTACGAGCCGCGTTGCGATCAAGCTCGCGGTTTCTTCCGCCAGGTGCTTTGCAAGGTCGGTCTCCACCACGGAGGCCATAATCGGATTTGTAAAGAAGATCCGGTCGTTTACTTCAAGCGTGCCGGAGGTAATCGCCCCGAACGTTTGCAAGGGGTGCGGTTCGCCAGTCACCTCCGATTCTACGAGCGGGCTGAGTTCGCCCTCGCGCCATAAATATCCTACGACCGTACCCGCGCTTGTGAAATGAAACTCGTCGCCTTCAATCAGGGCAATGACGCTGTTCAAGTGTCCGACCCACTCCGTTTCACCGGCTTGGGCAAAACGAGCTAAAGCTTGATTAACGCCTTTGAGCATCGCTTCAAAGCGGTCGTATGAGGAGCCGCTGGCGGTGCGGTAATACAGGCGCTGAGCACCATTTACAAGTGCTTGCCCGACTCTAGCACCCATGTGCCATGGGCGCGCGATCTCCACTAAAATAAATAATTCTCCTAAGGACGAAGAATCATCCGGAGTGGGGGGCTCGAGCACTTGCGTCGTTACGAATCGATCGGTGACGCGCTCCGCGCTTGTAATGCGCACTCCGTGATATTCAAGATAATGTTTGCTCATGCGATATGGTTTAAACCTTCGCGACCTCTAACCCTACACGTACGTCAAAAAAACTGCAAGGCAGTGCATCTAATTTAACTATATATGAATCGGTTCCAAGTTGTGAGTGTGAATCGTGTCCGATTAAAGGATCAAGCTAGCGCACAAATGTGAGCGCCTTACCGGAATTGCCAGCGCGCCCAGTGCGCCCGATGCGGTGGACGTAGTCGTTGTAGCTGGCGGGAACGTCATAATTGATGACATGGCTCACATGCGGAATGTCCAACCCCCGGGCCGCGACATCTGTTGCAACCAAAATCGCAATTTCGTTTTGCTTAAAGAGGTTGAGCGCTCTCTGCCGCGCGGATTGGGTTTTGTTGCCGTGGATGGAAGCGGCCTTAAACCCGCGTTCGTTAAGATTTTGCGAGAGTTTCTCAACACTGTGTTTTGTTTGTCCAAAAACAAGCACTTTTTCGAACTCCGATCGTTTCAGCAAATCATGCAGGAGTTCAACCTTACCTTCTTCACTGCCAAAGCGCACAATATCTTGGTCGATTGCGGAGGGGGTCACGCCCGTTAGTGCAGATATTTTAATCGGATTATTTTGGAATTGACGGGTTAAAGCGTCAATTTCTGGCGAAAGCGTGGCGGAGAAAAGCAATGTTTGGCGTGGGGAGGGTAAGCGTGTCAGCATGAATCGAATGTCCGCAATAAAGCCCATATCCAGCATGCGGTCGGCTTCATCAAGCACGACAGTTTGGTAATTACTGAGATAAAGCGCTTTGCGCTCAATCAAGTCTTTGAGCCGGCCGGGTGTACCAATCACGGCTGTTGGGTTGCGGCGTAACGCTCGAATCTGATTTCCCATCCCCATTCCTCCGATAATGACTACTGAGAAGAGGCCGAGCGTCTGGCTGAAACGTAGGAACTCATCTTGAATTTGGTGCGCGAGTTCACGTGTTGGCACGATCACCAGGAATCTCTCCTGGCGTTTGGTTGCGGCTTTATGAATCAGCGGAATCAGAAAGGCCGCTGTTTTGCCTGTGCCCGTATTCGCAATGCCGGTTACGTCTTTCCCCGCAAGGATCAAGGGGATTGTCTGGTCTTGGATCGCGGTTGGGGTTTCGTATCCAACGCGCGCGATATTGTGTTGAATGGTTGGGTGAACCGCAAAGTCTTGGAAGCGGTGTGTGGCATTGTACGGGGCTACCTCAGGGTGTGGTGTTGCACGGTTAATAAACCGGTTGACGTTAATTTTAAGCCCCGGGTTGATAAATACTCTGCGGCCTGGGCCTCTCGACTGCACTCGAGCGACACTGCCATTCGCGAAGCGAGAGCGCGAAGAAAATCTAGCATTTCTGTGATACAAAAAAAGTCCTTTCTATGAATGAATTATATTGCTGTCGATCTTTAGCTTTCTTCTTGAAAGAGAACGAAGATGCTTGAATCGACTGCTTAAGTACCTTCATTCGTAGATGGACTTTTTGAGGCCACCTTCAGTGATGCTTGAGGATCACTATTAAAGATTCACTTACTGATTATACCTACATTACGCGGTACTGTCAAGTGCGATAGCTGGTGTTTGTTCAAATCGAATAACTTTCCGAGCAGGCGATGTTCGATCACGCGGTAATTTGAACAAAAATAAAGAGCGCTGCAATCGTAATTATCCCTTTAGGCAGGGCACAATGAGAGGAAATGTGGTAAAATAAAGGTGTTATGGAACAGTTTGGGTTCTCCCCGGAAAATAAGATCCAAGAAAACAGCGCGGAAGTTTTTCGTACTCGTTTATCCGCGATTCTCAATACCGCCATTTCCGTTGAAAATATTAATGATTATGCCAAAAACGTTTTAGACGACCTCGTATCTCTTACGGAAGACGTGGTGAGTCACTACCAGCAAGCAATCTCCTTTGAATCTACCCAGACAGGCGATGCGTTAGAAAATGCGGCATACACTGAGTACGGGTTACCCAATCTAGGCAATATCCTCGATATGGCTTCAGAAAAACTGGACCAGATCGCTAGTATCAACCGCTATATCACGCTTGAGTCAAGCGCACATCCTGATGTCATTACTCCTCCCGACCAGCGCGTGATAGATTTACAGGGAGGGGAGAAGAAATTTGAAAAAACCGAATTATTACCGAGACTGACGACCCTCTTATATCTCCTCGAGACTGACTTCAACATTCCTAAGGAAAATATCCGTCTCGTACGAGGCAGTGTTTCCAGTGCTATGGTTCGTCACGAACCCTATTATCGGATAGATATTCCGGAGCTTAACCGCCTCGTGTATCTCTGTGATGAGCAGGGAAACGCTACCTATGTTTTTGATCAAGCAAAGCTCAAAGCATCCGGAGTCGCTCTTGATCAACTAGATATAGATACCAAAGAGAATCGCAATGCAATCATTAGTGAGTTCCCCGGGATAGGAGCGCGCCTTATCCAAACCAAGTATTGGCGAGCGAATATAGCTGAACTACTGTCCGAAGATATTCCAAGCTCCCCGATGAATGCAGCTGAGCAGCATGACGAATCTAGAGAGCAAATTCCTCAAGTTTCAACGGGTGAGCTCGATCCGTACCGGGGATTTTGGGAAGATCCAGAAGGCAAGCATTGGGGCTCAAGATATAAAATTGTTCAGGTATTAGGAATCGGTGAAGAAATAGTATATAGGAGCATCAGCAATGCCGCGCTTAGCACAGTGCGGGTTGCGGACCTGGCAGCTCGACCATTAGATGCTTATTCTTTAGAAGAAGTTCTAACGCTGGATCCCGTGATTGAGCATCTGGAAGGATTACCACAACTGTCGGAAGAGGGGGAGTGGGCAGGATTTTATGAGGATCCTCAAGGTCTACATTGGTCATCCATCGGATTTCTAGCAGCAAAAACTGGGGTAGGTCGAAGTTATGTCAAAAAGGAGATTGCTCGCCTAAGAGGGCAAAATGTTTGGGATAGGACTAAGAAAAAAGTCATTGCTTATTGTTATGAGGACCTCATCAAGTCGCCTGAAATCAAGATTCTTCAAGAATTACCCCATGTCACCAAGCAGGGAGAATGGCAAGGATTTTGGATTGACGAAGAAGATCGGCACTGGAGTTCGGTCGACACTCTGATAGATCGAATGAAGGTCTCGGGAACCAAACTTAACAGTATTATTGTGAGCGAAAAATTACAAACTAAAAAAATTATTAATCGACGCGGTCAGCTAACCGGCAGCTATTGTTTAGAAGAAATTGAACAAACGCCTGAAATGCGAAAATACCTCAAACTTCCTTTGATTACCCTCCAAGGAGATGGAGACGAATCATTCAGTGATGAACAAACAACCAAACGGGTGGGCAGCGCAATACAACTCGCAAAATTTTTTGGAATCTCAGACGACAAAATGCGGTTATTTTTAACTGATCAGCCGGGTATTGAGGCTCGGCAAAAAACCGGCGGGCCATCAACGATGGTATACCGATATGATTTATTAATCAATAACGGAGAGTTTCAGGAATGGTTGAGGCGCCGTAAGGAAAGTAAAATAACTGAAAGTAGCGGGGAATGGAAAAATTTTTATATTGACGAGCAGCAGAGGCATTGGGCAAGCATAAAACAAATCGCCGAAAAGGTGCATAGCCATTTTCGGGCTATTTCTAGAATAATTAATCAGCGCCGGCTAGCCCCACTTGAGATTAAGGTCAAACAAAATGTAAGGGACGGATATTGCTTAGAGGAGATCGAACCATATTTAAAGCAACGAAAAAATATCCCGTAGTTTACTTTCCCCAAATTGCATTCGGTTAGCAGAGATGATTCCCAGCCTGCCCGGCGCAGAACTAAAGAAAATATGTTAGTCGCCATTTTTGAACCAGAAATCGCCCGACCTAGCGGCTGGCTTAAACAAAGTGCGCCCAGCCCCAGTCATACTGGAGATGGGCGCGAGAATACCAAACTCGAGCGTTGGGTGCTCTCTTGTTCACTGTGCTGGCGATTGTCCCCCGAGGCCTGTTGCCGCATTGCCGCCAAGGCTTCGAGGTGTTGGCGGCAATAGAGTCGTGAGGGACTCCCTCGACTCACTTTTGATTCCACCGCTGGCTTAGAGGGGATCAATCCCGCTCTAATCAGCCAGTATAGGTGACTAATAGATTTGTAGCCGAGAATCTGAGCGGCCTGATGCCGATCGACCCAAGTCTCGGGGCTAAGGGCGTCGGGGTTAAATCCCTCTGCCCACCTTGGCAAGCGCTTGCCTGCCGCTAACTCCTTCAGCACCTCCTTAGTAGCCGTTTGTTGGCATTCTCTACAAAAGTGTTTCAGGTGATTGCTCTGAATCCGCTGCCCGCATCCCGGTCGCTGGCAGATGCGAGAGGCGCGATAGTCGAGCACGACTTGATGAGGAAACAATCTTCTCTGCCAACGGCTCTTTTGCGGCGGCAATGCAGTGGACGATATGACACCACGCTTTACCCAGGCGTAGATTGTGCTAAGATTTACGCCCAGCATTCCAGCGGTCTCCCTGGCGGTTATGAAACCGTCCGGCACGGGAGCCGACCCCAAGAGGTCAGACCTCCCGGCACGCTGCAAGCGTCGACTGACCGCCTCCACGGTAATTACCGAGTCAAGAGCCTTCCCAACCTCTCTCAACGATAGACCCCGTTGGCGAAGGATAATGATCGCTTCAAGATCATGCTTGCTCACGCACTTGTCATCACGGGTGTATTTCCAGGCCGTACTCGGACTAACATGCAACATCCCAGCGATTAGCGCGTACCCCTTCTTTTGGGAGCGCAGCTGCCGCATCTCGGCGACTAGCTCTGGAGTCACCCGCGAGTGTTGCCGCGCAAGATGCCCAACGAATCTCTCGAACATCGCTCATCTCCTTTGGCAGTAGATCGGGAAACCGATCGTTTGGGTTGGTTTCGGTTTGTTAACGACCAATCAGATCAGCCCGAAGGCGCGGCTGGGGTGGGAACGGCTCAATTTTGTGAATTCCTGTCTAACTTGGTCGAAAATCTTAAACTTTGCTCGAACTTATTCCCATAGCTCTGATCGTAACAAAAAACCGTAGAAAAAGAAAACCTAAAATGATGCGTCCGCCCCCGCCTCATCGGCGGCAGAGCGATACGGTGGTCTCGTCTGTTGATGTCGCGGTGGTATGAAAGTGGATCGGATCTTCGCCGTATCGCTCTGACAGCAAAGCTGTGGCGGACGCGCTATCAATACAGTCGTGCGCCGAGGCGGGGGGTGTGGAGGGAGGATCGGCGCACGACTGTTTGGGGCAAATGGTAAACAAGAAGGGCAACTGAAAATTAAAAGAAGACTTTGACTAGTCAAATATAGTATGCTAATATTCTAAAGTCCAAGATACTATCTTGGATAGTGTTCCTGAACAATTCACCCACTTCGGCTTTGGCCGATAGGAGAAGAGACATGCAAAAAGCTATCTCTGTCGACGTCGCTATTGTCGGGGCGGGCGTTGCTGGTCTGATGCTGACTAAGAAGCTGTCAGATCTGGGATTCAAGGTTGCCCTGATCGAAAAAAACAGCCGCGTTGCGGAAGGTCCCTCTACGCGAAATGAGGGGTGGCTTCATCATGGTACTTACCACGCTGCCTCCATTCAAAACCGTTCCTTGGCTGTACAAGTTGCGCGTCGCTGCATCTACGGCTACGAGCACATCAAGTCCTTTGCACCAGAAACCATCTATGATGTACATGTACCCGCGTATGCTCTCATTCGAGATTCCGAGAGAGTGCGAGAAGTGGTCTCTCGATGGGACGAAGCTCAGGTGACATACGAAGCCGTGAAGAAATCTGATCTTCACCGTATCGAGCCGCGGGTCAAAACCCAGCGAGTGTCGAGGGTCTTCCGGGTAAACGATCTGAGTATCAATGTGCTCATTCTTTACCGTAAACTGTTGGCACACAGTGAGCGTGCAGGAGCACTGATTATGACTGATACAAAGTTCACCTACGTCAACGATGACCAGGTGAAGATTGTATCTGCTGGACAGGCTCCGCAGTTTATGAAGGCAAGAGTCTTCATTTACACGGCTGGTTACGGCATTAAGGACATCTTTAAATCTCAGTTCGGAGTGGATGTTCCGCTTAGATACTGGAAAAGCCACCTGATGATTTTGCCTCGCATCATTCATCATAGTGTCTTCTATGTTGATCCCAGCGAAGCAGCGATGATGCATCATGGCGACTGTACGATCGTGGGTATGAACGAAGACGCAACACTCTGCGAAAAGGCGGACTATGAGCTCATGCCTGAGAAAGTCAATGACATTAAGATGGCGCTGGCGCGGATGTTCAAAGACACTGATCTCAGTGCCTATCATCCCGTTTCCTGCATTAAGGTCGACGTGGATCGTGAGTTGTGTTCAGCGCGTTCATTGAACGTGGCGTATGATGAGCCAATTCCGAACCACTTCTGGCTTCTGCCAGGAAAAATGACAGAAGCTCCTTTCGCTACGGACTACATGACGCAGATCATCTGTCAGAGGCTCGGAGATGAGCGCGTTGCTTGTCGGCCTTGTGACAGCTGGCTCCAGTCTAGGGTACGATAAATCTATGAACAAACAACTCATGGGGGCACTGGATGCCCAACGAAAATCAAAGGGATTTCTGACTGTCGAGCAGGTGCTTTCTCTCTGTGATCGCGGCAACGTCGTGCTCGATCCGTTTTCTACGCTGATCAGTGCTGCCTGTACGATTGGACAAGGAAACATCTTCTATCCTTCAATCGTTATCGAGTGTGTCAACAACGGCACGCTCGAAGTGGGCGAGGGCAACATATTCTATCCAGGATGCTTGCTCATTACCGATCAGGGGAAACTCGTGATCGGCAATGGTAACCAGTTCGGCGATGGAGGGTGTACGATCAAAGCCAATCGACCGGATGCACTGGTGCGTATCGGCAACAAAGGCCGTTACGTGAACGGACCAACTATCGTTGGTAAAACAGCGCTGGGATCTGGATCACAGGTCATTGGTGCGATGACTGTCCAAGACTGTGTACTAGAGGACGGGCTGGATTTCACTGCTCAGAATCCCGACGAACAAGGAGCGGTGCTGAAAGGTTATGGTCTTGCCCGCGGGCTTACCGTTGGCAAAGGGCAAGTGCTCAACGGCGAAGGTAAATTCGAGCAGCAGAACGTCGAGCAACAGTCTATCTATCACCCCAAACCGTCAAAGCCATAAGGCTTTGACGTAAGGAGGAAGAATGGAACTCGGTTTGGGATTGATTTCAATTGGTCGCAAGTGGGGACATGTCGAGCGACCAATACCACCTGTTGAGCAGGTCAATAATTTGCTCGCCACGGCAGTGAAATTAGGCATTCGCTACTTCGATACAGCGCCAGCCTATGGCATGAGCGAGGAGCGATTTGGCGACTTCCTGAAGACCCTCAACTCTAATCAGCTCCAGAACGTGATTGTGGCAACCAAATGTGGGGAACATTGGGATATTGCCACGTCCGCCACACACGTTGACCACTCATACGAAGCGCTTTGTAGGAGTATTGATCAAAGCCTCACCAGGCTTCCCAAGATCGATATTCTGCAAATCCACAAAGCAACACCACAGGTGCTAGCTGATGATGGGATTCTACGAGCGCTAGAGTATGCCAAGTCGAAAGGAGTTGCTTCCTTCGGTGTGAGCGTTAGTGATCTGGAAACGGCAACGATCGCGGTAGCAGATCCTCTATTTTCACTCCTGCAATTTCCCTTTAACCAGTCCTATCGAGTCATGGAAGATATTTTTACTTCAGCTTGGACGGCTGGAAAAAGCGTCTTCGTGAACCGTCCCTTGGGAATGGGAACACTGATGTACGATAAGGACGGAAATTTTAAGGGTGAAGCAGCGCTGCTTGAAGCGTACAGAGTCATCGTGTCTCAGCAGCTCCGAGGAGCGGTTCTGAGTGGGGCTTCTTCAGTAGAACACCTTGAACAAAACCTGAGGGCGTTTCAGAAAGCTCAAGAAGAACTCCGAGCCTCTTGAATCATCCTCTCAACCGTTAGCAACGCGCTAACGGTTGTGGTGACTCTAGGGCTTTCCCATGGCTCGAGGGGTGTCCTCATCTTGCGACAAATCCAAGTTGAAGGGCAGATACTCCTGTAAGAGGCCAGCGGGAAATTCGACCAAATTTTGCCTCTACCGGAGCGAACCACCTTTCGTGCTCACCCCGACCCAGTTCCTGAACCACCCCATCGCGGAGGAGACGTATGCCTGACGTCAATCCCGCCATCGGCTGGATCGCTCAAAAGCCGCCTGGCTTCATGCTCGGCGGTCTTTTTTTGCTCATATTTCTATGCGATAATAGGCTACCCCTATGAATTTCAATGAATTGCTAAAAAAAATCCGGCATCTGAATTTACCCATTGGAACATTCGCCATTTTTGGAAGTGGTCCTTTGGCAGTTCGTGGCCTTAAAGAACCGAATGATCTTGATGTTATCGTTACCCGCGAAATCTATGAGAAATTTAAAAACACAGAGAATTGGCCAGAAAAAGATTTTAATAATGGCGAAAAGAAATATCTTGAAAAGGATGGGGTGGAATTATGGAATGACTGGGGACCCGGTAGGTGGGATATCCAGGAACTAATTAAAACGGCTGAAATCATCGATGGATTACCATATATCACATTGGATCATGTCATTGCTTGGAAAAAACAGAATGGCCGTCCAAAAGATTTAGAGGATATGGAGAAGATAGAAGCGTATCTGGCGAATCATTAGAATCATCGGGTAGCATATTGGATCATCAGATGGCCATTTAGTAACTTCGGTTTTACCATTACAATTTTCACAGGGCTTGTTTAACTTGGTCGGGGTGGCCGGATTCGAACCGACGACCTCATGCACCCCATGCACGCGCGCTACCAACTGCGCCACACCCCGAGTGCCCCTCGAGATAAGGCGTATAGCCGATGTATAAATACGTGGGTGCCCGCACGCAGAGGCCACGGCCGCTGCAAATATTGGGTTCCCTTTCGGCGTGTGTGTTAACTCATACGCCAGATCTAAGAAGGGCGTTTATAGTGTAGCGTAAATTGTCAAAATTAGAACACCAAGAACCCTCTTCCCGTGAGTATTTCAAAAATCTTTTGCGATACATTCAGCAGTGCGTCAAATAAGTGGAATTGGGAAGAAAAAAGGATCAGCGTGATTAAAATAAACGGTCCGAACTGTTCAAACTGCGCAAACGCAGTTGACGACAAAAACGGTTTCCAAAGTTTTGAACCATCCAGAGGCGGAATCGGAATGAGGTTAAAGAGCATCAGGATGATTTGGTAAAACAATAACATTCCGAAAAACACTAAGAGCGCATTCGAAATAGGGAAGAACCGCACCGCAACCGCGATCAGGGCGGCGGTCAAGAGGTTGGCAAACGGGCCGGCAAGGGAAACCATCAATTCGTCCCAATGGCTGCGTAAGTTATTCGGATTGACAGGTACGGGTTTGCCCCATCCAAACCCGACCACCAGTAGCATCAGTGTTCCGAGAAAATCAAGGTGGGCCAGGGGGTTGAGGGTCACGCGCCCCATCCGCTCGGCAGTGTCATCGCCCAGCCGCAGGGCGACCCACGCATGGGCTGCTTCATGCACGGTGATCGCCAGCAACAACGCCGATATGACCGCGACAAACTGTGCCGGATTTTCGATTAAACTTCCGAATAACATGGGTGCCCTCAGGTGAGAACCAGTTCCATCATCACTCTCTGATAACTGCACCTTCCCAAGTCGGGCTGCAACGCCCAAGGATGCCTCGTCGACGTCCTCATCATTACGCCTCCTCGGCCTCTTGTGGTTTCGCTGTGAGCTGAAAATGTTCGTTTTAAGAAGGGACTATAGATCTGATTCTGATTTTATGCTACGTTGATCCTTTGGAGGTGTCAAAGGTGATCTGCATGCGTTGCGGCAAAGGGCCTCGAATGGGGTATAATCGTCCGCATTCCTTACACAGAACAAAACGCGTGATTAAGCCGAACTTACAGCTAGTGCGGGGGGTAAAGCTGTGCACGCGTTGTATGCGCACAATTGCACGTGAGCATGCCCATGGTACTCCTGTCGCCTCCCAACCAGCTTCTTAGTGTTTTTGGGAATCCGGCTAACTTTCCGCCGGTGCTGCTTTTAACCGGGCCCCAGCGCAACAGTGTCGTGGAGACAATCCGCGTTCTTAAGGGCTTTCATCAATTCGACACGCTCGAAATCGGCCTCGATGAACCAGCGACGGTAGAAGCAACCCGGAATTTCATCCGCCTGCTTTTAACCCGTCCGCTGTTCAGCGCTTTTCGCCTAGCGCTCATCGGGCATGCCGATCGCCTCGGGGCGGAAGCGGCAAACACACTTTTGAAAACACTTGAGGAGCCACCGGAGTATGCGCGGATTGTACTGCTCGCACACTCGGCTCGGAGGGTATTGCCCACCATCCATTCCCGAGCGCGTACGTTTGTCTTGGGTCGGGACGACGCCCAATACGACGAATGGATTGCAAAAATACGCTCAGTACTGCGAGAACCGCTCGCGCGCCGCATGCTTTTAGCACGTAAGTTGGCGACAGATTCAAAACGAGCTGAAATTGTCGCAACCCTGGGAGACCGCTTGCTGCATGCCTCAGCCAAGCGGCCCAACTTGCTCGCGATTGCCCAATTTTGCCTTGAGATCTCAAAGCGATTGACCACGAATGCGCAACCCATTGTACAACTCGAAGCGCTCATGCTACGTTTGTCTCTCATTCGCCAACGTTAGGAAGGATGTATGTTTTTTGACTGGCTTTTAATTATTTCACTTTCATTTGTAGTAGTTGTGTTGGCGCGCCACGTGCCATCGGTTTTGGCAAAAATGCACTCGACTCCTTCGGCTGAGGACACTCTCCAGTACAAAGAGATGGTTGAAAACCTTTCGAAAACATCAGAAGCGGTCGGGAAAGTCGCGCACGCACTGGGCGAGGGGATCGCAACCAGCAGCAAAACCCTAGTCGCGCTTACGCAAAAGACGGGTGCCCTTTCAGTGTGGAAGCGGATTAAATTCCTGCGTTTAAATCGCGACAAGAGTGCTTCCAAAGCGCAAGAAGAAGAAATTTCCAGCAAGCGCGCGAATGCCCTGTTTGAATCCCGGCGCTTGCGTGAGGCAGAAGCGATGTATCTGAAGTTGTGCGCCAAAGATCCTCATAACGCCCACCTGTACGCCCAGCTTGGAATCGTGTATTTGGAGGCCAGAAACTTCAAGGACGCCCACGATGCGTTTACGGCAGCGATTCGGGAAGATCCAACCGTTGCCTCGCGGCACGTTAATTTAGGAATCGCGCTTTTGGAATTGGGGCACGCGAAGGCCGCTCTTGAAGCATTTGATAAAGCAATTGCTTTGAAACCCGGAAATAAGAAGTATGAACAGTTGCGAGAATTGGCAACAGCGCGGACATAACAATAAATAGTAAATAGCCAATAGTAAAATAAGTAACGGGAAGGGGAGAGGAGGCAGATGGAAGAGATCAACGAGAAAGTAGCAGAGGGCTGCGGGGCGTGCGGGGAGCACGGGGCGACGTGCGGCTGCGAGAACGCCGAAAAATGCGTGTGCGGTGATCAAGCTGGCTGCTCCTGTCCGAACTGCTCAACTAAGTAACAACTGACCGACTACTTCTTGTGTGGCGGAAGCTTTGTTTCTTTATGTACGGTGACTTTGCGCTCAAACGGACAGAATTTTTTCAATTCCACTTTATCGGTCGTATTGATCGCGTTCTTTTTGGAATAATAATTAATCCGTTTGCACTCGGTGCACACTAACGGGAACAAATTGCGTTTCCCTTTTGCCATATTGTCCTTTCAACTAATAAATGGAGCCCACGAGCGGAGTTGAACCGCTGACCTTTTGCTTACCATGCAAATGCTCTGCCGACTGAGCTACGTGGGCCTCTCGTCGCTATGCTACTCGAGGTAAAAAGTTTACATCGAGCGCAGCGAGATGGTGCTGGGGGAGGGATTCGAACCCCCGAAGGCACAAGGCCGTCTGATTTACAGTCAGATGCGGTTGACCGCTTCGCTACCCCAGCATCATATTGTTCATGGAGCCCACGGTCGGATTTGAACCGACGACCTTCACTTTACAAAAGTGTTGCTCTACCACTGAGC
>CAYIGD010000006.1:0-27742 GCA_964362865.1 uncultured Candidatus Saccharibacteria bacterium | reverse complement strand
GTCGGATTTGAACCGACGACCTTCACTTTACAAAAGTGTTGCTCTACCACTGAGCTACGCGGGCGAAGCGAGCGGTAAAAGGACACGTGTGTCCAGTTTACCCGAACGAAGCCCCGAGCTACAAAGTCGCTACGCGGGCTCGTAACAGTCTCATTTTAGCTGATCTTACCTATTTTGACCATATTCTATACGATTGAAAGAAGGGGAGTTCGGGTGTATACTTCACTTGATTTGTTTAGGGGTGTCTAGTCCCACAGACACTCCCTAACTCGTAAGTAAATGCAAAAGCAAACTTTCACATTTACAACTGACTCGTTAAGGGTGTAGCTACATTCGTAGCTTTCACCCTGCGTTCGGCCACAAAAAGATATAATCTTTTTGTGATCACTCACATAGGGGTGTAGCTCAGTTGGTAGAGCGCGTGTCTCCAAAACACGAGGTCGCGGGTTCGATCCCTGCCACCCCTGCCAGATCGCGCAGTCTCCGCCATAGGTGGTAAATACTTCGCGATTTTGTAGTATATGTTTTCTTTTATATTTTACTTTTACATTTACACTTGTAGCCGAGGAATTTCCGGCTGACTCTTGACAAAGCTGGCAAGTGTTTGGTCTGCTGTACTTGATTGGGATTAAATTATGGCGCAATGGAGGAAGATGTGGATTGGCATAACTAAGCGGAAGCGGTTTTATTTTTACGGCACCCTTTTTGGATTGATGATCATGATGGGGGTCGTGATTTATAACTCGAATTACCTGGCCTCGGTGGATAAGGAATTAGCTCTTCGAGCAAGCCCCACCGGGCCGAGCGAGTTTGACGAGGTTCCTGATGCGTCCTCCGAAGAGGTGGAAGCAACCAAGCTGGCGGCCGGTCAAGCGATCGTTGCCTACCAGTCCTCGCCTGATGAAACGAACACCGGCAACCTCGCAAGAGAGCTGAAAGCCAGAGGAGTCGTTCTAGCCAGAGCGATGAAGAATGGCAACTTATCTAGGGTGAAGGGACTGCTTCTGTCGCCCGAGCAGTCGGCCGCTGTTCCGAGTGAGCTGGCTGACCTAGTCGAAAAAACGACTACGTTATCTGGTAAGTTGACCTCCATTCATGTGGATCTCGTGGGACGCGATCCTTCCGGCAAACCGAATGTTAACGGCGAAGAAATCAGATTCGAAACAAGTAAGACGCAACGATCGCTGACCGTTGACGGCCGAGAATACGCCGTTTACTTGCCACGGGAAGACGGCCAACCCGAGGCATCCTTGGCAGTGGTCGATCGAGACAGCGTTGCCTTCAATCAAGCATTAGTGTTAGGGAACAACATCTTAGTCGAATCGAAAAATATTGTCCTGACGGCCAACCCAACAGCGGCCCTGCCGCTCCCGACGCCTAACGCCGTTGCTGGCGAATCGCCAGCTGTAGTTATTTTGGTCGAAATCGGGAATCCGGCTAAAGCACTTAGCCCGGCCGCGGCGCGGGAAAAAATGTTTAGCACGAACGGCACGATCAATGATACGGTTCAAAATTGGTACACGGCTCGTTCCTATGGCAAGCTCAAATTTGTAGGTGTTAACAATGTGGTAGGGGGCGATGTTTTCGGCCCTTATCCGCTCAATATCCCTCGCTGTACTTTAAGCGCTATTTATAATAAAGCTATAGAGGCGGTCAGCGCCGACCCGGCCGTTCGATTCTCCGGTGTCGATGCCTATCAGCATATTATTCTTGCCATCTCGCCCGGTAAAGATGCCGGTTGTGGCACGCTCGGCGGCGCGGCTAGCGGGAAAACAATTTGGATCAACGGCAATTATTTTCCCAACACTCATATTCTGGCTCACGAGATCGGACATACCCTCGGCCTAAATCACGCCGGTAGATACAGGTGTCCTGATAAGGAAAAGCCACTCTTGGGTAATTGCAATTGGGCGGTGTACGGTGACGACAGTGATGTTATGGGTCGCGGCCTGGCCCCTTTTAACGGCTACCATCAAGAGAGATTGGGATTTTCGACGCCGGCTAATACTAAAATAGTTGCTGAGAGCGGTGTCTTCGTGCTGAACCCGATTGGAAAGCCGTCGGTTGGCTTGACAAATCTGCGAGTGCCGATTGGCGCGGTGCCGTCGCTTGAGAATTTAGTAGGCACGGTTCCAGAGTATCAAATCGAGTATCGTGGTCAAGACAATCGAGTTGTTGCTCGCATCGCGACTCACCCCAGCATCTCGGCCCAGCCGCAAATTGTGCGCTCTTCCAAAGTCGGTGACGAGCTATATGACAGAGACGCTAATGTAAAGATTAACTTCGTATCTGAGACGAACGGTCAAGCGACTATTCGAGTTGATGTTGGCACCCCAGTTTGCATTCGAGATAATCCGACTGTAACCGTCTTGCCGCAGAGTCAGAGCGGCAAGGGAGGCCAACCGCGGGTCTTCACCGCGACGCTGACGAATAATGACAATGAACGTTGCCCTGCGGTTCCGAGAAACTTTTCCGTCTATACTTTCCCGGATAAAGAACGTTCCGGTTGGAAGATCTCCCCGAAGCAATCGCTGATAACTTTGAAGCCGCGAGAGGTGAAATCCGTCAGTGTGACTATTACCCCACCGGCCAACGCGCCGGCCGGCGAAAACGGGTTTAATATTCAGGTCTTGAACTTCCCGTATGGCGGCGAAGCGAGATTCTCTCTAAAAGTTGTTCCTCGCTAAGCCCTTACATCATTTTTAATCTACTTGCCAAAGGGTGAAAGGAACTCTACGATAGATAAAAGAAAGAAAAAAGGAGGGTCGTGGCGCTCAGCGTGCCCGTTCCTAAATTGCATCGGCCAATGATTCGCCGCCGGGCAACGTTGCGGTGGCTGAGTGTGTTGATCGTACTGCTGGCGGCAATCGGGGTTGTGTATTACTTCACGCGGCAAGAGGCGGGCGCGGCTGGCGGGGCGATTGTGCGCGGGACAACGAACGGGAAGGCATATCTGATCGGCAACCTCACAATCAAACCCGACGGCTCGATTCATCCGTATTCAATTGACCTCGAAAAGTACCCCAGTACGCTCTCCAATTTCAATATTACCAACTCCGATGTGATTGTGGACGGGGATGGTGATGCGAGTCAGGGGATTCCCGACCCACGCCCGGTTTCAGGCGGGACGAAAATTCGTTTTGTAGGAGGCTCGCAGCAGCCCACTTCGCTTGAGGTGCGGGACGGGGCGGTTTTAACGCATATGCCGGTGACGGAAGCGGACGAGACTCCGGGCTCCCCGTCTGATCCGAAGGTGCGCACAAAAACATCCATTGATTTATTCAGTGTGATGTGGAACGGCGCGATTCAAATTGAAAACGGTTGGACCCGCTTACGCATGCAAGACGACGACCGGAGCAGGATTATTGTCGGCACCGCGGACACGGACTGGCAGAATGACCCGGTTGTGGATGTTAGCCCATTCCAAGGCACGCGAGCGCGCCTTGAAGTGCACTATTTGGAATTTCAAGGTAATACGAGGGCGAAATTGCAATACCAGGCCGGCCCCGGCTCTTGGCAGACCGTCCCGGAGGCGAATTTATTCCAGCCGGGCGGCGGTTCCAACCCCGGTTTAATTGGTGATTACTATGAATACTTTGACTACGCTAGCGCGCTCGCCGGACGTCCTCCGAATGACGTGTTTGCCGCGGGTAATCTGCTCTTTCATCGTTTAGACCGACGCATCGATTTTGGACAGGGCGGGATTGAGAATTGGGGCGATAACGGCGTGGAATGCGGGGCGGATTGCGCGTTTTACGCGGACGCCGGAACAAACATTGGGCTGCGTCTGAACGTGGGTGGGGGTGGCGGAGCGTTTACGTTAACCAACAACGCTCAAATTGACGTGACCGGCAAAGGTTTCCCGCGCGTGAACGGATGTGGGGGAGATGGGTTTGGCGAGGGCAATGGAAAAAAGAGTGATGGTGGTAATGGCGGCGGCGGCGGGGCGCATGGAGGACTCGGCGGATTTGGTAACCATGATTCAGGTCTTGATTTAGGCCTGGGTGGTTTGCCTTACGATGATGATCCGTTAAATCCCATCCAGGCGGGTTCTTCAGGCGCGGCTGGCGGTGATAATTGTAATCAATCCGGCAGTGGCCAAGGCGGAGGGGTCGTGATTATTTCCGCCGGCACGATTACGCTGGAGCGCTCCGCTGTAGCGCTCGGGCTGATTTTGGCGGATGCCCTCGCGGCAATCAATGATACAGACAAAGGTGCTGATAAAGGCGGAGGCGCGGCCGGAGGTTCGATTAATCTTACTGCGGGCGCGTTTACAACCACGATTCAAAACGGAGCTCGTTATCTTTCCGCGAACGGCTCAGTAGGTGGTAACGATCACCCCAGTGATACCAAATATGGTAATGAGGCGGGCGGGAGCGGTAGCGGGGGGCGGATCTCCGTTTCCGCGGCCACCAGTAACGTTGGGCACGATTTCCTCTATAATTTTGCCCAAGCAGACGGGAAGGATGCTGCACCCACAATCGCGACTCCGAGACAGCGGATTAACCGCTCTGGCGCCGGAACGATTCAAATCCATTTTGCTGCCGCAGGAGGAGCAACAGCAATTACCAACCTTGACAAGCGCATTGTCGCAATCAACGGACAAGCAACCTCGGACATTGCTACGGTCCGCAGTGGACAAACCGTGCGCTGGCAGGTAATCGTGAAGATGGGCAGCGCCACTTCCAACGTGCGCGTTGCGGATGAGCTGACACAACAAGCGTTTGAATTCGACAACGGTTACGCTCCGACCCTCAACGGGCGTACGATCGGTAATCCTACTCAAAACGGCGATGAAATCACATGGTACAATTTGAGCCTTACCGCGGGGGATAACGTTTTGCTTTATCAGGCCCGCGTGCGCTAGCGATGAAATCTGTACTTGTTCGAATTGCGCTGGTCCTCACCCTCTGCGCCTTGGGCGCCGCGGGAGTAAGCGCGGCTTCACCCCAAAATCTGTTGCGCCAACAGCGGGTACAGGTGTACGTGGGTGCGGACAATGCCGGATTCACCGGTTACATAGCGGAGCAGGGTACATATAGCGGGAAAGGGACGGATATCTATGATTTTAATCCGACCGACTTCACCCAAGCCGGGTTTGAACGCTGCCCCACGGTTTGTACTCGGCCCAATACCGGACCTTCTGAAATCGGTAAAACGCGCGCGTATGTTGCGAATTTGCGTGTGGTGGCAGAGGATCTCGGGCAATCGCGTTCAAAATTGACAACGATTTTTGTCAATCCAACCGTGTTTTTCCTCAACGCAAATGACGTGTACGCTGTGGGCGAGATTGATGCTCTTAACATCAACTTTGGTGAAAACGGCGTGGTCGGGTCTGGTTCAGACCGTACGCGCCTCGAGAACATTTTTTCCCAATACAAACTCAAAAATTACAAGATTGATCAAAAATCCACGGCGTTTTGGGATCCCGCGGACACGACTTTCAACCGTAACGCGCGCCTGCGCTCCAATATTGACCGGTTGCTTTTGGAGCGGGCAGTGGATATTACTCCTCCCGGAGCGGTTGTGAACGGCACGCTTGACTTTACCAGTACTCAACTTAATCCGACCGGCGCGCCGGAGGGGGGAGTGGTAGTGATTAAAAAAGACATTACATTTGATAATGTGAGTATTCTGGGGCGGGGGACGATCATTGTAGAAGGCAACCTGACGATTACGAATAACTTTGGGCCGCCGACGACCCAACAAGGGCCAGTGGGAGTGGTGGTGCGCAAGCTCGACCCGCTTGATCCTTCTCGTTTGGCAGTGGCAAACGTGCGGGTGGAGGATCCAGCCCGCGGCCTTCCGGAACAAACAGTGGTAGGAGTGGCATTTTTTATCCCGAACGGGGCATTTGATACGGGCGATTCACCGCCGGTGGGAGGTACGCCGCTGACCGTCAAAGGGGCCGTGGTTGCAAATACGTTTGAGCTCTCTGGCCGTAGGTCCAATGTCGGGGGGTACTTTGATATCACGATCACCTATGACGGCACTTTGGCCGAGCGTACGCCCCCAGGCTTTAATTTGCTGGTGCTTCCTACGCTGCGTGAGAAACAGTGAATGATATTGAGCGCCGCTCCTTGGACCTCATCGTAGAGGAACGCGCAGATTCTCACCGCGAACTTAGTACCCCTCCCCTGAACGCACGTCATTTCCTGATTGCGATACTTTCACGCTACCGGCGCCCAATCAGCGCACTCATACTTACTCTGGTAGGGCTCTGGCTCGTATTCGGGGGGGTGCTGCCGACCGCGTTTGGCACCCCTTGGGTTGAATGTGGGGCAGGAAGCGTTGTGATCCAGCCTAAATCCACCACGGAATACACCTTCTTTATTACCGGAAAAGGGGAAATACTGTTAGGAGACACGTGGAACGGTTCCGTCAACGACTGCAATATCGATGGCAAGGATGTGACAATCCAAAAGGGCCCACATCAAAACGCCCCGATTGTGACTTTTGAAGGCGGCGCGCGCGCTTTGAGCTCACTGACAGTTAAAGACGGTTCTACCGTCACGCACTACGGCCCCACTTCATATAAAGAGTTGATGTACGAAGACAATTTTGTGGCGGAAGCCAAAAATCTGACCCTAAACATTCCCAATCAGGGAAAAAAGTTGCGCATCAAGCACGACGATGCGGTGGCGATTAATATCGGTAACGTCAAGTACTCCCAAGACGGGGCGGGGACGCTTGATATCTCCCTTGCCGCTGGCGACCACGTCATTTCCAACCTGCGTTACTACGAGAATTCTGGTCCCGCGTATCTCAACATTCTCTATCTCAATCAGGGCGGTCAGGAATTTGATTTGGTGGCCAGTAATTGGAACGGTGCTAACGATATCGTGATGAATTTTTACCACTTGGATTCCGGCTACAATTTTTCCAAGTTTGAAAATTTTTCGAATAACGATTTTTTTTCGGAGAATGTGAAAGGATTTTTCGCGTCCCCCACGTTTGAAACAATTGCCCCGCCGTATATGTCGGCGGGGCAAGGAGTATTTACGACCGCTAAAACCGGCACAATGCCTCTACGCGGAGTGGATTTGACCGTTACGGGCGCGGTGACGATCAATGGTTCGGCGATTGACGTGAGCGGCAAAGGTTATGTCGGGCCGATTTCAAGCAATGTGGGGGCCGGTTCCGGGGCGGGCACGCGTCAAAACGATAAAGGGTTTTCCGGCGGAGGGCACGGCGGGCCGGGCGGTTCAGGCGGGGACGATTCGTGGCAAAATTTTGCCAACCCGGGCGCGCCCAACGACAGCGAGGCCTTTCCAATTGAACTCGGATCAGCGGGCGGACGGGATAATACCACGGACACATACGGCGCGGGCGGGGGACGAGCACTGATTACTGCCGGCGGGGCGTTCATCATGGATGCGGCCGCCTCGATGAGCGCGAATGGTCGGAATGCACACGTAAACGATTCGGTGTACAAAGACGGGGCGCCTCAGGGAGGCGGGGGAGCAGGTGGAACGCTATACGTTTCCGCCGCAACCGTCACCGTTTCCACGAGCGCGAGCGGATATTCTTTTTCGGCAACCGGCGGGAAGGGAGGAAACAATGACAGCGCCCCGGGCGGGGCAGGGGGCGGCGGGCGTATCGCGCTGCACGCAGCCCAAACGCCACTGACGACTCTTAAGGCATTGCGCTCGAAGATCAATCTGGTCGGCGGCGATCTGTGGGGACTTTCCGATTTGGGGGGGAAAGCAAAACGGTATTCGATTTTTCGGGGAGGTGAGGGGACGGCGTATTTTTACGCGGATACTGCCGCAGCTGCGCTCACAACGCTCTACGCGATTCAAAAAGAAACGTTCGGGGAGGCGGCTCGTACCACGCCTAAAGCAACATTTGTGAGCGGTCAAGTGGCGTACGTCAAAATTACGCTTGTGAACCCCTCCGGTTCGGTCGTAGCAGGGGCAACGGTTGATGACCAAATATTCCCCGGGTGGGTTGGATTCGTGTCAGATTCAACCGGCGGTTGTTCGGATACGGCGGTGTTCACCCAGCAGCCGGCACAGCAGAGTCTTATCACTCTCACATGGTCTGGTTCAATTCCAGCCGAGGATCTAGTGCTGTGTTACAACATCACCGCCCCCTAATTTTTTTCGTGCGGTTAGCGATTGCCCTTGTGGTAATGGTCTGGTTTGGGAATGCACCTGTGCGAGCGGGGACAACCCCTTTGGAGACTCTCTCTCAGACCGACACAGCGTTACGAGTGGGTCCGCAAGAGTTTCATACGGGGGCACATGCGTATGTGCGCAGTGCGGAATTTGCGTCCCAGTTTCCGGGGGAGTCGATGATTGTCACACTTGTCACTCTAACAGTCACCGGAGAATCGGTGGTGAGCGCGCTGGAGGCCGTCTACAGCGCGCAAGTCAGTACCTCGTTTCCCTTGCTGGTCGATAGCGCCCCGCCGAGCGGGACACGTTTAGCCGGCACAACGACCACGCTCACATTCGGGGGCGGGCGTCAGGTTATTATTCGCAGCTTCATCGCCGTGGGAGCAAGTTTTTTGAGCGGGGCGGATTCGGCAATTTATGCTCGAGGGCAGATTACGGGTGCGGGGCTGGCAACCGGCGGAACAATCGCGAGCGGGCTTGGGCAGCAAGGTATTTCGGCTGCCCCGGGAGCGGGAAGAGTGCAAAGTTACTTGATTAGTGAGGACTCAACTGCGGGTTGGAATCCAACGAGTCCGTATCGAAATCAGCTCATGCAAGAAAATATTGCCCGCCTGAACGCCGGGGCGCACCTCGACTTTGCAGGGGGAAATAGTGGGGATACCACAATCAGCGGCCAGTTTCCTTCTTTGACAGATTTTCCGTACGCACAATACCCCGACGGCGTGATTGTACGAGTCAACGGCAATCTGATAATTGCGGGTGGAACGCAGATTACGCGTCCGACGACTTTCATCGTTAACAACGGAGATGTTTTGATTCAAGAAAACGTGGATCGCGATTCAACTGCTTCGGCCGGATTTATCCTCACTGCCCCAGGAGCACAGGTGCGCTTTGGAGACACCTCGCAACGAGTGAACGCCGCGTTTTTTGTTCCACTTGGGACGATTGATTTTGCCCCGAACACATCTCCCACGGATTCCCTTGTCGTGCACGGCTCGATTGTAGGGGAGCAGATTATTAATCTTGGGCGGCGCACGCTTGCCGAACGGACGGCCTTTGGAGTTGTCGTTGAATCCGACGGGCAGCTTTCCCTGTTCCCTCCGCCCGGCTTCAGTAGTTTTTTGGCGCCGAGGGTACGCACAGAGCAATAACCTGTTACGATTGACAGATTTGGGTTAAGATCACTAGAGTAAAAGAAGAAGAGGAGGGGCGTGGACAGTACGTCGCCTGTATCTCAATCTGTCGGTCATGCGCCACCCCCTACCGGAAAAGGGAACACGGGTGGAGGTCTTTTGAATGGCAGCATCGGTGTGCTGATTTTTCTGGTTGCATTTTTAGCCTTGAACGCGCTGCTTTTTTTAATGCATACTTCCGCCAAGCGTGAAAAGAGTTTAACGCAAGGCGTGCTCGAGCTGAAATTGATTGAGCTGACTAATCCGGATGCGCAAACGGTGATTGGGGAAGGCAAGGCGCTCCAGACGCAAATCGAAGAGTACGTCAAGGCGCTCGATAGCCGGTTCTTGTGGTCTAAGCTCTTAACGCATTTGCAAGCCGCTACCTATATCAAAGCGAAATACAACAGTTTTACGGTCAATAAAGATGGTTCAATTCGAATTGATGGGGAAACAAGTTCGTTCTCCGATGTCGCTAAGGCCTACGTTGCCCTGCGCGACTACAGCGTTAATGGACAACCCGGGTTCAACGAGGTGAAGCTTTCTTCGGTTGCGGTGACTCCGGCTACGAAAGAAGGGGAGAGCGCGAAAGCAACATTTTCGATCGTGTTAAAAGTTCCGCTTATAGTATTGCGTGATCCGCGCGCTCCCAAAGAAGAGCCCACGGTCAAGCTAACCCCAGCTGCTACGTCGGCGGTGACGCCATGAACCAAAAGAATGTTTTTCATGCCAAGAGATCCCCGATCCCGATTGTAGTATGTGTGTTAATTGTCGGGGCGGTGACGTGGTGGTATACCAAACCAACGATTAGCGCCGTACGCACCTTGCGCACCGCCTCCCAAGAAAATCGTCGGTTAACACAGGAAGCTGAAGTACAGGTGGAACGGCTGACCAAGCTGAAATCCGGGATCGAAAGCACCCGAAGTGCTGCCACGGAGTTGAACCTGGCGTTTCCCCGCGACGCGCAATTGCCCGAAGTGCTTGTGCAGCTGGAAGTGATTGCCGCTGAGAGTAAAATGAAAATTAACTCGCTCTCGGTTGACACCGTCCCGAAGCCCGGGGGGGTGCCAATTTCGATCTCGACTACTGGCACATTTGAGCAACTACAAAGCTTTTTGGCCCTGATTGAATCGTCTCGCCGACCGATTATCGTGCAATCAATTTCTTTATCCGGTGGCACGGAAGGGAATCTTACGACCACCTTTACATTAGAAATGCTCTATCAGGGTGCCGCCGCCGATGCGTTAACAGGTAGCGCGACTCCCGTGGCGACCCCGAGCGTAAAGGACAAGCCGTGAATCAAGCAACTCGTTCGATTTCTTCAATTATTTTTGCCGTTGTGGTTCTCGCAGGGCTTGCGGCTTGGATTTTTTTCGGGATCCGGCACGCGACGGGGGAACGCCCAGGGGCCGCAGTGGTCATCCCTAAAGTAGACGTTGAATTTTTAGATATTGATTTGGCAGATCGTACCGAAGGGTTGCGCCCATTTGGTAATCTGCCGGTTACAGTTGATCAAACCGAACGGTATCGTCAAAACCCGTTTGCCGGATTTTAAGGATCACGGTGAATGCACTCTCGAACACGTCTTCACCCAAGACAACACGCGACGTACTTGACGTTTTACGCACGCAAGGCGCCTTGAGCGAGCGCGCCGCGGACTCGATTAAGCAGTCCGGAGCAACCTATGAACAAATCAACGAACTCTTGCTCTCCCAGCATTCGGTCCGGCCTGAACAGCTCGCGCGCGCCTGGGGGGTTGTCTTAGGGATTCCGTTTGTCGCACTCAAGGGAAGGCGAATTCCCTTGGAAGTTATTTCCCGCGTTGATCAAGAAATCGCTAAGAAATATCGGATGGTCGTCTATGAGGCAGACGGCACGCACTTGAAATTGGCGCTTTCGAACCCGGCGCGCGTGCGTGAGGACATGAATGAGGTATTGAGCGCGGTTCGCTCTTCCAAAGGGTTTGATATTAAATTGGCAGTCGCAACAGATCGTGATATCGAAGATGCGCTGCGTTGGTATAAGGGTGGGGCACACCGAGCGGGTAGTACGACACCCTATTCAGTTTTAGCATCAATCAATTTGCTTTTGCGCACGATCCCGTATAGCGTGCTCGCCAAGTTTCCCCCGGAGGTAGCCGCCAAGTACCAAATGGTGGTGTTTGCCAATCCTGCACCACAGACGATTCGTGTCGCGGCGCTGCATCCCACTAATCCCGCAGTTCAAGATGTGCTGGGGTTTATCGAAAAGAAAAATTCAATCGGGATCGAGCTTTTTCAAGCAACCAAAGAGGGGATCCAGCACGCGCTTGAAGGATATATCAATCAGCAGGGTGTGGAGCCCGAGATTGTGCGCATATCCGCCCCGCAGCATACAGATAAGATCCCTCTGACACAATCGAACGCGACCTCTTCCACTCCCAGCTCATCGCCAAGCGAGCAGGCGTCAGCACCCCCGGTGAAAAAATCTGCGCCCGTCGAGGAAACACCTGCGGGTGTGGTCGCAATTAAAACGGCTGAAATTAGCCAAGTTGTCTCCACCTCCTCGGCTAGTGTGGAAGATGTTGAATCAATGGAGGCCCACAATCTTGACACCTTTGTGAAAGAGAAATTAACCGATGTTAACGATCTCGCGCAGGTGGTCCGCAAGGGATTTATCCCCCAGACTGTGGCAGCGATCATCGTTTTGGCGATCGCACAGCGTGCATCTGACATTCACATTGAACCATTGCGGGAATATGTTCGGTTGCGTTACCGCGTGGATGGGATCTTGCGGGAGGTGGTACGTTTCCCAGCTGAACTGCAGGCGCCCGTGATTTCGCGGATTAAAATTCTTTCAAAATTAAAAATTGACGAACAGCGGATCCCGCAGGACGGGCGTTTTGACGTGACATATCAAGGTAAAGAAGTGGACTTGCGCGTCTCAACTTTGCCGACGGTTCACGGAGAGAAAGTAGTGATGCGCGTTTTGGATAAATCCGAAGGCATCATGACGCTTGAAAAACTTGGGATGAGCGGCCAAAGCTTTGAGCGCGTTAAGCGCAATATTGTGAAGCCCTATGGTATTATTTTGTCGACCGGCCCGACCGGCAGCGGAAAATCCACGACGCTCTACGCGATTTTGGCACGCATCTCCACCACCCAAGTGAACGTGATCACGCTCGAGGATCCGGTGGAATATGAAATCCCGGGGGTGAACCAGACGCAGGTGAAGCCCAAAATCGGATTTAGTTTTGCGGAAGGGTTACGCTCAGTTGTACGCCAAGATCCAAATATCATTATGGTTGGTGAAATTCGGGACGGGGAAACGGCCCAGATGGCCACTCACGCCGCACTCACGGGGCACCTTGTGCTCACCACGTTGCACACCAACGATGCCGCCGGGGCGCTTCCACGGCTTGTCAATATGGGGGTGGAGCCATTCCTGATTACAACTTCGATCAACGCGATTGTCGCCCAACGCTTAGTGCGCAAAATTTGTCCCACTTGTAAAGAAAAAATTACCGTACCTGCAACCGTCCAAGCTGAATTGCTCAAGGAGCTCGGGACGCTGAAGCATCCGGAACCGGCATTTTATCGCGGTAAAGGGTGCAAAGAGTGCTCCGAAGGATATCGCGGTCGAATCGGGATCTTTGAGGTTCTAGAGATGTCTGATGCGGTCGAGCAGCTCGCGGTCCAGCGTGCCCCTGCTTCGCGGATTCAAGAAGCAGCGGTCAAAGAGGGGATGATTACGATTAAGCAAGATGGCATCCTCAAGGTTTTTGACGGGCTCACCACACTCGACGAAGTTTTGCGGGTTACGCAGAGTGAGTAAGGAAGATATGCGCAATGACGAGTTACCAACAGTCGCGACACATATAATCTCTCAGGGCGCTTTATTGGAACGCTGCGCTTCCAAAGCGCTTGCAAACCCATCGAGATCATATGTGCCGCTCGCAAGATCAACCTGAAGGAGGATTATGGAACGCTTAAATCCGGAAATGAAGAAACTGCTTGATCACGCGATTGATCGCAAGGCATCGGACTTGCATCTTACTGTCGGACTCGGACCTACGTTACGCATAGACGGCAAGTTGCTGCCGGTGGAAGGCGGGGAAGTGCTCACGGCAGAGGAAACCGAAAAGTTGGGGACATCGATTATGACCGACGAAGAGGCCGAATCTCTGAAGCACCGCAAAGAGATTGACTTCTCGTTCGGTTACAAAGACATGCGCTTTCGTACGAACGTGTTTTACCAAAAGGGGAATATCTCCGTGGCGTTGCGCCTCATTACCTACCAAATCCGTACGTTACAAGAGTTGGGACTACCCCCAATTCTGGAGAAATTTACGACCCATTCTCAAGGTTTAGTGATTATTACTGGTCCGACCGGGCATGGGAAATCCACGACGCTGGCAGCGCTGATTGACCTCATCAACCAGAGTCAAAGTAAGCACATCATTACGATTGAGGATCCGATCGAGTACGTGTTCAACCACCGCAAATCAATGATATCTCAGCGCGAAATAGGTTCGGACACGAACTCGTTTTCCCGGGCCCTGCGCGCGTCCCTGCGCGAAGACCCAGATGTCGTGTTAATTGGGGAAATGCGTGACCTTGAGACGATCGAGGCGGCACTCACGATTGCGGAAACCGGGCACTTGGTGCTGACGACCCTGCATACCAATTCGGCCGCCCAAACCACGGATCGCATGATCGATGTGTTTCCGCCCCACCAGCAACAACAGGTGCGCTTGCAGCTGGCCGCCGTGTTGCTGGGAGTCGTTTCCCAGCGATTAATTCCGCGTACTTCCGGCGGGCGAATTGTGGCAACCGAGATCATGGTCGCCAATTCTGCCGTGCGCAACATTATCCGCGAAGGCAAGACCCACCAACTTCAAAACACAATTCAGACCTCGGCTTCCGAAGGGATGATTAGTCTGGACAAGGTGCTTTCTGAATTGGTTTCCGGCGGTGAAATTACTCTCGACGACGCTTTGACCTGGGCTGTTGATCAGAAGGCGTTTAAGATGATGGTCTACTAATGCCAGTGATGAATTACGAATTACGAGTGATGAGTGCCTGCAGGGGCATGCGCGGTTTGTTTCCCACTCATAACTCATCACTTATCACTCATCACTGGTTATGGACCTAATTCTTAGTTGGTTTAATCGCATTTCCTTAAAAGAGCGCGTTTTCTTTTCGCGCCAGCTTGCGACAATGATCGGAAGCGGCGTGCCGCTTAGCCAAGCATTAAATCTGTTACTGGCGCAAACGCGCAATGTGGTCATGCGCACCACAGTCACCACGATCATTCACGACCTGGAAGCGGGATATAGTTTTTCGACCGCGATTGCCAAACACCCGCACGCGTTTAACAAAGTCTATATCGCGATTATCCGCTCGGGAGAGCAATCCGGCAAAATGGATGTGGTCTTAAAGCGCATGGCAGAACAAATGGAAAACGAAGCGAGTTTTTCGGGGAAAATTCGCAGCGCTTTGCTGTATCCGGCCTTTATTTTCGTTGCGATGATTGGAGTCGCAATCTTAATGATGGTGCGCGTGATTCCACAGCTTAAATCAATTTTTGAAGAAGCGGGAGCGCAATTGCCGTTTTCCACGCGCATTTTGATTACTTTAAGCGACTTCATGATTGAGTACTGGTATTTGGCAATTCTGATTGTGGTTGGCGCGCTGGCGGCGGTGCGGTTTTTTATCACGTCAACAGGTACTGGGCGTGCTTTTTGGAATCACATGCAGATCAGCCTCCCGATTTTTGGCGGGCTGAACCAAGGGGCGTATATGGCGCGCATGAACCGTACGATGAGCATGCTCGTTCAGTCCGGGATCCCGATTATCGAGGCGATCAAAATTGTGGCAGCCGTGATTGACAACAAACTGTACTACGATGGCCTGATTGAGGTTGCCAGCCAGGTGGAACGGGGAGTTCCGATGTCGGTGCCACTTTCACAAAACCCGATTTTCCCCGTCATCGTGGCGCAAATGTTTGCCGTGGGAGAGCAAACTGGTAAACTCGAACAAATCCTTGATAACCTCGCTGTCTACTACGAAGATGAAACCGCGACCAAGGTTAAAGGTTTGTCCTCTTTGTTGGAACCTGCGATTATGTTGGTGATTGGGGGTGGAGTGGCGTTTCTCGTATTCTCGATTCTCATGCCGATCTATAACATTGCGAACTTAGGGTAAGGAGGAATATGCGCTACATTCAACGAGAACACAGTATGTGTTACACATTACGTATGCTGCATGCTCGGATACGTTAAGCATGAAAAACCGTTTCCCAATTCATCATTCCCGCATAGCGGGGTTTACCTTAATCGAGATGCTCATCGTTGTTCTGATTATCGCGACTTTAGCGGCGGTTGCGCTTGTTTCAGCCAGCTCCGCGCGCTTAACAGCCCGAGACGCTAAGCGCAAAGCCGACATCCGCTCGATTGCGACCGCGCTTGAAACCTATATTTCCCAGCGCGGGACCTTTCCGACGAACCCGAACTACAACGGTAAACGTGCCTTGAGCGTAAACACGGACATTACTCCTGGTTTGGACGTATGCAATTTCGGCGACGAGCGTTACAGCTGGCAGAACCTGCAACAAATTTTAGCGGCATTTATCCAACTGCCAGTCGATCCGGTTAATTCAGAAGCCGCGGG
Source organism: uncultured Candidatus Saccharibacteria bacterium (assembly GCA_964362865.1). Lineage (GTDB taxonomy): Bacteria > Patescibacteriota > UBA1384 > JAGVHQ01 > JAGVHQ01 > JAGVHQ01. Next base: position 11,800 of record CAYIGD010000006.1, on the reverse strand, counting down.
AGGGTGCGAAGCATTGACGTATGCTGTGCGCTACAACGCAGATGTGCTTGAGACCTATGGTTGGCTTGAGAATCGCGATGATTCCGACCGCCACCAGATACGTAAGTACCAAACCAACACAACTGCCGACTGCGTAGCCGGGCCACTGAAGGGCGCGCGGTTTGCCGGCAGTCCTCAATTCGAGCGGTTTCATACATTGTTTTACTACACCAACACTCCCGTACAATGTCCATGAATACTCAAAATTCGAGTCGGTTGCGATCCGGCTTCACGCTGATCGAGCTCGTGACCGTGATTCTCATTATTGGAATCCTAGCGGCTCTTATTTTGGTTGCGATGTCCAACGCCCGCCTCAAAGCGCGCGACGCGCAACGCAAAGCCAATCTGAATACAATCATTTCCGCGCTTGAGTCGTACGCTTCAGATGTGGGCGTATTCCCGAGTACACTCGGCACAAGTTCCGGGCCGGTGGGGTGGAATAACCGAGATTGGTATTCCAGCTACTCCTGGAGCGGTTTGGCCGCATTATTGGCGCCAAAATATATCCAACAACTGCCAATCGACCCCTATAACGGTCGGCAATTAAGCATTCTGGATCATGCACCTTTTATCCCGCCTGTGCACGCGGCCACCCCGTGTCTACCGGGGTGTTTTACCCCAACTCCGTCGACTACTGCCACTCCTACCTTAACTCCGACACCCGGAGGCGGGGCCGGGAGCGGGAGCGTCTATCCCCAAGACGGTGGGCAAACATACGCATATTATTCTGGGGATGTATTCGCGGGTACTGGGCTCGGGCAGTGCGAGCTACGCCCCGGCAAGTTCATTGTCGTGGTCGCCCGCTTAGAGAATGATCGCGACCCGGATACTCACGCGCGTAATCCGGCTCAGTATAAAGATCCCTGCGGTGCCCCTATTCAATTTGGATCACCGCTGATCCGTGACAACCTCAATGGGCAGACTACGTGGACAGTGAGAAGATAGGATTAAAATTATGCATTACACACATGACGAACAATTTACACACAGTATGCATTATACATTACGCATGATGCATGATCGGATACGTCAAGCATGAAAAACAGTTTCCCTATTCATCGTCCATCATTCATCACGCATCATTCCCGCATAGCGGGGTTTACCCTCATTGAACTCATTACGGTGATTATTATTATCGGAATTTTAGTAACCTTAATTTTGGTCAACCTCACGAGCGCGCGCGAGCGCACCCGAGACGCGGCCCGTAAAGCCGACTTGAGCACCTTGCGCGCTACTCTGGAAAGCTATTACGGCCGACACGGCGCTTACCCAGACGATACATTTGGCGGTGGTGCCGAAACAAGTGAAGACGACTCGACCAACAATTTTTGGTGCACGTCCTCCTGTACGGGTTTGGAAGGGCAGGGGACCCCCGCGTTGTATCAGGTGCAAACCGAAGGATTTATTCAGCGTGTGCCGATTGATCCCTTGAATACGAATGAGTTTTACTATGGATTCGAACCAAGCTGCTCAATCGGCAGTTCCGGCTTAAAAGGCCAAAGCGGGGAGCCGTTTGAAGGCGGCAAGAAGCCCCAGGCCGTGCTTGTATTTGCCAAACTACTTGAAGGGAATGTCCCCGCCGGGCGCTACGAGGTGTATGTCGGCGGTGTGACCGTACCTGACGCAGCGGGCAATTTTACCTGTCCTTAATCTGTCCCCACCTAGTACTTGACGAGTACGCATCACACAGAGTTAACTAGAGATAGAGACCTCTTGCTAGACGCCGGTCGATAAGAGGGATTGTGGAGGGGGTTTTTGACTGCACACTCTCGCGAGAGTCAAAAGCACTCATTAAAGAAGGAGTTATATGATACGAAAACGCGGATTTACACTTATTGAATTGCTGGTTGTAATCGCCATTATCGGTATTTTGGCCGCCATGGTCTTGGTTGCCCTGGGTGGCGCGCGTGAAAAAGCACGCGACGCAACGCGCAAATCCGACCTGCGGACAATCAAAGGAGCGCTCGAGCTTTTCTTGTCAGACCAAGATCCAGAGCGTTATGTCAATATTGCCGGGTCGGCTTTCTCAGGCACAGGTCCTTGGAGCGCGACAGGAACTGAGTCGCTTATTGAGAATGGTTACGTAAAAACCGTTCCTAAAGATCCGAAAAATACAGCTGCTTTTGACTACACATACGCTGTGACAGCAGTTACATTCGATGACTACGCTCTTCGTGCGCTACAGCTGGAGAATGCGAATGATCCGGATGCGGTTGATACCTCAACTGGTGTAACGTGTAGTACAACCGTAGTGGCCGCAAAGGAGTACTGCATTACCAACGACTAAGTGTTTTTAGGTTAAGTACGTGATATACAAATCCCGACGCCGCGTCGGGATTTGTATAGTTGGTGGAATCGGGCATACTAAAGGTAATGGAGGGAACCGCGTTTTTGATTGTGTTGTTGGGCCTTGCGATTGGCTCCTTTTTAAATGCCGTCATTTATCGGCTCGACCAAATCGATACGCTTTTAACCGAGCGTTCGCGCTGCCCGCGCTGCAAAAAAAAGCTTTCGTGGTGGGAGCTGATTCCCATACTCAGTTATCTTTTATTACGCGGTAAATGTTACGGGTGTAAAAAGCCGATCAGCATCCAGTATCCGCTGGTCGAAATCACCACCGCGCTCTTTTTCTACCTCACCTATGTATATTTCGGCCTGACAGTGCACGCCGCTTTCCTCGTTTTTATGGGCTGTCTCTTGCTCGTGACCGCGTTCTACGACTTGAATCGCTTGCTTGTGCCGTATGAAACCTTGGTGCCCGCCATCGTAGTCGGGGCCAGTTATTGGATTACGCGCGCCCTGCTCAACACAACAACGACCCGTGCTGCGGCCGGACTGGATCTCTTGCTGACCTATGGCCTGGGCGCCTTAGTGGGGGCAGCGGCCCTGGGCGCCTTAGTTTTGCTGGGCCGGCGCCGTTGGATGGGCGAGGGGGACGTGGTTGTCGCACTGGCAATGGGGCTTTTCGTGGGATTCCCAGCGATTATTGTCGCGCTTTTCAGCGCGTTTGTGCTCGGGTCCCTTGCCTCTACGTTTTTGATCGCTTTCAAATCAGCAAAAATGAAGGACGCGATCCCGTTTGCCCCGTTTCTAGTGCTCGGGACGTTTATCGCGCTGTTTTGGGCTGATCCGATCATCCACTGGTATGTCACGCTCACTTTTTAAGATTGGAGTAAGATAAGGTTAGCTATGAGTAATAAACGATCGATAGGTTTTACCCTTATTGAATTGCTGATCTCAATCGTCATTATCGGGCTTTTGGCAAGTATGGTCGTCATTTCCATGGGCGCGGCTCGCAAATCCGCGCGTGACGCGCGGCGCAAGTCGGATTTACACCTAGTAGCTGCTACTACAGAACAATACCGTTTGATAAAAAAGGTTTTCCCACCGGACTCGAGCGGGGATTACACAGGGGACGATGACGATAAGGGTAATTATGCGAGCGCGGCAAGTTTTATGAAAGCGTTAGTCGATGAGCGGTTGCTCTCACGGGTAGCCAATGATCCGCAATTTAATGACTTCGTGGCGCAGGCTCCCAATGTGCGGTTTTACCACTCTTATTCTTACCGCACCACCTATGATGTGCAAACCGCGTGTTTTGGATCGCAGATTCTGCCAATCTTCAACTTGACTGGTATAGCCAACCCGGTTGGAAAAGGATATATGCTGATGGCGTGGCTCGAAAATACGGATGACCCCGACGGCCCGAAGGCCTTAACTGGCGTACAAAACGAGACTGATTGCTCGCTCCAAGCGTGGGGTGGGAAGGTTTGGCGTGGGAGCGAAGGTGGTTTTCAATATGTGGCCAATGGGAGCTATCTCTTGTTCCCGATCGCTCGATGAAACGCCCTGGCGTAACCCTGATCGAACTACTCGTTACATTGACGGTTTCAGTCATTCTGCTCGCGATTTTTATTCCCGCGTTCCGTACATTTGAAGAAAAAAATAATCTGACCCAAGCCGCGCAGCAGATGCGCAACGCACTCCTTCGTTCGCATGGGTTTGCCCTTGCTCCGCGCCAAGGGAGTCTTCAGATTAACTGCTACGCGATTACGTTTTCTACAACCAGCACGGAATATGACGTGGTGGAGGTAACAAACGCTATTGCTCAAACAGGCTCGCCGTGCGGGCAAACCGGCACAGGGAACGTTACAGTGATTGACCGTAATTTTTTCGCTCCTAGTGTTCGAATCATTGCTATTTCTGACGGCACCAGTGGGGCCACAAGCTGCCAATTTCAGTTTGGGTTAGGGGAGGTCGTGGCCTACGATATGCTGTGCGACCAAGCGCTTACCGGTGACAAGATTGCGCTGCAACTGAGAAACACGCGCATCAATGAATCGAGCGACCCGCAATCCGCTCGGCAGCTTGATCAGTTTGTAACATTTAATCGGGTTACCGGGACTGTTACGATAGGAGAACAATGAAAAGAGTTACGCGTTACGCGTTACGAGTGACGAATGGGGGTAATCATAATCCGAAATCGTTCGGAGCCCATCATCCATCACTCATCACGCATCACTTAGGTAGGGGTTTTGGGATACTCGAAACGCTGTTGGCTTCCGGAGTCCTGATTACGGTGGTGAGTGCTGTGGTTGGGTTGGGATCTGCTGCGCTGCGCGCCGGGCAAGGGGCGGCAGACCGCCAAATCGCATATCATCTTGCCAACGAAGCAGTCGAGATTATGCGCCAAACGCGTGATAGTCGCTGGATTGACGGCAAAGGCCTAACAACATGGAAGGTTGATGACGGCGCGGCAGGTGTATCCGGTTTTTGTACTCAGTTTCCTATATCTGGTAATTCGGACCACGCGTGCGGACTACAAAATACGGGTGCGAGCGGGGAGTTGGAGTTATTCTTTAACGCAACCCTGAAAAAATGGCAGGCACTGTACTGCGATCAAGACAATTTACCAGCGCAGGTTTGTTCGCAATCTGTGGCAGCGGGCGGTACGCTCGGTGAGGGGGCAGGTACGGGAGTTCCGGTAAACATGCAGCAGGATTCGGTCGAAAAAGCAGAAAAAATCTATTTAACGAAAGACGGTAAACTGCTCGATAATTCGCACGGCGCGTTTGTGAGCTTGGCGTACGTGCTGAATACAATTGATCCGGATGATTCGGCAATCGCGCGCGTATTCGAGCGCAAAGTGCGTCTGCGCCAGGTCCAAGACCAATCAAGCGGGGGATTATGCGCATTGCCCAGTTGCGCTGGCGGTACGCTCCCAATCGGTCCTCAGGCAATTCAAGTTACCGCCCAGGTTTCGTGGGAAGCGCAAGGCCGGCGTGAGAGTGTAGAATCATCCACGATTCTCACTAACTGGAACCCGGAGTTCTAATGCGTTCCCCTGGATTTACCCTGATTGAAATCCTCATTTCCTCCGTAATTTTTTTGATGGCGGTCATGGTTGCCCTCAGCGCGTTTTCCGCGTCGATCGGTTCCCAATCCCGCAGCGATGACGTGCAAATCACCTCTCAAGCCAGTAAGTTTTCACTTGAAGCAATTTCGCTCGAAGCACGCCGGGCGGCCGGAATACTCACGGGCAAAGAATTCAGCGGAAGTACGAATACGGCCATTGTGGCGGGGTTTGCGATCGTGGATGAAACAGAGGATGAAGACTTGATTTCCGACGTCAATGCTGCATTAGACACAAACACGGACGGGATCGCGCACGGTAAACGGCTATTAGTTGCGATTAGTAGCAATGATCCGAACGAGCAATATGTATTTTTCCGCAAAGTTGACCCTTCTGGAAATGGGAGCTTAGAGCGGCGCACTATTTCTCAAACCGATGCCGAATCAGTTTCAATTACACCTTCGGAGCTGAACGTAAAAGATTTCCGTCTGCTCTCGCCCGTGCCGGTGGTCTCAACCGCTGCGCTCGTGAGTCAGCCCTTTGTGGAAATGGTGTTGGAGATCGCGCCGAGCAAATCTTTAAGTGATCAAAAGGTAACAACCACTACTCTTCGGACGACCGTCACATCAGGTTATTATGGAATCAAAACATATTAAGAATATGATAAAAAAAGTTACGAGTGACGAATTACGAGTGACGAATGGGGGCAATAGTGATCCGAAATTGTTCGGAACTTATCACTCATCACTCATCACGCATCACTTCGCTTCAGGGAGTGCTTTGCTGATCACCCTTTTAATTGTGTCTGTCATTTCTGCCGCGGCGTTTGGAGTCGGGAAGCTGACACTGCAAAACGTCGGATTGACTGGCTCGTTGGAAGACAGCACCGTCGCGTATCAAGTAGCGCGCGCGGGCATTGAAGAGGGTTTATTGCGCTGGCGCTATGACCACGCGTTTGAAACCGGCGATCCGGCCGGATCTACCGAAGCGCTGACGCAAACATTCCGCACTATCCTGCCCGCATACGACAGTTTGGATCTGCCGGGCGAAACAGTGGTTGAAAACTATAGCACGGTACTCGCCGACTCCCTTAAAAAAACATATGATCTCAGAAGTTGGTTTCACGCGGATAAAATCGGCACCGGTTGCAATCCCGCCTTGAGTGGTATTGACCAGTACCAGGGAGATAACGGAACCGCCCCCACTCTGGCAAAAGACGAAACTCGGGAATTGGATGTTTCTAACTTAACCGGAATTACTACCGTGATCATTTGCTGGTCCAATGCGCTCAACGATAATCATCACAATTATCAAAATGGCTACGCTCCGACAGATGATTTAAACTCGTTTAGTATTTTTCCCTCCGTTGAAGTGATTCCGATTGACGGTTCGGGCAACGTACTAACCGGGCCGAACTTGAAAACCTTCACCCTCCCCAATGAGCGCGGCGCGCTCATTAACGTTGGGGCAGGGGGTGTTGCGCGCCTGCGCTTTAAGCCGTTCATTTATTATGACCCGACTCCCGGCAGCCCATTCAGCGGCGATGAAACAACCACGCACGCCGAACTGGATTCAGCGCTCAACCCACGGATTGTATTTTCTGTCGTGCCCTCGGTAGGCGTGATCGACTCAGGGGTACACTATATCGAATCGACGGGCTACTTTGGTACAGCAAAGCGAAGGCTGCGAGCCGAGCTTGACCGCACTTCCGGCCGCTTGCTAGGACTCTTTGACTTTTCGATCTACTCCGGAACTGATCTGAGCCAATGAGCCATGAGCAGCTGATCGTGCACGCCGATGGGGGCTCGCGCGGCAATCCCGGACCGGCCGCCATTGGGGTTGTGATTACCACGCCCACAGGCGTCTTACTCTATGAAAAAGGTGCGGTTATTGGGCACGCGACGAATAATCAAGCTGAGTACCGCGCATTGATTCATGCGTTCGGCGCTGCTCGTGAATTTGCTCCAACCGCAATTGATGTCCGGTTAGACTCTCAGCTTGTCGTGGAGCAGATGCAAGGCAATTACCGGGTCCGCAGCGCGCACATCAAACCGCTGTGGGAACAAGCCCTAGCAGGCGCGGCTGCACTGGGTTCGCAGATCACCTATACCCATGTTCAACGCCGCCTCAACTCGCACGCCGACCGCTTAGTGAACGAAGCCCTTGATCGGAAATAGGTGATCGGTCAATCGAACTAACCCGCCTTTTAGAATAAAGGAGTGGACAGAGCGGTTTCGAAAAAGGACTCCATTCACCCCCGAATAAATTATTCTCGATTCTCAATTCTATTTTTTAAGGTATAGTAAGAACGTGCGACCTCCGTTGGAAATTCCTTACAACCCTCATGCCTCACTCGCGCAGTTGGAAGAGGCCGTTCTTTTGTTTTGGAAAAAACATGGAATTTTTGAGAAAACGCTTGACCAACAATCAGCCGAAAATAAAAAGCGGCCACAATTTAATTTTTACGATGGTCCGCCATTTGCGACCGGCTTGCCGCATTATGGCCACATTTTAGCAATGACAATTAAAGATACGGTTACGCGTTACAAAACTATGCGCGGCTATTATGTACCGCGCCGCGCAGGGTGGGACTGCCACGGTTTGCCAGTGGAGTACGAACTTGAAAAAGAGTTGGGGATTAAAAACCGTGCAGAGATTGTCCGCAACATCGGGATCGAAACATTCAATAATAAAGCGCGCGAAATTGTTTTACGCTATACCCACGAATGGGTTCACACTATGGAGCGGATGGGACGCTGGATCCAAACTAAAGATGCGTACCGCTCAATGGACCCTTCGTATGTCGAGAGCGTATGGTGGGTTTTCAAGCAGATTTTCGATAAAGGCCTTGTGTACGAAGGGCAGCGCTCGATGCCTTATTGCCCACGGTGCGGCACACCACTGTCAAATTTTGAAACGAATCTTGGCTACCGTGACAATGTGTCCGATCCAAGCGTGTACGTAAAGTTTAAAATTAAAAATGCAAAAGGGATAAAAGCACTAGAGGGCGCCGCGTTGCTGGTCTGGACAACAACACCATGGACTCTGCCGGCCAACGCCGCACTCGCTGTTTCAAAAGCGGCTTCGTATTGCCTTGTTGAATTAACGGACGGATCCCGTGCGCTCGTGGAGCGCTCGCTTGCCAAAAGAGTGGCAGGGGGGCCGCTTGCCGCGCAGATTAGCGCCATTACGTCCGAGTGCGTCAAAGGCGCAGAACTAGTGGGGGTTGAGTACGAGCCGCTATTCGATTACCTCTTAGAAAAAGGTCAGCGTTTTTATATTGGAGAAGCACCATTCGTATCACTCGATGAAGGAACAGGCATCGTGCACGTTGCCCCGGCCTACGGACAAGACGATTTTGAATTTAGTCAATCACATAAACTTCCACTACTAAAATCAGTCAATGACGACGGCATGGTTGTTGATGCGTTGCCTTGGAAGGGGCAGTGGTTTAAGAAGGCAGATAAAAACATCCTCAACGATCTCAAAAAAAGAGGGCTCCTCGTCTCAGATGTCGGGCAGACGATTAAACATACTTATCCTTTCTGCTGGCGCTGCGAAACCCCACTGTATTATGTGGCGACTTCTTCATGGTTTGTTGCTGTCTCAAAAATTAAAGATCGGCTTATCAATTTAAATAAAACAATCCACTGGGTGCCCGAGCATTTGGGCGATGGACGCTTTGGCAAGTGGCTCGAAGACGCGCGCGACTGGGCCATCTCCCGCCGGCGGTTTTGGGGGGCACCGATTCCAATCTGGAAATGTTCAAATCCCGGTCACAAGGAACCAGTTGTTATTTGTATTGGCTCTATCGAAGAACTGAAAAAACGAGTTAGGGATCCTGGTTCGGTTCCAAAAGATCTACATCGACCGTATATAGATGAGCTAATAATTTCTTGTCCTAACTGTGGTGAGAGTATGCTTCGCATAGAAGACGTGTTTGATTGTTGGTTTGAGTCGGGTTCGATGCCGTATGCCCAATGGCACTATCCGTTTGAGAATAAGCAAACCTTTCAAAACGGTTTCCCGGCCGACTTTATCGCCGAAGGGCTTGACCAAACACGCGGCTGGTTTTATACCTTGCATGTGATCGGCGCGATTCTAATGGAAAGTGCAACGTATAAAAACGTGATCGTCAACGGCCTTATACTGGCCGAAGATGGCCGCAAACTCGCCAAACGCTTGCGCAACTATGTTGAGCCAAAAATGTTGTTTGACCAAGTGGGCGCAGATGCGTTGCGGCTTTTTTTGATGAGTTCCACGACGCTCGGCGAAGATTATCGTTTTTCCGAAAAAATGGTCCGTGACATGGCTCAAAATACACTCCGTCCGCTCTGGAACACGCTCATTTTTTACAAAACGTTTTTACAAACAAAAAAGGGTGTGGCGCCTAAACCTCATGAAACTTTGCTTGATCGATGGATTATTTCACGCCTCAACGCAACCGTAATGGCGATGACGAGCAACTATGACCATTATCATCTCGATAAAGGCAGCCGCCTTGTAGCAGAGTTTGTCGATGATTTAGCGAATTGGTACGTGCGCCGTTCTCGACGCAGAGTGGACGAGCATTTTGCCAAGACGCTGTGTGCTGTACTGCAAACTTTCTCGAGTGCTCTGGCACCCATCGCACCGTTTATTGCGGAGGTAATTTTCCAGGCGACTCGCACTGATGCAATGTCCGAATCGGTGCATCTAACTCTGTGGCCGAGTGGTAATACGAATTTGATTGATCGAGAGCTTGAGAAAAAAATGTCGATGGTGCGCGCACTCGTTAGATTGGGTCTTGCCCAGCGGGCGTTACATAAGGTCAAAGTGCGCCAACCTCTTTTGAGGGTATTCATTTCCGGCGCAGAGCGCTGCGAAGATTTGAGCGAGTTGATTCGCGATGAATTAAACGTGCTCGAGGTACGTATTTCTTCTGAGAAGGAACTGAGCGTTCGGCTTGATTTTCACTTAACGCCGGAGCTTGTAGAACAGGGGATTGTTCGAGATGCGATCCGCGCGGTACAAGAGGGTCGGCGCGTCAAGGGGGTAAAACCAAATGAGATCGTGGGCGTTCTACGTTTGGTTGTTCCGGAAGATTCATTCAGCGTTGTTACGTCGCGCCGCGACGAGATCGCTCAGGCGACACATATTAAAAAACTCGCGATTGAAAAAGGCTCCACGTTTTCAGCGACGGAGAAATAATGCGTTGGCGGCTCTGGCGCGCCTTTAATCCAACTCTTTTTTTCATCCCGATCATTTTGACTGCGGTTGGGATCGTTGTGATTTACTCAATCACGTATACCGGCGTAACTGATTTGTGGTTGCAGCAACTTGTGTTTGCATTAATCGGGCTCTTTCTGTTGTTCTTTTTTACATTTTTCGATTACCGAAACCTGCGTGCTCTAGCCCCGGTACTGTTTATTGCCGGTCTATTATTGTTGGGGCTTGTAGCGCTCCCACGTCTTTTCTCGGGTTTGTATGATTCCTCATTTTTTATTACTTCATTTGGCGCGACGCGTTGGATTAATCTTGGCCTATTTCAATTGCAGCCCTCGGAGGTCGAAAAGCTAATTCTTTTAATCGCGATCGCCGCGCTGCTTTCACAAGAAAAAGAGCGTTCTGTGCATGAGCTCGTACTTGTTTTTCTGATCGTAATATTTCCGATTGCACTCATTCTTACGCAACCAGATTTAGGGACAGCTGTTATTGTAGTGATTGGCGCAAGCGCGATTGTGCTTGCGGCTGGGTTTTCGCGAATGCTTATGACTGGATGCGGATTTTTATTCGTGGCATTTTCACCCTTACTTTGGTCGTTTCTGCGCGATTATCAAAAAGAACGACTCGTCACATTTTTGAACCCCGGCCGCGATCCGCTCGGAGCAGGATACAATGTGTTGCAATCGCAAATCGCAATCGGCTCAGGCGGGATTTTTGGGCGTGGGCTGGGGTTCGGGTCGCAGTCGCAGTTGAACTTTTTGCCCGTTGCGCATACCGATTTTATTTTCGCCGGTTTTGCGGAAGCAACCGGATTTATCGGCTCGTTTATCCTCATCGGAGTGATTGCTCTGTTGCTCTCCCAAGTGCTCACTGTTGCAAAAGTGGCGCATGACCGCTTTGGGATGTTGCTGGCGCTTGGGATCGGCGTGACGCTATTCGCACAGTTTTTCATCAATATCGGGATGAACCTCGGGCTTTTGCCGGTAACCGGTATCCCACTCCCGTTTCTTTCCTACGGCGGCACTTCGCTTTTGGTTAATATGATCGCACTCGGCATTTTGCAGTCGATCTACATCCGGCGCAAGAAGATTACGTTTTAAATACCTTGAGGAAAGAAAACCCAAAGAGGTTTCTCCTTCCTCTCCATGGACGCGCAAGTGTCAAACAAGTCCGACACTTGCGCGTATTAGGAAAAAATCACCA
>CAYIGD010000005.1:0-31457 GCA_964362865.1 uncultured Candidatus Saccharibacteria bacterium | reverse complement strand
TAAATGATGTCATCGGTTACGGAATCCAGCCGCACCACGGTTGTATGCCAATGCCGAAGGACTTCGATGATCGCGACACTCTCATCGCCGCAGCCACGAGCGGCCATCCGAAGTTTTTTCTCGGATCGGACACTGCGCCTCATCCGCGAGAGAAGAAGGAGTGCGCGAAAGGAGAATGCGGCGTGTATACCGCGCCGGTGCTCCCTCAAGTGCTCACGGAAGTTTTCGAGAAGGTGGGGTGTCTCGATCGCCTCGAAGATTTTACCTCGCGATTCGGCGCGGAGTTCTACGGACTGCCTCTCAACGACGGCACCATCTCGCTTACCAAATCGGAGTGGATTGTGCCCGAACAGATTGGAAGTGTTGTTCCTTTCCGCGCTGGAGCAAAACTCCAATGGCAACTCGCCTAACTACGCCGCTCACCAAATTGCTAAGTTTGCAATTCTGCTGAGCGGTTTTTCTTTAAGCTAGAGCGCACAAAAACCAGAAGGCGCGCCTGTGCGCGCCGAGCGGAGAGGATGAATCAGGGAAAAATCAATGGACAGTTAAAGTGGTCTAAAAACAACGGTTTTTTTAACGATTAACTTTAAATACAACAAAACCCTTGACAAAAGGGTAATAATTTGTTAAGATGGCGCGGTACTTTGAGACGGTTCATTACCGCTCAAATTGTTAAGATTGGCACTTTGAAAATTAAAAAATAGCGGAAAATCCTCCTATGATTGCTGCCCGTGAGTAGCGCAGCGGGTATCTCACATGAGATATCTGGCGCGCTACTCATCTCGAGTGGCAGAACTAGCCGCGGTAGTGCGGCACTTTAACCGCCCACGCGCAGGGGAAAGGAGGGGAAAAGATGGATCTTGAGTTCCTATCCAGGTTCTTCGACGGCCTGAGAGGAATGTCGATACCCCACGATTGGCTCAGAGGGTTTGACATTGAGAAATCCTTCGCGTGCGTCGAAGGCGAGCCACGGATCAGATTCCCGAATGGCCAGGCCTTAGGGATTCTGATGTACCGCGATGGGATCATGCTGCACAAGTTCATTCGTTCCCTATCCGAGGACGAGATTAACGAGACCGCGTGGGGGGCAGCCTGTACCCCGTGGGAGAACTACCTCGGCTCGAATCTCTTCGGCCGCGACCCGGTAACCCTGCATCACACCGTGTAATACGCGTTTCAACGCGCCGTAACCGCGCACGCCCATCCAGTTGAGGGTTACGGACTCAACTCACACCTTCATACCCTAGAGGAAGGCCAAAAGCCAAATTCAACCTCACGGGGAAAGAGTGGAGCGATGAAGATAGTAGACCGGATCTTCGAAGTATTCTCTGCCGTGTGCCTACTGGTGATCAGCGGCTACATGGTGTTCGCTGCGGTATTCCCCCAGGCGGGGCGTGCCGTGTTGGGATACCCCGCGGGAGTCGGGGCGTGGGAGCAATTCGAGCTCGATGCAGTGAACCGGGTCATTGTCGGGTTGTTCGGGTTTCTCCTGGTTTTGTGCGTGGGAATTGTGGGCAGCAGCCGGAAGGCTGCACGCAAACCTGATTAGCAATGCGCGACCCCCTCTTTGAAATTCGTCAGCGACGAAAAATCCAGAGGGGGTTGTTTTTTAAAAAAATAACGATTGCTGTTACGCGAAACTTTCGATCTTCAAAGATACTACAACGCTTCAATCAAATAAAAAATCCAGATTGCCAAAGTACTCACAATCGAAGCACCGACGAGAATCCAAAGCGCGGTCGCGATTTTGTTCTCATCTGGCTTCGAAACCATTAAGCCGATCATCCCGCCCAGAATTAGAAACAGCGCGGCAGAGAGCACGCTTTTGCCGATCCAGTGGTGCGTGAACATTGTTTTAAGCCAATCTTTGAGCGGGGCGTATAAATCCGCCCAAATCGTGAGCACCGCGATGAATAAAACCGTGACCGAGGCGCTGAGCGCAAACGCATACACCGTGTGTACGTTTTTATGTGTCATTTTTACCTCACCGCCCCACTGATTACGACTCCCGCAAGCGCGATTATGGCGCCGATTGTAAACGCAACCCCTGCCAGTGCCGCCAGGGGCCGACGCACTCGAGGGTCATTGAGAAGGCTGGAATTAACCAACAACACGCCAAGCATTAAGACGGCCACCAGAAAAGGAAGTAGTAAAAATGTGTGCTCTTTGGCTTCCATGATCAAGGTGTGTGCCCAGCTAAATTGACCGGCCTTAATAATCGGCTTTACAGCTGAGCCATAGTACGTGGTGTAATAGTAACCGCCTGTGATCCACGCAAGCAGCATAAACAGCAGGCCGGATACTGAGAGAAAGCGCAAAAATCCAACTGACGGGCGCTCCTTCATCAGCACCACCAGTGCGGAGTAGATCGCCATCACGCCTAGCAAACCAAAGACAATGTGTAGTACAAGATTCAATGCGGTCAACGTGTTCATGCTTTAACCTTCAACGACCAGCGGATGATCTGTAAGATAATCGCGAATACGACGATTGCTCCCAGATAATAGAGCATAATCGTTAGATATGAACTGTTCAGCCCCCGCCAGGCGCCGATCACGAGCGCCGCGTACCAACTGGCCAAGGACACCGCGCTGCCAATCCACATCGGCACCTTACGCGCATGCCAGGCCACAACGCCAAACAGCAAAATCAGAATAATCGTGAGCTTGGCCCATACCCGCGCCCCCAGAAGCGGGGCGGTATGGCCTTCCAGGCGCAGGAGGATGAGATAGCCGAAGCCGGAGAGAATCAAAATCACCATCCCCACCCGCAACATATAAAAAATAGTCCGCAACGCCTCGTTTTCATGCGGATCAACTTTGCCGTCGCGCTCGGATTTGAGATAGAAAATCTCTCCGAGGGTCGCGCCGCCAACCCCCAGTGCAGTCCCGATAATATGGGCGAACTTAATCAGAAGTGCCCAGTCCACGCATTGATTTTAGCACAATATCTCAAAATCTAAATGATGCGAAAAATTGGATTAAAAATATACTTGACGACTATCCAATATTGCACTATTGACAATGTTTATTGTTTATAATACAAATAATAAACATCCATATGAAAAATCTTTTCCGTTCGCGCACGGCGTATCGTTTGATTGAATTATTTACAGGATTCCCCACTGTTCGGTTTTATTTGGCAGAGATTGCGCGCTTAACTAATTCGAATCCCGCTAATGTAATGCGCGAACTAGTTAAATTGAAAAAAATCGGAATTATTTCCCAAACCGTTTCAAGTGGTAAAAAGTACTATCGATTAAATAAGTTACATTCGAATACAGCTCAATTAATCACACTCTTCAAATCGTTCAAGCAAAACAGCATTGAAATAAGATTCAAAGAAAATTGGATCCTCGGAGAAGATATTCCCAACATGGATCCATTCATTGCCCAAGTATTTATTGACTGCATCGTCTCATCGTTGAAGAAGTTTGCGTTGAACTATCAGAAAATTGCGTGTATTCATCACGATTACCACTTGTGGTTTTACATTACCGAAGACGATGCTAAACGAGTTGCGCAGGTGATCGTCGAAGAATTCGCAAAAAATGTCCGCTTTATGACCACGGTGAATACAAGGATCATTGAAACTTCTGATGCGCTTCGCGCCTATTCCGAGATGATCCCCGAAGAAAACCTCGAGAAACTTGCCAATCTAGAACTGCTCGAAATATTCAATACCCACGACAGACTGCATACCGAGTACTACCAGTGGGGATGGATCCCGCCCGCCTCCGATATGTTTACCAATACGCTTACCGAGTACGGGAAATCCGTACTGCGGCGTTATGGTGTGAATGAAGCGAAGGTGAACGATTACCTGATGACCCTCACCCACCCGACCGAACCTTCGCTGATGAAAATCGAACAAGACGAATTCCGTGAAATCGGCGTCATGATCCAGAAAGATCCGCACGAGTTACAAATTTTTCGGGAACTCTTGCGTAAATTCCAAGAAGAAGATGTCAAAGAATTCGGCTTATATACGCACAGCCCGGAATATGAAGCAAAGTTCGAAGAACGGGTCCGTAATTTGGTTGGGCACATCAAATCTGAGATTCTTACCGCCCTACAAAATCACTACATAAAGTATTTCTATACAAAATTCATTTTCACCGAAGAACAAGGCGTATACAGTTTCGAACATTACCTGAAAGAACTCGTACGGCTCGTCAGCCACACGGAAAACCTCGAAGACGTAAAAGTACAAGAACAGGATTCCTTGATAACTCTGCGTACCGAGCGCGAACGGCTGATTAAAGAGCTGAAACTCCAATCATCAGACCGAGTGCTCTTTGACGAATGGGGCCGGTTCATGATCACAAAAATCTATCGCCGCTATGCCCAAATCTATGCCTTCTACAAAATGACCGCGATTCTAGAAGAGATTGGTCGGCGAATCGGTCTCACCCTCAAGCAAACGCGGTTTATGACCAAAGAGGAGGTCCGTACCGCCCTCAAAGGTAAAAAAATCAATATTGACCATATTATTGGGCGAGGACTGTTCAGCGTATATTACAGCACAGAAAACGAACACGCATTCTTTGTGGGAGCGGAAGCGGAAGCGGCGCGGAAACTTATTCAACGGGAACAAATCGAGTATCAAAGTGAAATTAAAGGGCAGTGCGGGTGCCGTGGGGTTGCGAAAGGAAAAGTGCGCATCGTGAATATCATCGAAGACATGAAAAAAATGCAGGAGGGTGATATTCTTGTCGCGATTTCAACTCAACCCGACCTCTTACCGGCAATGAAAAAAGCGGCTGCGTTTGTGACTGATCAGGGTGGGGTGACCTGTCATGCTGCAATTGTGGCACGCGAAATGAACACGCCATGTGTCATTGGAACGAAAATTGCTACAAAAGTGTTGCATGATGGCGATATAGTGGAAGTAGATGCAAACCGCGGACTAGTTACGATCGTGAAAAGAGGGCAATGACATTCACGCGTCACTTCAAAAACATTACGAAAAACGACGCAGCGATTGCCGGAGGCAAAGGAGCGTCACTGGGTGAGATGACGCGCGCTGGCATTCCGGTTCCGCCCGGATTTGTTGTACTCTCGAGCGCGTTTGAACAATTTGTGGCGGAAAGCGGACTCGAAGTTGAAATTGATGCCGCGCTCGACTCGGTTAAGCTTGAGCAAATGCACACCGTGGAAGGAGCGTCGGAAAAAATTCAGGCCTTAATTCTTGCGACAGAAACCCCCGCTGACATCAAAAGTGAAATTGAAAAAGAATTTCGCGCGTTGCGCTGCCGCTATGTCGCGGTGCGCTCCAGCGCCACGGCTGAAGACAGCGCGCGAGCGGCCTGGGCGGGTCAGCTTGATACGTTTTTAAACACGACTGCCGAAACGCTGCTCGAAAACGTCCGCAGGTGTTGGGCATCGCTTTTTACGCCCCGCGCGATTTTTTACCGATTTGAAAAAAAACTTGGCAGCCAAAAAATTTCGGTAGCGGTTGTCATTCAAAAGATGGTGGAGAGCGAAATATCGGGCATCGCGTTTTCTGTCCACCCGGTTACACAAGATCGCAACCAATTACTGATCGAGGCGGCGTATGGCTTAGGAGAGGCAGTTGTTTCCGGCTCAATTACCCCAGACAGCTATGTGGTCGAGAAAAATACTTGGCTGATTACCAGTGTCTACGTTGCCGACCAAGAGCGCGAAATCGTACGTTTGGCAAGCGGTGGAAACGAATGGAAGCCAGTGATTGAATCCAAACGTAATGAGCAAAAATTAACCCGTGAAAAAATCTTGGAACTAGCGAAGCTAATCGCACTGATTGAGGATCATTACGATTTTCCGGTAGACGTGGAATGGGCGCTTTTAAACCATAAATTCTTTATCACCCAGAGCCGCCCGATCACGACCCTCGGAGCATAAAATACGCCCCAAAAAAATCGAGTGGATGGATGTTGCCCACCGGGGGGATTGTTTCGCAGGAGATGCATAAACCCTGCATCGTCGGCACCGGCATCGCTCCGAAAGTTTTCAAACATACGTAAGACCGATTAAAAGACGGCATAATGAGAAAAGCGTATAATTGAACCTGTGGTTATTACGCAAAAAACGCCATACAGCGAAAAACAAATTGAGCAGCTTTCCAAACAGTTCGGAAGCTATATTAAAACTGTGATCGATCTCGAAAAAAAAATCTGTTCCGCTGGCGCTGACCGGCATTTTGAGTCCGAAGAAATCCTTTTAAAACAAGGGTCAAAACAGAACGATTTATGGGGCGGGGGAGTTGACCTGGAAACTAAGGATATTGACGCGAACTCCATGATTAATATTCGTCCTCAACAAAATAATCGCAGCAACGAAATTCAGGAACCTGGCATTCGCCAAACATTTGAGGCATTAACCAAATATTTCTTTCAAAACTTCTATGAGTGAAAAAACGATCATCGCCTTGGAGTCATTGGCAAGCGACCTAAAACGGGTTTCGCTGGGCCTGCAACGTGCGTCCTTCGGGATGGCTGAAAGATTCAGTAATGAAGCACTCAAGCGCAAAAAAGAAGTCGACACTCAGACAGTGAAGCCATATATCAAGAAAATCCTGGCGCGATTGGGGCCGACGCTTGCCCAAAATGATAAAGATCGCACAGCAGAAGATGCCTTAACGTATAGCATAATTATTCAAAACTACTGTCAAAAAAATGGAACAAAATAATCAAGCACAAAATTTCGGCCACTTGAACGAGCAGGATGTGCGCTCGATTATCACCGGCGTTCACCAACCGCAGCGCGAGCAGCCCGGGAGGAAACGGCACTCAATGCTGGGCGAGGCGCTGCGTCTTATTTTCGTATTCGCCGTACTTTTCGGGTTAAGTTTTCTGCTCGTACATGCTCCGGCTTACAGTAAACGGCTTTCGTATTGGTGGAACGTGGAATACCGCGGAAAAAAAATAAGTGCACCCTCAACATCTGGCACTGCCGCACCTTCTGCGTCAACAACCTCCACACTTCAGGAGCCGCTCGATACATCCCAGAGCGCAGCATTGGAAATCGAAAAAATCGGGCTCAAACATGTCCCGATTATTTGGAAAGTTGCCCCAGACGAAATCATTACCCGCCTCGCCGACGGAGTCGCGCATTATAAAGGCACGGCCATCCCGGGCAGCCCCGAACATCAAAATGTGTTCATCACCGGCCATTCCTCAAACTGGTGGTGGGATAGCGGTGCCTATAACAGCGTATTTTCACTTTTAGACAAGCTCGTGGCAGGGGACACCATTAAAATTACGTCGGCTGATCAAACGTTTGTCTACCGCGTCCGGGAAGGATTCTCAATCGCGCCCGACCAAACAGAAGTGTTGCGCGCCTCGGATACCCCGACCCTCACTCTCATGACTTGCTGGCCGGTGGGCACGAACGCTCGGCGCTGGATTGTGATTGCCGATCAAATCGATCCGCCCTCCGGCGGAGGCGGACCAGCCGGCGAGCCGGCCGTACAAAAAAAAGAACCGGCCCCGTTCGGGACGATTCTTGACCTGTTTCGAACATTGATCGACGAACCAAGGTAGAGAATGACTGAAGCCGTGATACACTTTGCTAATCAGTGGATTCGGTACGCCACCACGCTCTCACCGCGCTTGAACACGAGGCGCTCGCCGTTTTGATCAACGAGAAACGGGGTGGCATCCGCGGAATCGAATATAGCGATCACGTAATCGTTGGAGCCGTCGAGCTGGTAGACATGCAATGCTTTGTCCGATTGGACAAAATACGCGCGCTTGGACGGGAACCATTTCACCTGTTTAATTTCAGAAAACAAACGGGCGGCGAGACGGTCGTCAACCCAGATCTCACTTCCGCGCACTTCCAGTTTATCATCCCGCAATTGAGGAGTAATTTCGCCTAAACGCGCTGAAAGCTCGGTTTGCTCTTGCGCCGTAAGCGTCAATTGTTCGGGTACTTCCCGAAACAAAGTAATCGTATCCTCATAGTGCGCTTTCCCTGATTCAACCTTCACCGTTTTTTGAAAAGACATGTATCCATCTAAACGAATCAAAACGTCGTAATAACCGGGCAAAAGGTAAGTCTGGCGCAGCGGGGTCGAGGCGGCCAAATCCTTACCGTTAATCTCCACCGCCGCCCCCGTGGGATCGGATTCCAGCACAATTAAACCGGTTTTGATGATTGTGCGCGCTTGCCAATTAAAGCGGTACCCGGCTGCCGCGACCGTCAAACTAACGGCCAGAGTAACAAAACTGATAGCAAGCGCAAGCCATACAAACACAAAAACTTTAAACGACCATTTTTTGACCATCGGGTTCAGTATAGCGTTGCCAGTTGCCAGTTGCCAGTGAAAAACATAAGGACGCGACATACTCTTCGGGCAAGAATCCTCGCAATGTTGGTTTCAATACATCAAAACGAACTACGCTGCGGATTGTCCTCAGAGCACATCACGTCCGAAAATATAAGAGCATGGTATTCTTAAATCATGGCGAGCTATAAAGTGCAGGGCGGCAAAAAACTCAAGGGCGAAATCGAAGTTTTCGGGGCGAAAAACGCGGTCTTAAAGCAAATGACAGCCACGATCTTGGCCGCTGGGCGGCATACGCTTGATAACGCGCCCCATATTCGCGACGCAGACTCGATGGTAGAAATCCTCACCCAACTCGGAGCAACAGTCGTGCGCACGGAAGCGCACACGCTCTCGATTGACACAAGTAAAATGAAAGATGTTGAGCCCGCCGCGGAATTGGTTGGCCATTTCCGCGGCGCAATCGTGCTGGCCGCGCCGCTTTTGGCGCGCTTTGGACACGTCGCAATGGTCAAACCGGGCGGAGATAAAATCGGGGCGCGCTCGATCACGACCCATCTGGATGCTTTTGCCCAATTCGGCGTCGATGTTAAAGAAAATGCTGGGCGGTTTACGCTTGCATGCCCGAAATTGAAAGGCGCAAAAGTAATCCTGAAAGAAATGTCGGTGACCGCCACTGAAAATGCCGTCATGCTCGCGGTGACCGCCAAAGGGCGCAGCGAAATTCGCGTGTGCGCCGTGGAGCCGGAAATTGAAGATTTAATTAAATATCTACAAAAAATGGGGGCACAGATTAAAGGCGTCAACACCCACGTCCTCACCGTTGACGGCGTAGAGCGTTTGAACCCCGCCGTACATACCGTCATTCCCGACCGGCTTGAAGCAGGTACATTTTTGGCGCTGGGAGCCGCCACAAAAAGCAACATTACGGTTCGCAACGTTTATCCCGACCATTTAGACCTAGTTCTAAAAAAACTCGAGGAAAGTGGGGTACGCCTCGTCATCGAACCGGTGAACGGCCTCCTCGCCGACATCACGCTCGAACCGACTGAACACCTTCAACCATTTAACATAGACACCCGCCCGTACCCCGGGTTTCCGACCGACTTGCAAGCCCAATTCGGCGCGATTATGACCCAAGCAGAAGGGGAGAGTACTATTTTTGAAACACTCTATGAAGGCCGCTTAGGCTACCTCAATGAATTCCGCCGAATGGGCGCCGCGGTCAAATACGCAAACAGCCACACCGGCATTATCCGCGGAAAGCGTACCTTGCGGGGACGGCGAATCACAACGCTCGATATCCGCGCCGGCGCCACAATGCTGATTGCCGCACTTACGGCACACGGGGAAAGTATCATTGAACGAGTCGAGTTAATGGAGCGCGGCTACGAAAATCTCGTGGAACGCCTGAGGGCATTGGGCGCCGATATTGTCCGAATCGAAGAAACAGACTAGAATCATTTCACGCACTCAGGTTGACTAGTGAGACAGGAAGAAAAAATGCTTTTACGTCGTATCGGAATTGATTTAGGCACCACGAACGTTATTTTCACGGTCCCAGGGCGTGGAATCGTCATTAACGAACCGTGCGTCGTGGCGCTGGATGCCACGAACAACAAAGTGATGGCAATCGGGCAAGAGGCCCGTCGCATGCTGGGCCGCACGCCCGACTCGATCGTCGCGGCCCACCCCTTGCGCGACGGCGTCATCGCCAGTTACCGCATCACAGAAGCAATGTTGCGCTACTTTATCAACCGCATCGGCGGACGAATACGGCTGGTGAAACCCGATATCATGGTTGCCGTACCCGCCGGCGTCACTTCCACCGAACGCCGGGCGGTGGTAGACGCCTGCATCCAAGCCGGCGCAAAGCAGGCCTACATTATTAAAGAACCGATTGCCGCGGCACTGGGGGCGGGGATCCCGATTGCCACTCCGGAAGGGCACATGATTATTGATATCGGAGGCGGCACGACTGAAGTGGCGGTGATCGCTCTCGGTGATATTGTCGCGGCCACCTCGGTTCGAATCGGTGGAATTAAAATTGATCAGGCAATCGCCAACTATATCCGAAAAAAGTACAACTTAATCGTTGGCGAACAGACGGCTGAGCAAATCAAAATTAAAGTTGGCGCGGCGATGCCCTTAAAAAAAGAGCTCTCAAAGGAAGTGTCGGGCTCGAATACGATCACGGGTCTACCGGAATCGATGGTGGTGCACACCAGCGATGTTGTCACGGGCATCAAAGCCGAGTTGGCCGAAATCATCAATGCCGTCAAATCCGTGCTGCAAAAAACCCCACCGGAGTTGGCATCAGACGTGATGGATAAGGGGATTGTGATGACGGGCGGTGGTTCAATGCTGCGTGAGTTCGATACCCTTTTAACAAAAGTGACCGGCGTACCCTGCCAAGTGGCGGAGGATCCCTTATTGTGTGTTGTCAAAGGCGCGGGAATTGCCGTTGAAAATTTGAGTGCCTATAAAAAATCTGTCCTCTGGGCAAAATAGTCTTTACCGGAAGGAGAGGGCTTCATTTCGAAGTCAGCCCCCTGTCCTTACAGAAAATATCTTTATATAAAAGATAAAAA
The DNA here is from genome assembly GCA_964362865.1 of uncultured Candidatus Saccharibacteria bacterium. Lineage (GTDB taxonomy): Bacteria > Patescibacteriota > UBA1384 > JAGVHQ01 > JAGVHQ01 > JAGVHQ01. The sequence continues at coordinate 20,598 of CAYIGD010000005.1, read as the reverse complement.
TAAGGATAATAGAACTATGCAATTTGGCATTGATGCTTCGCGCGCGACAAAACCGCAGCCAACAGGCACGGAATATTATTCCGCTGAGATTATTAAGGCCCTTGCCGAGCTCAACACAAAGCATGAATTTATTTTATATTCACCCGTCAAACCAATGGGTGAGCTTGCCGCTCTCCCAAACAATTTCCGTTGGAAAATAATGCCGTTCCCGCGCTTCTGGAGCCAACTGCGACTTTCAGCCGAGTTCCTCAGTAGACGACCGTCAAGTGAGGTTGTGTTCGAACCCGCGCATACCGTACCGCTTTTTCATCCGCGCGGGATGGTTACTACGATCCACGACCTCGGATTTTTCCGCTTCCCGGAACTCTACACCTCGCTTGAGCGTTACTATCACGGCTACAGTTTCCGCTTTAGCGTTAAGCACAGCGCTCATATTATTGCGGTTTCGGAAGCGACTAAAAAAGACATCCTCCACTTTGCGCCCCGTACGTCTGCTGAAAAAATTACGGTGATCTACCACGGCTATCATCACAAGCTCTATAAACCGGCTAAAAAGCCGCTGAAAAAGATTGCGGTGGGGTACCGCATGATTGAAGCGCCATATTTCTTTTTTGTAGGCCGAATCGAGGAAAAGAAAAATATCAGCCGCTTGCTTGCGGCGTTTGAGCAGTTCAACCGCGCTCACCCTGAATACAGTTTGGTCCTTGCTGGAAAACCCGGCTATGGGTACGAGCATTTCCGATCTCAGATTATGGAGTATCCGTTTGCAATCCGTTCCCGAATTTACTTTTTAGGATACGCTTCGGAGGAGCATATCGCGCTACTCATGCAACATGCCGCGGCATTGGTTTTCCCGAGCTTGTTCGAAGGATTCGGGATGCCGCTTTTGGAAGCGATGGCCGCCCACACGCCCGTGATCTGCTCGAATACGACTTCGCTGCCCGAAATAGCAGGGGAGGCCGCCTTACAGATTGCGCCGCGCGATACCAAAACACTCATGCACGCTTTGAGTGAAGTTGTCAAACCGGAAGTAAGAAAAAAATTAGTTAAAATGGGAGAACGACGCGTGAAACAATTCTCCTGGCATAAAGCAGCTCAAGCAACGCTGGCAGTCTTGGAGCATACGGCGTATGCGGTAAGCACGAAGCACGATCCGCCTCCGCCCAGTTGACGGATGGCGGACGGAGTACGAATCAATATCTAAATCAAAAATCATAAATTCCAAACGTTTTAAGCATTGGAATTTCGATATTGGAATTTACCTCTGTAGTGTATTCTTGTAATGGAGGGTGAAATATGCGCGCAACAGAAGCACGCTGGCGACTCGAGATCGCAACCAAAGTTGAACTCTTTTATTGGGCGCTGTTGATTGGGTATGTCGCCATTGTAAGCTGGTGGCCCGCTTTGGTAGCGGGCTGGGACACTGTCATCTTCGGGGCAGTGTACGTGCTTTATATTCCTGTGTTTCACCGGAGGTTTATGCCCACCTTGCTGGAATACCAGCCCTACCTTGCCACAATCGTGGATGAGCTGATGGGGCTCATTTTAATCAGTATGATAATTTTCTTGACCGGCGCTTGGACAAGCCCGTTTTTCTTTTTGTACTTTTTCCCAATTTTATTCGCGGCGCTTTTACATCGAAGTTTTGGGCGTGTGTCGCCCTGGTGGGTGGTAGGAACTCAATTGATGCTCTTGGGCGTAATGGCGTTTGACACAGCAATCCTCACCGACATTCTTACCAATACGTTCCTTGCGTTTATTAACCTTGGCGCGCTGTTTCTTGTCGCGGGAATTGTAACAAGCGTTCTGCACAATCTCGAAGAAAACTGGCGCGCCAAAGAAGAAGCCGAACGCGCCCAGCGCTTGGCAGAGGCCGCGGTTGACAAACTGCGCGATTTGGACGCACTCAAAAACGATTTCATCGCCGTTGCCACGCACGAACTTTCGACTCCGATTACGGTCGCTAAAGGGCGTCTTTCGATGGCCTTAGACGAAGGAAAAGTTAAACTTTCAGAAAAAGATCGGCACTATTTTGAAAAAGTTTCGGTCAGTATTAACCGCCTGGGCGCACTCGTGCGTGATATTTTAACAGTCAGCCGCTTGGATGCCGGACTAGTGCGGTTGATTACCGGAGCGTATTCTTTAGACCAGATTGTCAACGTAGTGCTCAAAAAAATTCCCGCGGATGTCCGAGTTCGGGTTGTGCATGAAGCCCCTAAAAAGGATCTACCGAAAGTGGAGCTCGATGCATCCAAAGCAGCCGAAATTTTGGAAAAGGTGATCGAAAACGCAATTAAGTTCACCACTCATCATACTGATGGAAAGCAGGGTACAGTGACGATTCGCTATGGCACCGGAGCAGAACATATTCACGTGCACATTGATGACCAAGGCCCGGGAATCGCACAACGCGATCGGCGTAAGATTTTCGAGCGCTTTTCTCAAATTGACCGTTCCCGCTGGGAACAGCAGGGAAGCGGACTCGGGCTCTATATCGCCCAAGAACTCATGAAACTACATAAAGGCGCGATTGAGGTTACCGAACACAAAGGCGGAACGCGCTTTACACTCTCCTTTCCTAAAGCGGAGGCTAGGGAATGACGGTTTTGATTGTCGAAGACCATCCGGAAATCGCGGCACTCTACACTGAGGCGTTCAAAACGCGTGGGTGGGAAGTAGAGTGCGCCGAAAGCGGGGCTGAAGCATTATCGATGCTAAAAGAGAGCATGCCTGCGGTCGTGGTACTGGATCTTTTTCTCCCCCGCGGACACGGGATTGAAGTACTGAGTGTTATAAAAAGTAACCCACTCTATAAAAAAATCCCCGTAATTGTGGTGAGCGGCCGGCTCTCACACGATGAAATTGACGCGGCCAAAGGATTCGGGGCAGAAGCAATCCTGCATAAAACGGAAATCACACCATTTGATTTAGTCCAAACGGCGCGCAGGTTAGTGATCTAAAAAAGGACCCAACCCGCAGCCACTAGCTTTGTTCGCGCCTCCCCGGCAGAGGGATGAACCTAAAAGTTTTGGTACGACGTGCTACGATACAGGTAGGAAACAGATGAAGGTCGCAATAGCGCATGATTTTCTAACAACCCAAGGAGGAGCGGAGCGCGTGCTGAAAGCACTGCACTCGCTTTACCCCGAAGCGCCCGTGTATACCCTCTGGTATGACGAGCAGGGGACACAAGGGGCTTTTTCGGCATGGGATATCCGAGCGTGGAGAACCGGCCCGCTCCGCCGCGCGGCGCTCTGGCGCTTTCCGATGGCAATTGAAAGTTTTGATCTAAACCGCTACGATTTGGTGATTTCCTCCTCAAGCGCATTTGCTAAAAGCATTCTCACGAACCCCGGCACGACCCATATTTGCTACTGCCACACACCAGCTCGTTACCTCTGGGACTGGACCCACGAATACCTCAAGGATCTCAAACTAGGTGCGCTGCGCCGGGCAGCGGCTTCGTGGGTTATACATTTTATGCGCATATGGGATCAAGCATCTGCTTCTCGGCCCGATTACTGGATTGCCAATTCCGAATACATCGCAGCGCGGATTAAAAAATACTACCGCGCAAGTGCCACCGTAATCTATCCACCGGTTGCAATGCTTGCGCCGCCCGAGCGCGTGCATAAGGAAAACTTTTACTTATTTGTCGGACGCCTCTCCGCATATAAACGCGCTGACTTAGCTATTGCAGCCTGTCGGATTACCAAAGAACCGCTCGTGATTGTGGGTGAGGGAACAGCCCAGCAGGAGCTGGCACGTCAGGCGCAGGGGACAAAAACAGTGTTCCGCGGCCGCGTAAACGATCATGAGCTGGCGCGTTTGTATGCCCAAGCGCGGGCCGTGATCTTTCCTTCGGATGATGATTTCGGGATCGTCCCCGTGGAAGCGCTTGCGGCGGGCACCCCCGTGATTGCCTACGCCAAAGGTGGAGCGCTTGAGACCGTGACCGATGAAACAGGCGTCTTTTTCGACCAACCAACTTCAGCCTCCCTTACCCATGCGCTGAAGACATTCCGCACCCGCGAGCGCGAATTTAAGCCGGACGTCTTACGGGAACGGGCAGCTGATTTCTCGCCCACGCGGTTTGTGCGGGCCTGGCGCGCTTTCATCAACAAAAACCTTTCCTAATGAAAAAAGGCAGTGCGATTATTCTCTCCCGAATTGTAAGCCCTTATATAATTGTGCCCCTCACGGCGCTCATTTCAATTTTGACTAACTCCCCGACAAGCGCAGAAGTGATCGTGTGGACCGCTGTAATTTTTGGCCTGGCATTTTTTCCTCCCGCAATCGACCTGATTGCCGGCTATCGCTATAAACGAATTCCGGACTTGCTGCTGTTGGACAAGGCCGACCGACGCGAACTATATGTTGTCACGACAATCAGTATTACACTCTCGACTGTTGTATTGACGGGGATTGATGCCGCCCCGAAGGTAATTGTGATGAGCGCCGCGGGTGCGTTAATCTGCGCGGTATTGGGGATCGTGAATCAATTTACAAAGGTAAGTTTGCATACGGCGACCATTACCTGGTCGGCCACGATGTTGGGATTTGCCGTCAATGGGATCTTTTTTTTGGCGCTTACGCTCGTTCCGATTGTCGGATGGGCACGAATCTTCCGCGAGCGGCACACCCTCATCCAAGTGGTGCTTGGCGCGCTGATTGCGTTTGGCACAAGCGCGCTGGTATGGTGGGGGGCGCAGATACTTGCGCTTATTTAAAATGGCGGGGTTATTCGTATTGCTGAGTGGATGGTTTTTTCACTACGCTCTTACGCGTAGGTTTACAAGCTCACCCCCTCTTGCCGGTGCTGCCGCTCTCACCTTCGGAACACTCATAACCGCCTGGTTTTTTTGGGTACTACTTGCGTTCCCTGTACTGCCATTTATTCCCACCTTAATTATCGTGGCGCTTGCGTACTGTGTCGTCGGCACCGCGCTCATTAAAAACAGAATCAACGCGCAGAAAATACCCGTAAAAGTGATGGTTGCCGTGGCAGCCGTTACTTTTTTTGCAACCTGGCTTTTTTTCGATTCAGTCTTGATGCGAAACGGGGAACTTCTGATTGGGCGCTGGTCGGTCAGTGATTTCGGGGCGCATATCGGGTTAATCCGCTCGTTTTCCGTGGGAGGAAACTTCCCGCCCGAGTTTCCGCTTTTTGGGAACGAGCCAATCCGCTATCACTATCTTGTTGATTTGCTTGCGGGTGGGTTGGAGCGGGCAGGATTACGGCTTGATTTTGCAATCAACCTACCCTCAATCGCGGGCTTGACCGGAATTTTTTTGGCGCTTGTGGGGCTTACGAACCATATGTTTAAAAAAAACGTGTTTCCGATTGCACTGTTGGGCTTCACACTTTTTACATTTAACAGCTCGCTCGCGTACGTAGCTTTCTTTCGGGAACACGCTTTATTCAGCCTTGAGAGTTGGCAGGCGATTTTAACCTTGCCTGAATTCGTAGGATTCGCGCCCTATAAAGAAGGGCTTGTGACTGCGTTTTGGTCGCAAAACATCCTCACCAACCAACGCCATCTTGTGCTCGGGCTGGGAATCTTTCTGACAACGCTTGCGCTCGCGTTTGAACTTAAACAGCGGAAATCACGTACAGGCCTCATTACGCTCGGAGTAATGTTCGGGCTCAGCTACCTTTTACAGGCGCAAATCTTTATTGGCGCCCTGCTTGTAATGGGCGTGCTTGCGATGGCCGGTTTTAGATTCTTTTTCTTCGTTCTCACGCCAGCCACGCTCGTAGCATTCCCGCAATTTCTTTCTTTAAGCGGGCCCTCGTCTACAGCTGGGGTTGCCTGGCATTTCGGTTACCTTGCCGAAGATAAAAGTGCGTTTGGACTTCTACGTTTTTGGGTTGCAAATCTGGGACTGACTTTCTTTGCCCCCTTTGCTTTATTTATTCCTCAGATTCGGCGCTGGTGGCCGCTCATGGTTGGGGCATTCCTACTATTCCTCATCCCGAATCTAATACAGCTGAGTCCGGAAATTGCCGGAAGTCACAAACTACTCAACCAAAGCATTCTGATCGTCAATATTTTTACCGCTGCCACACTGGTTTGGGTATGGAATAAAAGTATCTATCTTAAGCCAGTAGCAATCGTTACAGTGACCTTGCTTATGTTTTCCGGAATAATGGATCTTATGGTACTTAAAAATGACGAACATGTTGTAGTTTGGAGCGCGAATAATCCTGTGACGGAATGGGTAAAAACATATACGAACAAGCAAGATGTATTCCTTACCTCATGGGATTCGTACCATCCGGTAACGCTTGCCGGGCGAAAAATTTTCTTTGGCTGGCCGTATTTTTCTTGGTCACTCGGATACGATACCGCAGAGCGCCAACGTGTCCTTGATGAGATGGCTCAAGCTCAAAACCCACGGTTGTGCATGCTGCTTACGGAAAATAGAATTAGCTACGTTGTGAAAGAAAAGGGGATAGATAGTTTTCTGCTCGACAATCCTGCTCTGCAGGAAGCTAAAGAGCGTGCCCATGTATCTGACGGAAATAAAATATATACTTTCTATAGAACCATTGATCTATGCAACAGCCACACATAAAAATTGCCGCAGTTGGGCTCCGGCCAACGGACACACACACTGCCCTCGGACTTATAAAAGAGGCATGCAAAACACGCGCTCTAACCCACCTTACGACCGTTAACCCGGAGTATATCGTGCAAGCCCACCGCCGGAGCGCATTTCGAAAAGTCATAGAAAACTCGAACGCGACCCTGATTGACGGCGTAGGACTGGTGTTTGCCTTGCGCGCGCGGGGCGTACACGTCCTGCGTACGACCGGTGTTGATTTCGTCCAAACGCTTGCGCGCTTTGCCGCTACCCAACGCCTTTCGCTGTTTCTGCTGGGAGCAGGGGAGGGAGTGGCGGAGAAAACAAAAAATGTTCTCACGCAAAAGAATCCGACTCTATTGATTGCCGGAACGTGGAGCGGTTCTCCGGCAGACGGTGATCTTCACGAAATCAAAAAAATTGTCCATGCAACAAAACCGGATATTCTGCTCGTGGCGTACGGTTCACCCGCCCAAGACCTCTGGATTGCAAAGCATCAGAAAGAACTGGGCGTACCGGTTGCGCTCGGGGTGGGAGGCACATTCGATTTCATCTCCGGTACTCGCTCACGCTCGCCGCTGGTACTGCGAACAATCGGGTTAGAGTGGTTGTGGCGCCTCCTACTGCAGCCCTGGAGAATTAAGCGCATCTTTGACGCCGTGATCATTTTCCCTTGGCTGGTATTGACACGAAAATAAGTTGATTGTTGAGCGATGCCCAAAAAGAATAGCGCTACAATTGATGACCTTGCAACAATGGTTGTGAACGGCCTTCATGACGTCAGTAATGAGATAAGCGGGGTAAAAAATGCATTGAGCGTACTGAAAAGAAACTTGGGATTGCATAAGATTGGTCTAGATTTGCTATACTAAAAATGATGAAACAGTGGAGGGGATCCGGGATTATTCCGATTGTCGTGCTCTTAGTCGCCGTGTTTGGCGCCACAGCCGTTTCCACGGGAGCGGTGTATTGGGTTAAGCAAAAAGAGAAAAAGCCCACGCTACCCAAGACGCCCCAGCCTACTTTAGACGTCAAACGCGCTCTCACCCCCACGCTTGAGAAAACCGCCGAACGCTCCGGCACGGCGACGATCAGTAAACCGGCATTTACGATGAAACCGCCCCAAGGCTGGGTGCGCCCGTCGGATGTACCCATTCAGGCCGATTTTCATTTCGCAGCGCCGGAGCCGGATTTTTTTGAGGATAAAACCGGCGGGTATTTCAGCAATATCATTGCCCAAGTCGGCCCACACCAGAAAGGCTATACAGGAGTCAAAGATTACCAGAAAAAGTATCGGAATGAGATGACTCGCGCTTTTTCTGGAGTAGAGATTCTCAGCGAAGGGTTAAAAACCGTCAAGGGCTATAAAGCGTACTATATCGAGTCCATCACGCCCGATCCGAAAGAGGCGACAAAAATCCATCGCCTCCAGTATTTATACATCGTAGATGCTAATTTCGTCGTCGGCGCCCTTGGTTCCACGCTGGATACTGCGTGGGATCGCGATGCAGGGAAAATCAAGGCCTCACTGGAGAGTATCGTGATTGAAAAAGCAGCCTCGCCGACCCCTCTACCAGCCGGCGCAACACCTGCTCCAACCGGAACCTTCGAATATCTCCCTGAATACCAGCCAGGGCAGGGAACGTACTAAAACCTTGCGTGATCGTCCTTGATATTGCTCATCAACGGAATCAGGGGGGTGAATGGAAGTGGGGAGGCAATTTTTTTAATGCGTAATAATCGTTATTGTCGGATTGTTGCTGTCGGCAACAATCCGAACTTTCCCGCCGATCGGGAAGGTGATCATGGGTTCGGTGTGGCCGAAATCAACATTAGCGATCACTGGCACATCGCGTAACTCTGGTTTCTCGGCAATCATCGCCCGGATTTTATCGTCGGTCATGCCGCTTACTTTTTGAAACCGGCCGATGACCAAACCGCGCACGAGCTTAAATTGGGGGAGGTGAATCAGCGATTGCAAATCCCGGTCAAAATGATGGTGCTGACTTTCTTCATCGTCTTCCAAAAATAAAATTGAATCGGTCAAATCCGGAAAATAAGGTGTGCCTTGTAAGAGGTTGAAGGTGCATAGGTTACCGCCCACAAGCGTCCCCTCGGCAGAACCTTGATTGACGACCGTCCAACCAGGGTTGTCAATGAACTCCCGTTTTTGCTGGTTTTTCCACCAATCGTCATCGCTCCACGTTTTGGATGGCTGAACCTCAATCGGTTCACTTGAAAAAAGACATTTTTGGAAATATTCCAGGCAATATTCAAAACCAAGTCGCCGGCCGAACGTGGAATAAAACAAACCGGAATAGGTAACCAAGCCGGTTTTGGCAAAAATCGCGTTTTCAAGCGCGGTAATATCGGAGTATCCGCAAAGGATCTTCGGATTGGAACGGATCAAATCGTAATCAAGATGCTTCAGGAGTTGATTGGAGTTGAATCCGCCGATGACGGCTATAATTGCTTTTACCTGAGTGTCGGAAAATGCCGCGTGGAGGTCGGCAAGGCGGGCTTCTATTGAGCTCGAATTAACCCCATCGCACTCGTACACGTGTTTCCCAAACTCAACTTTTAGCCCCAGCGCGCGTAACCGCTCGTTCGCTAACGCACAGATTTCGGGTGCAATAATCCCAAGCGAGTGCGAGGGCGCCACCACGCGCACCACATCGCCTGATTTAAGCTTGGGGGGAATAATTCTTTGCATCATCATGATGTATACTAGATATAGTTTATGACTAAAACAAATGTAATAACTATATGAACGTCCGCATTGATTTCCGCATAATGTCAGGCCTGCTCGCGATCGCCTTGATCGGGGTACTCTTGATTTGGAAACCGTGGGATACCGGCCCCAAGCGCACGATTGACATTACCGGCCAAGCGACTGTGAAAGCAGCGCCCGACCAGTTCACGTTTTCACCAACATACGAAAAAAGCGCCAAAACAAACCAAGATGCGATCGGGGAAGTCTCCAAGGTCGGCAACGAGGTTGTCAACAAGCTCAAAGAGCTCGGGGTTGAGGAAAAACAGATTACAACTAACGTCAGCGCCAACCCGACCTACTCCGCCGAGCCGCTTTCTTCCGAGGAAAGCATTAAGATTGCTCCGGTACCGCCCACTAATCAAGGTTCGATTGCGTACTACAACATCGTCGTAACGATTCAAAGTCAAGAACTTGCCCAAAAGATCACGGATTACCTGGTGACCACACCCGCCCAATATGGCATTACACCGATGAGTACGTTTTCGACTGAAACGCAGAAAAAGCTCGAACGCGAAGCACGCGGCAAGGCCCTTGAATCGGTTAAAGCCCAGGCAGAAAGCGATGCTGCGAAACTTGGTATGCGTTTGGGTAAAGTAGTCTCGGTCAAAGACGCAGCATCACCATTCTCGGGGCCGATTCCGCTGGAACGCACACTTGACGCAACCACCAGTAGTAAAGCCAGCCCGATTGTATTGACCGGTGAGCAAGAAGTTACGTTCGTTGTGACTGTAACCTACGAGATCAAATAAAAGATTTTCTATCAATAAACTAGCAACATAAAACTAGCAACATAATCAATCATCGCTTTACAATCTCCTGGAGATTGTCTACAATAGTAGTGAACTAGCCTCCAGGCTGGTTTTTTATTTACCTGATAGTAAGCGATGGTGAGCAAGCGATCGCGAGCAATACGCAGTAAAGTCAACTATAATACAATCATCTTACTAAAAGAGAAGGAACCTATGCCGCAATCACCATTTTTAGCCGCCATCGAACAGATCGCTGAAGAAAAAGGACTAACTAAAGAAGCTGTTTTAGAAACCGTGGAAGCGGCGATCGCGGCCGCGTACCGCAAAGAGTACGGTAATCCGCACCAGAACTTACGCTCTGAAATCGGGGAATCAACCGATGACGCTAAAATTTTCCAGATCTACACGGTCGTGCCTAAAGATGAATTTGAGGATGAAAATCACCAAAAACTTTTAGCGCCTGCCAAAAAAATCCGCAAGAACGCCAAAGTAGGGGAAACAGTTGAAATCGAACTCCCGTACCATACAGACTTTGGCCGGATCGCCGCCCAAACCGCCAAGCAAGTTGTAATTCAGCGTTTAAGGGAAGCCGAGCGCCAAATGCTCTATGATGAGTTTAAAACGAAAGAAAATCAGGTCGTAAACGGCGTGGTCCAACAGGTGGAAGGGGATACGGTCACCCTGAACCTCGGTAAAATCAATGCGATTATGCCGGCGCCGGAGCGCATCCCGAGCGAACGCCATTTTACCGGCCAGCGCCTCAAAGTATTCGTCACTTCGGTTGAGGAAACCGGCCGCGGGCCGCGGATCGTGGTTTCTCGCGCCCATCCCAACTTAGTGGCAGGCCTGTTTGCGCTGGAAGTTCCGGAAATCGCCTCCGGCACGGTGGTTGCAAAAACGATCGCGCGCGAGGCGGGCAGCCGCACTAAAATGGCGGTTCAAGCCCTGCAAGCGGGCCTGGACCCGGTCGGAAGCTGCGTGGGGCAGCGCGGGACGCGGGTACAGGCCGTCTTAAGCGAACTCTCCGAAGAAAAAATCGACATCGTGCTCTGGGACGACGATATTAAAAAGTTCATCACCAACTCCCTTTCGCCCGCGAAAGTGGATAAAATCGAGCTTGATTTGAAAGAGCGCCGTGCTCGCGTGCACGTCGGGGAAGACCAAGTGTCGTTGGCAATCGGCAAAGGCGGCCAAAACGTGCGGCTCGCGTCCAAGCTGACCGGCTGGGGCCTGGACATTGTGCGCGAGGGAGGCGCGCCAACAGGGTCAAGGGATCCATCTCGCTCAGCGCTCGCCGAGGTGGACAAAGGTCAAGGGAAAAGTGAAGCAAAGGTTCCCCAAACCCATGCAGAGGACACGGGAGTGGAACCCGGTGTAGGAGAAGTTCAACAGACAGAAAAACCTCTCGCACAAGAACCAACAAAGAAAGAAGAAGCAAGTGCCTAGCTACTATCGGCTATGGACTCGTGGCTAATCTATGGATAACGCCTCATTTGACCGATTTTCACCGCTTACGAAAAAAATCCTGGAAGCATCCCAAAAGATTTCCGAGGGAATGCGTTCCCCTGTGGGCTCGCACCACGTGTTGCTGGCACTCGCGCTTAACCCGGGAACGCTTTCGTATGAAGTGCTCAAAGAGCACGTCGCCAACCTGGATCAACTACGGCTCGTCGTGAGTTTACAAGAGCACGACCACACTACCGTGTTTCCGGGCATCAGCGAGGAAGCTAAGCGTGTTTTGAAAGAAGCGGTCGTTTTGGCAGCCGAGTTTTCACACCAGAGCGTGGACCCCGAGCACCTTTTGTACGTAATCGCAACCGACTCGCAATCGTTTGGATTTCTGGCACTCCAACGGGTCGGGGTGGATCCGCAGGCCGTAGCCAAACACCTCGAGCGGATTTTTCAACAGGTAGCCCAACTCGATGAAGCAATTGAAGAACAAGCACGCTCGATCAATCGCAGCGCGCCGGAAGCAGCCTTGACCGGTGCAACGGAGCGCACAACTAAACGCGGTACCACGCCAGCCTTAAATTACTTTACGGTTGACTTAACTAAGCGCGCTCGGGAAGGCAAGCTCGACCCGGTAATTGGGCGCGAGCTTGAGATTCAGCGCTGCCTGCAAATCCTCTCCCGCCGCACAAAAAACAATCCGGTTTTAATCGGAGAACCAGGGGTGGGGAAAACCGCGATTGCCGAAGGATTAGCGGAGCGCGTGAGCTTAGGCCAGGCCCCGATCGCGCTCTCCGACAAACGCGTACTGTCTTTGGATTTGGCACTTTTGGTGGCGGGTACAATGTACCGCGGACAATTTGAAGAACGCGCGAAAAAACTGATTCAAGAACTGGAGAAAACAGACGACGTGATCCTGTTTGTGGACGAATTACACATGGTGGTTGGAGCTGGTTCGGCCGAAGGCTCGCTTGATATCGCCAATATCTTGAAACCCGCCTTGGCCAAAGGCAAAATCCGGCTCGTGGGCGCCACGACGCTTGATGAATATCGCAAATATATTGAAAAAGACGCCGCGCTGGAGCGACGATTGCAAACCGTACTCGTCAAAGAACCGACAATCGAAGAAACATACCGAATGCTCGTGGGGATCAACGACCGCTACGAAACCCACCATAAAGTCAAAATTACGCGCTTGGCGTTACGCGCGGCCGCGGAACTTTCAAGCCGCTACATTGCCGACCGCTTCTTGCCCGATAAAGCGATTGACCTGATTGACGAGGCCGCGGCTGCCAAAATAATCCAAGCCGAGGGGGAGCAGGGCCAACGCGTGCGCCACTTCAAACTTACGCGCCTGATTGAGCAGCGTAATCGGGTTTCCCGTCAGAAGGCCGATCAAATCGCCGCCCAGAATTATGAAGAAGCGGCCGCCTTGCGCGACCAAGAACGGCTGCTTGTCCAGGCCATCCAGCGCGCGAAAGAATCAAGTCAAGCGCGGCGCAAAAAAGAAGTCATTACCGTCAAAGACGTGGCCGCTGTTGTATCGCAATGGAGCGGGATTCCGTTGGACGCGCTCCTGAAAGAAGACCGCGTCAAACTGCTGAATTTGGAGCGCAATTTGGGCGAATATATCGTCGGCCAGGAAGAAGCAATTAAGCTTGTGGCCTCAGCGATGCGCCGCTCCAAAACCGGCCTTTCTTCGCCCGAGCGTCCGCTTGGTTCGTTCCTCTTCCTCGGCCCCACCGGAGTGGGTAAAACCGAGCTCGCGCGTGTCTTAGCCCGCGAGGTTTTTGGCAGAGCGGACGCGCTGATCAAGATTGATATGTCGGAGTTTATGGAGCGCCACGCCACATCTCGGCTTGTCGGCGCGCCGCCTGGCTATGTCGGGTATGAAGAATCCGGCAAACTAACCGAAGCTTTACGCCGCTCGCCTTACAGCGTGGTGCTCTTGGATGAAATCGAAAAAGCGCACCCCGACGTATTTAACCTACTTCTGCAGGTGCTCGAAGATGGATACCTGACGGACGCTAAAGGTCGACGCGTCAGTTTTCGTAACGCAATCGTCATCCTTACCTCTAATATCGGTGTTTCAGACCTCACACGGGCAGCGGTAATCGGATTTTCCGCCGAAACCGAGCAGGCGCGCGAGCACGCCGAGCACCAATTTGAAGAACTCAAAGAAAGGATCATCGCGGACGTGCGCGAGATGCTGCGGGCCGAATTCTTAAACCGTCTCGACCAAGTGATCGTGTTCCGCCCCCTGCGCGAGCAACACATTCGCACGATCGTGTCCCACCACCTGAAGGAGGTTGAAGAGCGCGCGAAATTGCAGGGTGTGCGGCTCATAATTACCTCCCGGCTTAAAGCAGCAATCACGAAAAATAGTCTTGATCCTGAATTCGGCGCCCGGCCGGTGCGGCGCGCGATTATGGAACTAGTGGAAAATCCGCTTTCCGAAACGCTCCTGAGCGAGGGTGAACCCCATCATCTGACCGTCACTCTTGATTACCAGCATGGAAAAGTCATCTCTGAAATAAAACGGCGCGGCGCAAAACGAACGGCTCCGAAAAAGTAATGCCCAAAAAAATTCAAACCGTACGCGGCATGACTGATATTTTGCCCCGCCAGCAGGTGTTTTTTGAGCAAGTATTCCAGGCGTTTCGTGCTACAGCGCGCGCTTTCGGGTTTGAACAAATCGAAACCCCCCTTGTGGAAGAAGCGGCTCTGTTTACGCGCGCAATCGGGGAAGGTTCGGAGATCGTGACGAAACAGATGTTTGCCGTTTCCCGCCTCGTCCTCTCGCCGAAGCAAAAGGACGCCAAGGAAGCCAACGATGAAAAACATAAACTAGTTCTGCGTCCTGAGGCAACTGCTTCGATCGTGCGCTCATACATTGAACACGGCATGCATACTTGGCCCCAACCGGTAAAACTCTCCTACATCGGGCCAATGTTTCGCTACGAACGCCCGCAAGCCGGCCGCTACCGCCAATTCTGGCAAGCCGGAGTGGAGATGATCGGCGAGGGTGATGCTTCCATTGACGCCTTAACGATGCTCGTGGGGTGGCAAACACTCGAGAAGTTAGGATTGGGAGAGCAGCTGGTCATTTTGGTGAACTCGGTGGGCGATAAGGCCTGCCGCCCCCGCATTCGCAAGCAACTCGCCGCACATTTTGAAAAGCATGCCGGCAACTTATGTACAGATTGCAAAAGCCGTTTAAAAACAAACCCGCTCCGAATTCTCGATTGCAAAGAAGAATCCTGCCAGCGAGTGGCCGAAAGCGCGCCAGAATTAATTGATCTTTTATGCGAGGAGTGTCGCACGCATTTTCGCAGGACGCTTGAGTACCTTGATGAACTCGGCCTCCCCTATGAGCTTGCGCAACGTTTGGTACGCGGCCTGGATTATTACACCCGCACCGTATTCGAAATCGGGGCCTTAAACGATGAAGCGCGTCAATCTTCATTGCTCGGAGGGGGGCGCTACGACACCCTCATCGAGGAGTACGGCGGCCGGGCCACGCCAGCGAGCGGGTTTGCGATGGGGGTTGAACGGGTCGTGGAACTCATGAGGGCCAAAAAAATATCCGTTGCGCAGCCGAATGCCCCCCAAGTATTCCTGATTCAACTCGGTGAAGGGGCGCGCAAAGCAGCCCTGAAGATAGCGCGCACTCTCACTCAAAACAATATCCAGGTTTCTTTTAGTCTTACTAAAGGATCGCTGAAAGCGCAGTTGCGCTCGGCCGACCGCTTGAAGGTTCCGATCGCCTTAATCATTGGACAGCGGGAAGCGTTTGACGCGACCGCAATCGTGCGGATAATGGACGACGCGAGCCAAGAGACCGTGGCGCAGAGCGCGATCCTGGAAACCGTACGCAAACGGCTTACGCACAAGTAAAAATAACTCGTGGACGAAGTCCCTTTGCTAAACCGCTCTCTGGGGCTTCCAGCAAGCCATCCGCCCACTGGCAGAGGCTGATCAGGAACGAGCTCAGGGTCTGCGCCCTCTACCCGACGTGATACAGGACTTGACATCTTCGGTTTTTGTTCGGTAATGTCGAAATATGGATCAGCTCACCAAGCGTCAAAAACAAATTCTCGAGTTTGTGCGGGAACGCGTCGAAGAAAACGGTTATGCTCCCAGTTATGAGGAAATCGGTCATCATTTTCGTTTGCACTCTGTGGCGACTGTGGCGGAGCATGTCAGCAACTTAGCCAGTAAGGGCTATCTCAAAAAAGAAATAAATACGGCTCGCTCGCTCCAGTTAACTCCAGAGGCGGAAAAAGATACGTACGAGATTCCACTTTTGGGAGTTGTAGCGGCCGGTGCGCCGATTGAAGCGATCCGTACTCGGGAAGCGATTGATATCCCGCGCGATATGGCCGGCCCCCGAGTATTCGCGCTGCGCGTACGCGGAGATTCAATGATTGAAGACGGTATTCTGGACGGCGACTATATTATTGTGGAACGCGCCCCGGAACCGCGTAACGGCGATATCGTCATCGCGCTTCTAGACAATGAAAATGTCACCCTTAAACGTTTTTACCGCGAGCAAGATCATGTGCGCTTGCAACCCGCCAATCGTGCCTACGGTCCGATTAAAGTAAAATCCCTCACAGTTCAGGGAAAAGTCCGCGGGGTAATTAGGAAGTTTCGATAAAAAAGAGCCCCGCACGGGTGCGGGGCAAAGAGGTCGGCTCTTCCAGAAACGCTTTTCACGCCACACCCTTGGTAGGGGGGAACCAGTCCGGATGGTACATGATTAGCTTTTGCTTGAAGGTTGCCTGCATGCGTCCCGTTTGATCACCAAGCGAGTGCGCGCGTTCGAGCGCCGCGTAGATATCCTTGGCCTTGCTGCGGCCATGGCAGATAAAAATCGCGGCGTGCTTATCCTCGAATCCAAACAGGATCCCGCCCGCATAGCGCGATTCGTCCAGGCGCGAGCGTACCCTGGTAAAGGCGCGAGCGCCAATCAGCTTGACCCATATTCCCGCAACCCTACTACCAACTCCACGGTTGAACTCTTGACGCATGATGGAATGCTCCATCACCGCGCCGGCTTCGACGCCCTTGAGCGCCAAGTTGCCGTCGCGGCCGGAACAGATCACGACGTCCACCTCACCGGAGATGATCTGGAGCGGCTCAACACCGCCCATGCTCTCGAAGCTCTGTACTTCTCGCAGAAGCTCCAGGCATTGAAGCTCGATCGGACGCAATTTGTCGTTGCCTTCTCCGATCGCCAGAATTCCGACCCGCACCTTCTTTTGATACGGGTTGAACTCCAGTTCCTGAAAATACGTCGCGCCGGCATGGGCGAAGGTGACCAAGTCATACTCGTCCACCTCCACGCTCCCACCGGCATCACAGAGGACGAAATGTTTGCCATCCATCTGTGTCTGAAGTTCGAGCGCGATCGAAGGTTTGATCCTGCGCGGCCTGCCAGATCCGGGTGGTTGAATCTTGATCCGGCCGAGCCGTGTCGCCGCGCGCACTACCTTTTGGGTATCACCGGCCGAAACGAACGCCTGGGCCAAACCGTTACTCAGCGCGTACACACCTTCAACCGCGCTTTCAACTTTCAAAATGAGAGTCTTGCTGGAACTCCACATTCCAATGCCAATGGCAATTTGATCCAGGTCATCCCCCCCACAAACGTCCACGGCGATTGATAATGCTGGCATGTTGTTCTGGTACCGTCCTTTTTGTCGAAATTGAAAAGCTTTCGTATAGATGGTAACAGATAAAATGTCAATTATCTACATCTTCCATCTTCGGTTTTTGTTCGGTATTATTAAAATAGTTATTCGTTATTAGTCGTCAGTTATGATGAGGTCGGTCGGTTGCATTGCTAATAACCAATAACATACTACTAATCACTTTTACTTATGGAAGAACTTCTCAGCGAATCTATTGATGTGCTTGCCACTTTCAAGGAACGGGCAGTGGTACCGCGCCGGTTTCGCTGGAAGGGGAAAGTACTCACAATTGAGGCGCTTAATCTTACATATCGCGTGAAAAACGGGGGAGTAACGTACCGCTATTTTTCCGTGTCCGCCCCGGGAGGGACGTATCTATTGCGTTTCAATCCTGCCGATCTTTCCTGGTTCCTGGAATCGATTTACCCAGAAAACTAATGGCTATTGGCTACATGAACCGCACTATTCTGCACGTTGACATGAACAGTTACTTTGCTTCAGTTGAGCAACAGGCAAACCCTTTACTGCGTGGCAAAGCCATCGCGGTGAGCGGCCCGGGCGCACTGCGTCTTCCCGGGTCAACCCCGGGCAACCCGAGTCCACGCTCGGTCGTGGCTGCCGCCTCAATTGAGGCCAAAGCGCGCGGAGTAAAAACAGCGATGCCGTATTTTATGGCAAAACAAATCTGCCCCGAGCTTATTTTTGTCGTGTGCCACCCCGAGCGCTACCACGACGTGACCCAACGATTTTTACGGATTCTTGAACACTACACACCGATCATGGAAATATTTTCAATGGACGAAGCATTTTTGGACGTTACCGATACCCAGACATACTTTGGAGGGTCAATCGCGCTTGCGCATCGCATTAAGACCGATATCCGTGCCGAAATGGGGGACTGGGTACGGTGCTCAATTGGGATCGCGTCCGGCAAAATACTCGCCAAACTTGCTGCTGAACTTAAAAAACCGGATGGCTTGGTTGTCCTTAAGGATCAGGATATCGCCCGCACGCTTGCGAAAGTGCCGTTAACCGACCTATGCGGTATCGCGCATCGCACTGCCGCGCATATGCGCGCGATCGGCATTTGTACCTTTGCCGATTTAGCGGCCTACCCAACAGGAGTATTAAAAAAAGAGTTCGGCGTACGGGGGGTAGAGTTGCAGATGATTGCCCTCGGGCAGGATCGGACGCCGGTAATACCGTATAACCAAGTACCGCCGCGCAAGTCGATCGGGCACGCCTATACCTTGCCGTTCAACAGTGCTGATCCGAAAAAGGTTTTAGGAGTGCTGATGCGTTTATGTGAGCAGGTTGCGCGCCGGGCGCGGGACGCAGGGATGGTCGGGGAGGAGGTGAGCGCCGGTGTTCGGTTTAATCACATGGGATTTGCCTATAACCATCAACGCCTTGATTCATTCACCAATAACGCCCGGATTTTATACCAAGTGTGTGAAAAACTGATTCTGCCGTTTACGAGTTGTAGAGTGCCGGTGCGCCTCCTCAGCGTGACTTTGCACCGCTTAGCGTTTGGGACACAAGTGCAATTACCTTTATGCTCAGGGGAACGCGCGCAGCGCCAGTTGGATACCGCGATGGACAAGATAAACGACCGTTATGGGGAGTTTATTGTGCGGCGGGCATCGCTTGTGCGCTACGATGGGTGGCATAAAGAAAGTCCGGGCTACGCGATGAACAAACGGATCAAGATCGCCGAGCGTTTCGACGAATTCTCTTAATTTGCTGAATTTCCTTTGTATGGGATGCTAAAAATAAGGAGTTATATGGATCCAACAACATGGGCGCTTATCATTCTGGTTGGGTTAGTCGTAGTCCTGTTTCTACTTTTAAAAAATGCGCTTGCTCGTTTAACACGAGTGCATTTTGAAAAACGCTCGCTTTCAACCAAGTACGGCAAGCTCTCCGAGCAGTTTATGCCGTTTTTAGAGCACTATCCCTACGACCCGCAGCTTTTTCGTTTTTTGGGCACACCGATTGACGGAGTCCAATTTGGGCAGGACGAGATTGTTTTTTTAGAGTTTAAAGCCGCCGGCGGGACACTCAGCCCTGCTCAACGCCACGTGCGGGAGTTGATAGAAGAGCACAAAGTGCGGTTTGAAACGATTTCTATCAAATAATTTGGCATCTTTGATTCCATATTCGACATTCGTAATTTTGATGTAGTATATACTTATGCGATCAGTAAAACGTAACTTGATCAAATTTTCAGGATACAGCTTGGCGCTTGTACTCCCCAAAAAAATCCTGAGGGATTTCGGCTGGAACGCTGCCGATACGATTCGCGTAACGAGCGACCCGAAAAAGAAACGTCTTATCATTACAAAATTCAACTCAACCAACCAATTGCCCAAAAAATCTGAAGCAAGTCCTACTCGCCGCTCATTGGACGCGCCCCATTCCGACAACGTCCAACCGATTCCAGAATTGTAAAGGCAGCAACTGACAAAAAAGTATCGCGAGGATTAAAGCTGCGATTGGCTCATTGGCCGTACTTGGTATAATATGAAGTCATGACCCGTTATTTTGATCTTGGCCGAGGGCGCCGCAGAGTACGCCCCCAAAACCAAGAAGAGCAGATCTTTCACGAGCCGCCCGAACGTGAACGTGAACCAAAGCGAACCAGCCGGGGGAGACGCAACGAAACCGGCTTGTATTATCTTGGCTTGGCGGCGCTGTTGCTGTTTTTAATCGCCCTCTACACATCTCAAGGATCCACCCCGAACGCGCCTGTCCCGACGCCTGCACTTCAAATTACCAAAGACCAACTTGTGCGCCTGTTAACGCCCACCGTACTCATCACCCCTTCTTTAACGCCCGCTCCAACTGTTACGAGTGCACCGGAAGCCGAGCAACAAAAAATTCTTTTGCGGGTCATCAATGGTTCACGCAAGCCTGAACGCTTAACGATTGCCACCCAAACGCTGACGAAAGCGGGGTTTAAGGTGGATTCCACCGGCAGCGCCGTTAATCTCTATAACACGACTACGATTTACTACAAAGCCGGCAAGTTAAAGGAAGCCCAGCTCGTGCAAACAGCAGCCAAGGAAGTGCTGCAGAGCACGCTCCAGCTATCTTCCATAGTAGGGAATAACGACGTTTTAGTGGTCGTGGGCGTAAAATAGAAGTACTGTGGCTTTTGCCGCGATATCCGCCACCCACGGGTGAGCCCTCAAGTTCGATGCCGATAACGCCCTGGTAGCTCAGAGGATAGAGCGCTACCCTCCGGAGGTAGAGGCCGCAGGTTCGAATCCTGTTCAGGGCACCAATATCTGACTTTCAGAAAATTGACCGACTTTTTCGTTGGCGGCGCAAAGCGCCGTCC
>CAYIGD010000004.1:0-31696 GCA_964362865.1 uncultured Candidatus Saccharibacteria bacterium | reverse complement strand
AGAGTGGGAGTATTGTGAGCGCGATAATGGCGGGATAAAACATCAGCCGCAATCGTGGTATAAGCGCTCCCCAAATGCGGGGCGTCATTCACATAATAAATTGGAGCTGTAATAAAAAATGGTTTTTTTGTCATTTGTATAGTGAGCGGAATGTCCGCGAGATATACGTAGTCTAGAATCGAGTATATAGGAAGAGATGAATCCACGCGATATTTTACGATAGGGAATGTTTGCGGTAGTAACACTCACAGCCGCCGAGTTCATTATATGCCGGCGAGTACAATCACGAATTCGCCTTTCAGTGGTATATTCTCACCCGCCACCCCACCCACTGTTGTGCGCACGACCTGTTCGTGCAACTTTGTCAGTTCGCGACATACAACAAGTACGCGCTCACTTGGCAAATAATTTCCAAGCAAAGTAAGAGTAGCGGTCAAGCGAGGGGCGGTTTCGAAGAACACCACTGTTTGTTTTTGAGCGGCTAAGACGCGCGCCAGCGTCTGCCGGCCCTTCTTTTTCGGAAAATACCCCAGAAATACAAACGATTGCGCGCTCAGACCAGCTACGCTCAGGGCCGCGGTGACCGCACACGGTCCGGGAATCGGAGAGACCTCTACTCCGGCCGCATGCGCAAGCGCAACTAACTTGCCGCCCGGATCGCTCACGCCGGGTGTACCGGCGTCGGAAACGAGAGCGTATGTTTTCCCACTGCGCATTTGGGTGATCAATCGCTCAAGTACGGCGTCCGGCGTGTGCTCGTGTACGGAGCGCATCGGTGTTTTGATCTCATAGTGCCGAAGCAAGACTGAACTCACGCGCGTATCTTCTGCTAAAATGAGGTCCGCGTGCTTTAAGACTTCCCGGGCGCGCACTGAAAGATCGCTTAGATTCCCGATCGGAGTGGCGACAACATGGAGCATGCTGCTATCCTTACATGTCTGCCATCTGCCGCTCAAGCTCGATCCATTTTTGAACGGGTAATTCCTGCCCTCGGGCACGCTGAGGTATACCTACCGTTTCAAAAATCCGTTCTATTCCGCGTGCATGCGTGCCATATACCGCCGTCAGGTTATTTTTCAGGGTTTGGCGCGGAGAGGCAAACCCAATTTTTACGAAACGAATAATTTCCTTCCAGCGCGCCGGACGCTTTCCGGGCAGAAGGCGCACAACTGC
The DNA here is from genome assembly GCA_964362865.1 of uncultured Candidatus Saccharibacteria bacterium. Taxonomy (GTDB): domain Bacteria; phylum Patescibacteriota; class UBA1384; order JAGVHQ01; family JAGVHQ01; genus JAGVHQ01. The sequence continues at coordinate 30,523 of CAYIGD010000004.1, read as the reverse complement.
CGAATCAACTCGAGGCGCAGGCCAAAAAGAACGAGCTCTTACATACACTACGATTTCCACCGTGCCCCAGAGCTGTATAATCACCGCTAATTTCGAGAGGCGACCCACTTTCTCACACAAACGTTGGGCGACCTCTTTTTGCATCATCAGAACAACTCGCTCCGGGGTGTTTTCCATTTCGGTAAGTATTCGCAAAATTTGTCCGGTAATCGAATACGGGAGATTCCCAACAAACTTCCAGGGGCGTTCAATCAAGCTAAAATCGACGTGCCGTATATCATCTTCGATGAGGGAAAACTGTGGATTTAATCCGAAGCGCTCGCGCAAGATGACTGCCATCTCCCGATCCACTTCCACGGCCCTTACCTTCGCGCCGCGGTGCAGTAACTCCGACGTGAGAACCCCCAGGCCCGCGCCCACTTCCACGACGCGTGCAGCGTGAATTTTTCCCAAAGCACTAATAGTAGCCTGTACGATATGTGGTTCAATCAAAAAATTTTGATCGAACGCTTTTTTTGCTAAAAAGCCATAATGCGCAAGGACGTGTTTGATTCCGGCCGGATGTGTGAGATCGAATTCTATTTTTCTATCTTCCATCCTCAATCCCTTATTTCCTGCCTACGGCTCTTCCAGACGCACGCTTAAAATACCTGCCCCTAATCCGCCGGAGGAAATTGCACTAAACGCGTCTGGGGAAAGGTCAATCATCGCGCGTCCCTTAATTCCTCCTCCAGCAATTGTCACAACCACGGTTTTCCCGTTGGACAGGTTGCGCACCAATACTTTTTTCCCGCGCGGCAATGTATTGTGGGCAGCGACGAGCGCCGGTGCCCCATACCATGTGGCAATGCCTTCCCCTAAAACAACGGTTTTCGTCCCGTTGGCGACAACCTTCTTCTGGGGTTGACGTGTAACATTCGTAGCCACCAGAGTGCGTTTTACTTCTGTGCCATCCTCGCGACGAACCTTGTATGTCATTTCTTTCTGCCCTGCCGCGCCCTCTTGCTCAACACGAGTTTTACCTCGTTCAAGGTCCGGATCCTCTTTTTCAATAGTTTCATATGCAATCGGCTCGGTAATTTTAAGTTCAGTTTCTTCCACGCGTGTAAGACGCGCCTCAAGATTAGGGGTTAATCTTGTTTCGAGCGCGGGATCAATCGCATCCAGCGCGCCTAAACTCACCTGTTTCTCTTGCAAAAGACCAGCAAGCGTTACCTGCCATGTCCGGTACAAATGCTCAACGTTCGCATCAAAAACTTTGACGGGGGTCGCGCGTTCAATCGTCACTTCTGCTCCCATGCCGAATGCAAGCGGCGGGATAGTACGCACCTTGTCTTCAGGATAAACCGCAACCCCAGCGGTCGAAAAATATGCGTCCAGCGAACGCTCTCCAAACGGCACGTGTTGCACTTCCACCGGCAATAAAGACGCGGATGATTGTTGGGCGGGACCCGTGGATACGCCTGCTATGTGGCTGGTTGAAACTGCATGCTCGCGCACCCCGAAAAATGTAACGCTTGCTGCAAGCGCAGCAGGAGTGAGAAAGAGCACAAAACGAGGAATTTGAGAAAATTGAAGCACGCATCCCGACGGTACAGAGCTGCAACGCATTCGTCAATCCCATTAGAGCGACTATGCGTTCAATTGCTCAATGAATTCATCCGGTACTTCGGCAATAAAGCGCGAGGGCGGGTTACGGTGAAACGTACCGTACTGCAGCCGCGATTGAGCCCAGGTCAAATATAAACGCTCTTTGGCGCGCGTCATTCCCACATAGCAGAGGCGGCGCTCTTCTTCCAATTGGCCATGGTCGGTCAACGAGCGTGAGTGCGGGAAAATCCCCTCTTCCATCCCGACAATGAATACGACGGGGAACTCCAATCCTTTGGCCGTGTGCAATGTCATCAGCGTCACCGCGTCTGCCGTGGGATCAAAGCGGTCAAGGTCAGAAATGAGTGCGACTTCCTCTAAAAACGGGGTAAATTCGCTATATTGCGAGGCAACGTTCACAAGTTCAGCAATGTTTTCCAGACGCGCCTCCTCCTCGGGTGTGCCATGTGAAAGCATTGCTTTATATCCGGTGCGCTCCAAAATCTCCCCGATCAACTCTGCCGGGGTTAAACGGGACGCAACCGTACGCAGCGTATCCATCAGCTTTAGAAAATCCTGCACTTTCTGGGGTTTTTCCGTAAGAGGCGTCGGCGCGCTCACGGCCGCAAGACCGATGGAGCCGATCCCGCGCGTGGGTGTATTTGCAATTCGCTCTAGTGCAATCCGATTCTGGGGATTAACGATTGCGCTCACATAGGCAATGATGTCTTTAACCTCTTTGCGCTCCCAGAAACGCAAAGCTCCGACGATTTTATACGGGATTCCGGCGCGTACAAACGCTTCCTCCAACGCCCTTGATTGGGCGTTCGTACGGTACAACACGCTGCATTCGTTAAGAGCGAACGCACGTTCCTTGTGAGAAGAAGCCCGAAAACGGGATTGCCCTCGCGCCTTCCCCAGCGCGGCGGCGGTCGTAAGTGTTCCGTCTTGAAAGAGGTTTTTAAAAAAACGATATTGCGCGCTTGGATTCGGCGCAACAGAGTCCTCCTCCGGATCTTGTGCGCCGGATTTGAGGGCTTCGATTTCCCGGATTACAAAATCGGCTTCGTCCCCCTCGTCATAGGCCTCGACCATGACGACTGGCGCCCCCTCGGGATTTTCGGTCCATAACTTTTTGTCGGTCCGGTGTCGGTTATGTTCGATGACCGCCTGGGCAGCGGCCAAAATCCGCCTTGTGGAGCGATAGTTCTGCTCTAATTTAATCACCCTCGCATTTGGAAAACGGCGCTCGAAGGAAAGAATGTTGGCGAAATTAGCGCCCCGCCAACCGTAAATCGCCTGGTAGTCGTCCCCGACAGCCGTAATTTCCCCCCGAGACCCGACTAATGTTTCCAGTAAGCGGTACTGCACGTCGTTCACGTCTTGGTATTCATCTACTAAAATCGCTTGGAAAAGATCCTGGTAGCGATGGGCAACTTCCGGGTGTGTGTTGAGCAGGGTCAACGCGACAAGCAGCAGGTCATCAAAATCAAGCGCGTCACATTCCTTGAGGATCTGTTGATAGCGCTTCCAAATCTTGGCAACCATCTCGTCAAAAAAACCTTCGGATTGCTGGGAGAGGATCCGCTCGTTGAGCCCCTGATTTTTGCCGCGCGAAATCACCGCGCGTACCGCATCCGGATTGATGGCTTTCGGGTCTAAGGTAAGCGCTTTCATCGCGTGCGCGATTGCTTTGCGGGTATCGTCTTCGTCGTAAATTGAAAAGTTGCGCGAGTACCCGACATGTTCAATTTCACGGCGTAACAAACGCACGCATAAAGAGTGGAACGTACCGAGCCAGGCAAACCGCCCGGCACGAGCACCGAACAAGGCGCTGACGCGCTCGCCCATTTCGCGCGCGGCCTTATTGGTAAAAGTAACCGCAAATATCCGCTGTGGGTCGTATGAACGCTCCCGTGTAAGGTATGCGAACCGATGGGTCAGAACTTTTGTTTTGCCACTCCCAGCGCCTGCTAACACCAAAAGCGGCCCCCCGGTATGCAGGACGGCTTCACGCTGAGCCGGATTAAGATCACGTAAAAGTGGATGAGGCATAGAACCAATCTAAAAAATAACACATAAAAAAGACCCGAAGCATAAGCTCAAGTGCGGGCGAAGTTAATTTTAAATTCAATCCCGTGAGTACACTTCGGGTCCCTCGAGGCGTTTCCCGGTTGTTACTCCTTCCAGAAGCTTGGTGCTGCTCGAAAGAGTGAACGGGTCGGCCCGGACCTTACGAAAACAACGGTGGGAATCTCCGGAAAAAAAGTTCGTGGATAGCGGCATGGGGTATCCGCTAAACGTGGAGTGAAACCGTTGTCATCGGTAAGGACACCTACCCTGGTTGAGAACAGAGCTCAGCTACTGTGAAGCGCGCAAATTGTCGAGTGCGTTGGAAATCATAAAACCAGGACAGCGCGTCCTCACCGATTCATCCCCTCCTTGTCAATTTCCAATTACATATCTATCATACGCCCTTTTGGAGCATTCGTCAAGACCTCTTACGCGAACGATTCCGGTTCATTCAACTCCTCGGATATCGGGGCGACAACTGCTCCTTGTGCGAGGTTTTCAAATGTCATCTGTTCCGCGCGGAAATAGAGCGACACTTCCCCGGTTGGGCCGTTTCGGTGCTTTTTAATCAGAATGTCAGCAATATTTTTACGCTCGGTGGCGCGCTCGTAATAATCCTGGCGGTAAATAAACATCACCACGTCTGCGTCTTGCTCGATGGAACCGGACTCGCGCAAGTCCGAGAGTTGCGGAATCTGGGGCCGGCGCTGCTCCACGGCGCGCGAGAGCTGCGAAAGCGCGAGCACAGGTACATCCAGTTCGCGCGCTAAACCCTTCAAGGAACGGGAGATCTCGGAAACTTCCTGGACGCGGTTTGGATCGCTTGCTCTCGAGCGGCCTTCCATGAGCTGTAGGTAATCAATGATCACGAGACCCAGCCCCTGCTGCGCTTGCAAGCGGCGCGCTTTCGTACGGATATCCATCACATTCAGCATCGGGGAATCATCAATGAAAAGGGGCGCGTCTGCCAAAACACCCATCGCGTAATTGATTCGCGGAAAATCATCATCCGTCAGATTGCCGGTCCTCAGTTTCCAGGCGTCCACGCGTGCTTGGGCGGCGATTAAGCGATCCACCACCTGCTCGCGCGACATTTCAAGTGAAAAAATCCCAACCGGTACTTTTGCTCCGAGGGCGGCATTCAGGCCAATTGCAAGCGCCAGAGACGACTTTCCGATTGAAGGGCGGGCAGCAATGATGATCAAATCCGAAGGCTGAAACCCCCCAAGGAGATTATCTAAATCCTTGAACCCGCTCGGGATTCCTCGCATTACCCCTTTATTTTTGTGCAGTTCATCAATCCGGTCGAACGATTGGGTCAGAATATCTTTGATCGGAACAAAATTAATCTTCAAATGTTGCTGGGAAACGCCAAAGAGATTGGTTTCAGCATCGTCTAAGACGGTAGAGATATCCCGTTGCTCGTCGTAGCCCAAACGGGCAATTGTGCCCGCCACTTCGATTAACCGGCGCAGCGTGGCTTTGTGATGCACGATTTCGGCGTAGTGGACAACGTGCGCGGCAGTGGGAACAGTTGTAACAAGGTTGGAAAGGTACGCCGCCCCACCAATCTGCGCAAGTTTACCCTTTTTTTCCAGCTCATTTGTGACCGTAATAAGGTCAATTGGGGTTTGATGAGCAAACAACGCCTGCATTGCCTGGTAGATAACGCTGTGGGCATTGAGGTAGAAATCATCCCCTTGGAGCATATCCGCTACCTTTACAATGACGTCTTTTTCGAGAAACAACGCCCCCAAAAGCGAGCGCTCAACCTCGATATTGTGGGGGGGAATTCGATCTGCGCGTGCCCCAGTTCTGGGATTCGACTGATTTGGTATAGCCATTTAAGCTCCGGGAAAAATTGTGTTTATTTCATGTAACAAATCATTTCCGGCAGGTACATTTTGTTGTACCGCAGGACTCAGCTTAATTGCAAATGCAATCTTCCGGCCCCATACAGATTCCCCGATTTGATTCAGCAGCACTTGCGCTTTCTTCTCTTGCAAGCGATCGGCCGAGAACGAGAAGGCAACTGCAATCGTAATCCGGGAGGGGCTTTCCTCCTCGATGTGGGCACTTTTCAAAAGACTTCCGAGCGGTGCGTTTTTTTCACCTACCCGGGCAACAAACGTACTCCATTTTTGTTCAAATCCTTCCTGATCAGGAGGAACCGGAACGGGATCTTTTTGGGGAGCGGATACGTCCTCAGGTTTCTTTTCTTCTGCCGTGCGCTCTGGTTGAGAATCATTTGACTCTTTTGTTACGGCGGGTACAACGCTACTCCATTGCAGCACGAGGTGGTCAAGCGCGATCCAAGGTTCGTGGATAATTTTTAATTCCCGCTCTGTTGCAATCAAAGCCCGCAAAAGCTCCGCGGCCTGTTCTTTTGTAACTGAGCGCGCAGATTCTGCAAGCTTTTTACAATCACTCTTGCCAAGACCCAATCCGATGCCAATCTGCACCCCCTCCTTTTCTCCCACTCCCACGAGATACACAAACGTCCGCAGCACATTGGTTAACGCGCCCACAGTAGAAATCGGGTCGGCCCCGCTTTGAGCGATGACGCGCAATCCCTCTAACGCCGGAGCTGCTTTCCCTTGAATACACGCGCTAAAAATTGAGACGACTTGCTCGTACACCGGTAGCCCTAAATGGGTACGAACAAGCGAAGCAGTGATTTCTTCTTGCAAAGCAGCAAGTCGGTCTAAAAGCCCCAGCGCATCCCGAAACGATCCGTCCGCAAGCGCCCCGATGAGCGTGGCAGCCTCGGGCGTGATTGCAACTGATTCTTTATCTGCAATCGAAAGTATGTGTTGCGTCAGCTGCACCAAGGTTGCCTGTTGGAATGCGAAGTGTTGACAGCGTGAAATTACGGTTTTCGGAACCTTATGCCACTCCGTTGTCGCAAGGATAAATGTGACATACTCCGGCGGTTCTTCCAGAAGTTTCAACAACGCGTTAAAAGCTTCTCGAGTCAGCATGTGTACTTCATCAATAATCACGACTTTTTTCTGAAGTGTGGCCGGGAGTGTGGCAATATGCTGTTTGAGCTCCCGCACTTCATCAATGCCGCGGTTTGAGGCCGCATCGATCTCAATCACATCCAGAGCGCGGCCACTCCAGATTGATTGGCAACTTGCACACGTTAAGCACGGTTCTGCTGTCTTCAAGCGCTTCGAGCAGTTAAGCGCCTTCGCAACTAAACGTGCCATTGTAGTTTTACCTGACCCGCGCGGCCCGGAAAAAAGATAGGCGTGCGCAACCCGTTCCTGTTTCAAAGCTTCTCGAAGAATCGTTGTGATATGTGGCTGCCCCACAACATCGGCGAAACGTTGGGGTCGGAAGCGGCGATACAGTGCTTGGACCATCGTACTCCTAACAGAAACACTATACGGAGCCTGAGGGCGCGGCGCAAATCGTGAAAAATTTCAGGTTTTTGGTATAGTAAAAGAGATGCAGGGAGGGGAAAGTGGCTCACACTACCAACATTATTGACGCGCTCACTACTGTAATAGAGCGCTCACTCACCAAAAAAGATGGTGAAATCGCGATTCCGTATGTAGGTACCTTCCAACGGAGCACCCTTGAAACCCCTTTCGGCAAAGATGGCGAGGTCATTTCGATTGCTTTTGATCCTGACTCACGGATCCTGGCTTCCGATAGTGATCTTCAGAAAACGCTCTCGCATGCTGCGCCCGTTTCGATCCCATACGTTAACCTCTCTGAGGCGACGATTCCCAAAGATGTCTTGGGGCTGATTCCGGAGCATATCGCCCGCCAATACTTTATTGTTCCGGTTGAAGTAAAGCCGAATGCCGTCACGGTCGCAATGATTGACCCCGACGATCACGAGGCGCTCGAAGTTGTTAAGAAGAAAATTGGTAAAAAAATTGAAGTACAGATTGCAACGCAAGCAGACATTGCCCATATTCTTGATCAATATGGTGAAGTCCAAAGCGAAATTAAACAGATTGTCGAGCAAGCCAAAGCCGGCAAAGCAACTGCTAAAGAGTCAGAACCTCAGGCGCAAAAAGGGATTAAACTGCAGGATTTTTCCGAAGAGTCCCCTGCTTCCAAAATTGTCGCGTCGCTTCTAAAACGCGCAGTCCGGGAAAAAGCATCCGACATCCACATTGAACCGACAGAATTAGAAGTTGTGGTGCGATTTCGGGTTGACGGGCTTTTGCGCAAAGTCGTGACGCTGCCAAAAACAGTGCACGCGGAAATCACCTCGCGCATCAAAGTTCTCTGCGATATGAAAATTGATGAGCAGCGTTTACCCCAAGACGGACGGTTTCAGATTAATCTCGACCAAGGCCGGATTGACTTTCGGGTTTCGACGTTCCCGACCGTCAATGGGGAAAAAGTCGTCGCCCGAATTCTTGATACATCGGCAGGGGTTTTGACATTGGAACAACTTGGATTTCGAGAAGAGGATATGCCGGCCCTTAGAGATGCGATTTCGAAAGCGCATGGGATGACCTTGGTGACAGGCCCTACCGGAAGCGGAAAATCAACGACGCTCTATGCCGTGGTCAAGGAATTAATGAAAGAAACGGTCAATATTGTCACCCTGGAAGACCCGGTTGAATTTCGCATCCCATCGATTAATCAAAGCCAGGTGAACGCCGAGATTAAATATACGTTTGGTGCCGGCTTGCGCTCGATCGTGCGCCAAGACCCCGACATTATTATGGTGGGAGAAATTCGAGACCTGGAAAGCGCTGACTTGGGGATCCATGCCGCTTTGACTGGTCATATCGTGCTTTCTACTCTGCATACGAATGACGCCGCCGGTGCGACCCCACGCCTGATCGATATGGGAATTGAACCTTTTCTAATCACCTCCTCTGTGAATGCGATTATCGGCCAGCGTTTAGCGCGAAAAATTTGCGAACACTGTAAAGAACAGTTCGATGTCGGACGCGATCAGCAGCAGCTGGCAAAAAATGAGTTGGACCGCATCCCGGCGGCATTAAAGGTAAAATTGAAAATAGACCAACTCAAATTTTTCCACGGAAAAGGATGTGCCCAGTGCCACCAAAGCGGATATAAGGGCCGGGTCGGACTATTTGAGCTACTCATGGTCACTGAACCGGTTAAACAGTTGATTGTACAACGGGTCTCGGCCAGTAAAATTAAAGAGCAAGCCCAAAAAGAAGGGATGGTTACCTTAATGCAAGATGGGTTAATCAAAGCGATATTGGGCATCACCACGCTTGAAGAAGTGTGGCGGGCAACGAAAGAGTAAGTCGTGCGCTTCAAATACGTCATCCGAACAAAAGAAGGAAAACGGGAGCGCGGCTTTATTGACTCCACAGATGAGAAGACCGCGACCGCGGCCTTGCGTCGGCGTCAAACGTATGTACTTTCCTTAGTTTCGCAGCTGCAAACCTTTCAAATTCCTTTTCTTTCGGGCGAGCGAGTCCCTAAAAAAGAGCAGATTATGTTTACGCGACAGTTGGCAGTCATGATTAAATCCGGTTTGCCGATTGTCGAATCCCTCACTGGACTGGAGGAACAAACCTCCTCCAAAGCGTTCCAGCGCATCATTAACGGAATGGTTTCTGACCTGAAAGGCGGTACGGGAATTGAGGCCACGTTCGTGAAGCATCCGAATGTTTTCCCACGCTATTACACGAATGTTTTAAAGGCCGGCGAAAAATCCGGCAAATTGGAAGAAGTTTTGCTCCGCCTGGCAGACCAAATGGAGAATGATTACCAACTCTCCTCTCGCATTCGCGGGGCAATGGCATACCCTCTGCTCATTCTGATTGCGCTGGTGGGGGTCGTGATTCTGATGTTAGTTTTTGTAATTCCGCAACTTGAAACAATTTTTGAGGATGTCGGGGCAGAATTGCCGCTCATTACGCGAGCGGTACTCGCCTTGAGTCTGTTCACCCGAAAATTTATCTTGATTCTGCTCGCGCTTGGAATCGTTGGGGCATGGGCATTGCGGCGCTTCATTGCCACACCCGCTGGTGGCAGGCTATGGGACCGTCTGAAATTACGTCTGCCCATTTTTGGAAAATTGTTTCGTCTCATCGCCATGGCACGCTTTTCCCGCACCATGGCAACCTTAGTTGCAGCCGGACTCCCGCTGTTGGACATTTTCGATACAGTCAAAGATGTCGTCGGCAACTGGATCTACCACGACGCACTGGAGCGCATTTCCCACCAAGTAGAAAATGGAGTGCAAGTATCGGTTGCAATGCGTGAGGAACGAGCATTCCCACCTGTAATCACCCAGCTGATGGCCGTTGGGGAACGCTCAGGTAATCTTGATTATGTCTTATCGAATATCGCGAACTTTTTTGACCGCGAAGTGGAACAAATGACCAAAAACCTTGCTACTCTCTTGGAGCCACTGTTGATGGTGGTGATGGGAGCAGGAGTAGCCCTTGTGGTCGCTGCGGTTCTGATGCCAATTTATAACCTTGTCAACTTACAGGGGCAATAATGCGCGCTGAGCGCGGTTTCGGCTTAGTTGAGGTCCTTATCGCAGTTGCGGTGGTTGGGGTAGCAATTACCGTATTATTAGGCGCTTTTTCGTTTGCCGTACGCATGAATCTGCGTGCCCGGCACACGGCGATTGCTCATCGCGTTGGAGCACAAGAAATGGAACTGCTGCGGGCCACTGCGTTTTCCCAGTTTCCCGCAAATCAAAATCAAGGCGCGTTCATTGGAACGGTGAGCGACCTAGACCGATTACCCCAAGGGCAAGGAATACTCACCATCGCAAACTACCCATCCGGAAGTACCTGCGGATCTATGCGGGAGGTATCCGTAGAGGTACGCTGGAATGAAGGGACCCTCGTGCGCACTATTTCGCTTGCGACCATTATTGGGGAAGGTGGGATTAATCCGTGAAACGCGCCGGTTACACAATCATCGAGATCATCACTGTGCTTGCCATTCTGATTATTGTAAGCACGGTCCTGCTCACAAGCTTTATCTCGACCAATAAATCGTTTCTAAACCAAGCCGCCCAGAGCGCACTGCAAACCAGTGTCTCAACCGGCATGGAACGAATCGTGCGTGACATTCGAGGCGCAAAACAAGTCTTGGTAAGCTACGATCTCCCCCCGATCTATACGACAAATACCCAGACCACTGTCATTCAAATCCCGGCGCTTGACGGAAGCGGACAAGTGGTAGGGGGCGCCTATGACACATTCATCTTCACGGTCATTGGCACCAATCTTTCCCGAATCACCGTTGCAAGCCCCCAAAGCAGCAGGAACACGGCCACCGATACCATTCTTGCGGATGGAAATATCGCATTTAAGTATTACGATCAAAGTGGCGCCGAAATCACCACTGCAACGAGTTACCCGCAAACCGCACGCGTGACAGTCACCTTAGACCGCAGCCAAACGGTTCGGGGACATACGAATACAGTACGCTTGGAGGGTTATGCCGCACTGCGAAACCGCTAGAGGTCTACGGGGTCAAATCCTGATTCCCGCCCTTGTTGTCTTGAGCATCATTTTCATCCTCACCGGGGCGCTGCTTACGAATACGACCGCAACGTTCAACATAAGCGCGAGGACTTTGAAGGATAGCCAGGTCCTCAATTTCGCAGAGGCGGGAGTTGATTTTGCAGTCCGCTCCCTCAACGAATCCGGAACAGTAACAGAGACAGAAACCACTCTGGGTAATGGGACATTTATTGTGCGTGATTTGACTGGTTCTGGGAATCGCAGAGAAATCGAAAGTACCGGTTATTTCCCGAATTTTGCGAATCCAAAAGTTGTCAAGCGTTTGCGTACCACAGTGCGCATTACCGGCGAGTCAGTGCAATTTTTCTACGGGGTGCAGGTGGGCGGCGGCGGACTCACAATGTCTAACTCTGCCCAAGTGAACGGCAATGTCTTTAGCAACGGCAACGTCATCGGTGCCAACTCTGCCTTGATTATGGGCGATGTTGTCGTGGCTGGCGGCTTAAATGATACCCCCACGTTGGAGTGGACGAGTGAAAATGCCGATCATTTTTTTGCCACATCGAGCTCGAATCGGGATAGTGCTCAATCCTTTAGCGCAACCGCGACGGGAACCGTTTCGAAAATTGCTGTCTTTCTAGGCAAAATCGGTAATCCCACAAGTAGTTTGACCGTACGCATCGCCACGGACAATGCCGGCCAGCCTTCTACGAGTAGTCTGGGGACAACCACGATCCCGACCGCATCAGTCGGGTTAACACCCTCGTTCGTCGAAGCAACATTCAGCTCTGACCCCTTGCCTACGGTCACAAACGGCTCAAAATATTGGCTTGTTCTTGATTACAATTCGAATTCCGCTTCAAACTATTGGAACTGGCGCAAAGATGCAAGCGACGCATACCCCAACAACACCGGCAGATACACATCGAATTGCTGTTCAGGCAACCCAACCTGGTCCAACGCTGGAGGAGATTTGGCGTTTCGGGTTTGGATCGGAGGAATCCCTACTAAAATACAGGATATACAGATTGGCGATCCCTCTTCAGGCAGCGCGCACGCGAACCAATTTGTGAATACAACCGTGCACGGCACGTTGTGCCCGAATCAATATTGCATCGTGGATAATCTTTCCCAGCAGCCGCTTCCGATTTCAGATGGCGTGATTGAGGATTGGAAAAATGCAGCTGAGGCAGGCGGCGTTCTGACCGGCGATTATAATATGAGTGGCACGCAAACAGCCTCACTAGGACCAAAAAAAATCGTGGGTGACATGACCCTTTCGAACCAATCTCTGCTGACGCTTACCGGAACAGTTTGGGTCACTGGTAACGTCTACGTTTCGAATACGTCGCGAATTAAACTTGATTCCGGATACGGTTCAAGCTCAGGTTTGATGGTTTCCGACGGCGTGTACACGATTTCCAACCAAACAGGATTCGAGGGATCAGGTGCCCAAGGAAGCTACATTATGCTGCTTACAGCACGCGACGCAAAAACAGAAATTTCAATCTATGCTTCCAACCCGTCTGTTGGGGTGGTGTACTATGCCGGAAAGTCTCAAATTCAATTTTCGAACTTTTCCAATGCAAAAGAGGCGACGGCCTGGGGCATTACGATGAGCAATAATACGGTCATAAACTACGAATTGGGGCTGGCCAATATCTTCTTTTCAAGCGGACCGGGCGGTGGCTGGTCGGTTGAGTCGGGTTCATGGCGCGAAGTCCAAAGCAATTAGATCTGCTAAAGTAAAGAAAAGTAGGAGGGCTGTGTCTTCTTCGATTGGCGGATTACATCAGAATGTCATGGGGCTTGATATCGGCAGCGACAATATCAAAGTTGTCGAACTCAAAAGTGTCGGTAGTCATTTCAAGCTTGTCGGATATGCAACGGCAGCAATCAATCCTCATATGCTTACGAAAGAGGGGCTAGCCCAGGGAGATGTTGTTGCCCAGAAAATCATCGCTGCTTGTCAAAGTGCGAAGCCGAATCCAATCCGATCGAGGATCGTTGCAACCGCACTGCCTGAGGAATTGGTATTTTCCAAGACGCTCACGATTCCAAGGATGAAACCACGAGAAATCGCCAAGGTTGTTCCCTCTGAAGCGGCGGAATTCTTTCCAGTACCGATTCATGAACTTCTTCTAGATTGGACCGTACTCGGATCCCCAAAAGCAACACAGGAAATCAACGTCTATGTAGTTGGAACGCCCACAGTGATTGTTGATTCACTCTTAGCAGCACTGAAAAGCGCTGGGATGGAAGTGGTGCTTTTGGAGACAAAGTCGCTCGCGACACTGCGCGCCTTGCTGGGTGCCAATGACAAGGGCGCATGGGTTGTGATTGACGTCGGCGGGGAACATACAACGGTTTCGATTGCTGATTCTGGTGCGTTAAAACTCACCGGTACGGTTGATACCGGTGGGAAGGCGATTAATCAAGCGATGGATTACAAACCGGAAGAGGAAAAAAAACTAAAAACATTTGATGCGGCGGCTCAAGCGCTCACGTATGATGCGCTCCAGCAGAAGTTATCCGTTGCAGCTCAACCAATCGTTCAGGAAGTGCAAAATGCGGTGCATTATTTCCAAAACCGCCTCAATTCAAAGTCGAAAATTACTGCCGCGTTTATCACTGGAGGAGGAGCAAACGTCCCAGGCTTAATTTTCCATCTCAAAGAAACGCTTGGAATGAGTATACGCCTGGGAAACCCGCTCGTTAATCTTGTTCCCAGCACAGCGGATATTTTCCCCACCGCCATTGCCCTGGGGTATACGAGTGCGATCGGATCTGCCCTCAGCAAAGGAGTACAATGACGATTAACCTCCTCCCCCAAGCAATTCGAATCCAACGCACTGCCCGCCGACGCACAGCAAACACGGTATTGATCGTGGGCGCGGGATTAGGATTAATTGCATTACTGAATGTTGCGCTCTTAGGATTCAAAACCATTTTGGAATCGAATATCCGCACTCAAGAATCAGCGATTAAGCAAGTCAATCAAGAAATGATGCGCTATACCGAACTAGCAAACCAGGTTACTGACGCCCAAATGCGAGGCGAGGAGATCGAAAGCGTTTTGAATGAGCGCACCGAATGGACAGCAATCTTTGGTACATTTTCACAAGCAATTCCAACCTCTGCTGCAATCTCAAACTTCAACGGATCACTTATCTCCTCTCCAAACATTACCGTAAACGCGGTCGCGCCCAGTATTCGGGACGCAGAGAAGTTTCGGGCAAGCTTAGACGCATCTGGTGTGTTTCAAAACACGATTCTCGGAGCCTTTTCTACAAGTGGCGAAGGACAGGTTACCTTTTCCATCTCAACCGATCTTGAAAAACAAACTGAAAAGGAACGAGATGCTGCGCAGTAATTATTCGTATCTCATAGTGATTATGATCGGTTTGGCAATCGGGCTTATTGGCATTTGGTATATTGCCCGACCATCATTTTGGGCAATCCTCAATAATCAAAAAAAGGTATCTGCTTCTGCGAAACAATTGAATGAAGCCGAGAAAAAACTCGCCCTTCTCAAAGAGTTTGACCAAAATCCCGAAGAATTTACGGGAACCAGAGAGCTGATTGTGCAGGCGTTACCTACTTTCCCTGATACCGCCACATTTGCAATCCGGATTGAAGAGTTAAGTAAGAATCTCGAGGTATCACTGACGAATCTTGCTGCCCAACAACAAGAAAAAAAGGCTGATCCCAAAAAAAAGGGGGAGGATGAATCGACCAAAAGTGCAGCTTCCCAAAAGAAAGATGCCACTGCAGCCCCGCAGGAGGTTGCACGCTTCCTTGCGGAGTCATTTCCATTTACCGCGACGATTGCTGGCACGTATGAACAACTCTCAAATTGGCTCGATGCTCTGGAGCGTCTTATTCCATTAACGCGCATCACCCAGCTTGTGATTAACACGAATCAGGACACGCTCACTGCCTCAATCACGGGAGAGAGTTACTTCCTCAAAGAAAAACAAGGGGGCGTGGAGATTATGCAGCCGTTTAATGTTGCCCAAACAGTCCTGACCCGTCTTGAGCAAGCGATTGCCCCGGGTGCACCGATTAATCTTTCTCAAGAGAGTGGATTCGGAAAACAAAACCCATTTGGGACTACCGCCCCTTCAGAAAAAAAAGGAAACTAGTTTCTTCGCTCAAGGGAGCGCGCAACGCGCTCCACTGCCACGCGCAATGCCGCGATGCGTAGTGTTGTTTGATCTGACCGAGCGCGCTCCAACACGGTCGTGGTGGCAGAACGCATTGTACTACCCAATCGTGTGCGGACTGCATCATATGCCCACTTGAGAGCGTGCATGTTTTGATACCATTCAAAATAGCTCACTACCACTCCCCCGGCATTAGCCAAGATGTCAGGAATCACGACAACGCCCCGCTTTGAAAGAATCGGATCTGCCTCTGGTAGCGTTGGTCCGTTAGCAAGCTCTAAAATAATCGGAGCCTTTAGAATACGGGCGCGGGAGGCGTCAATCACGCCTTCCAAAGCGGCGGGGACAAGTATGTCAAACTTGCCTTCGAGCAGCTCATCCACTGAAATTTTTTTACTTCCCTCAAAGCCGAGGATAGTTTGTTGAGTACGTTTGTATTCAAGAAGCTTATCGATATCTAATCCTACAGGGTTAGCGATCGCCCCGCGGGAATCTCCAGCCGCAACAATTTTCCCTCCGATTTTTTCTACTGCCCGGGCAAAATGACTTCCGACGTTCCCTAAGCCCTGAAGCGAAACTGTGAACTTCTTTGGTAGCCGGATGGCCTCCCGGAGGGCGTGCAGTGTTGCCACGCCACCTTCACCGGTTGCCTCAAGGCGTCCCTCAGACCCACCCTCTCGGAGAGGTTTACCGGTAATCAACGCGTCCGGATGTTTTTCATCAGGGTGCAGCTTAGCCCAGGCAGTACGAAACCAAATCATCTCTTCACCAGAGGTATTTACATCCGGAGCAGGAACATCCAAGCGCGGTCCGACGAATTCATGGATCGCGCGCGCAAAACCCTGCGTAACCCGCATTCGTTCTGAACGCGAAAGGGATTTCGAGTCCACCACAAGTCCCCCCTTCCCTCCGCCAAAAGGAACATCCACGAGCGCACTCTTCCATGTCATCCACATCGCCAGCGCTTTTACTTCTGCAAGCGTCACCTTTGGGTGAAATCGTAATCCTCCTTTATATGGCCCGCGAGCATTATTGTGTTGAACCCGAAACCCTTGAATAAGTTCGGTCTCCCCCGAATCTTTTTTCAACGCAAAGTTGACTTCAACCACCCGCTGAGGGGTTTTC
This sequence comes from uncultured Candidatus Saccharibacteria bacterium, assembly GCA_964362865.1. Lineage (GTDB taxonomy): Bacteria > Patescibacteriota > UBA1384 > JAGVHQ01 > JAGVHQ01 > JAGVHQ01. The sequence continues at coordinate 14,127 of CAYIGD010000004.1, read as the reverse complement.
AATTGCTTGACAACGCTTGCTTCTATGCGCATACCCGAAAGAGCCTGCTCTAATTGTACGAGTGCTTCCTCAAAAACATCCTGTTTGTTGGTCATTCGTCTCCTTCCCCAATCACAAGCATTACCGAGCGTCCATGATTAATCGTCGCTGGATCACCTGTCCATTCGTGCACAGCGCCCAGCAATGTCTTTTGATCATACAAGTAATCTTTACCTCTCTTTGTACCTGGGTCATTGGTGATGAATTTTGTTCCCCGTACTCCAATAATCACCAGCATATGATAAATCGGGCCTGGAACGCGAAAATAAGGGTTACCCAATAACCGACCTGCCGCGGGAATGACAATCAGATTCCCTTTTTGCAAATCCTCCACAATGCGCGGCGCGCTTGCCGGAACAATCTCTGTCTCTAGGTCAGGATAAAATGCCGCAATCAATTGCTGTTGCTGAATAAGCGTTAAATCGAAATGGCCCCCAAAATTGGTGGCCTGCCACTCTACCATCTCAAGGATTGCCTGATCGCTGTCAACCGGATCGATTGTTTGTGCGCGATCGCCCCGAAAGTAACGCCCCACCATTAGCGCGCTTGCTTCTTCGCATGCTTCTTTATGGGTTTCGTCCCAATTGGCGTATGGCGCCTGTGGAGTAAATGGAACTTTAATGTGTATCGGACCTGTGGGAAGAGTACGAGTCGGGCTGGGAGCAGGACTCATAGTCACGACTGCCGACGCTCCAGTTGGTGTAAAAATCGGTGTATTCTTTTCCAAAGGTGCTCCCTGCCGATCCCCCTTAAAGAACACAATCACTACATATACTCCAACAAAAAAGAGGAGGAGCCATCTGACCCCTTGCCATCGTGATCTATGGTGCGCTTTAAAGTGAGAATGATTCACCTACAGTGGGTATAATACTCTTTAATCCTTTGAGAGCAAGCTGCTTGGAAAGCGAGCGCATTGCCTCTTTTTCACCGTGGTTTAAAAAAATCTCGGGCTGCGGGGAGCGCATTTGATCTGCCCACGCGACAAGCTGGCTTTGATCTGCGTGGCCGGAAAATTCCGGGAGATGTTTCATCTGAGCCCGGACCCGCACCCGCTCACTCATGACATGCGCGAACCGTTCTCCTTCCATCAAACGCCGGCCCAAGGTTCCGGAAACCTGATATCCAACAAATAACACAGTTGTCCGGTCGTCGCCTAAGTAGCGCACAAGGTGGTGAACAATCCGACCCCCTTGGAGCATCCCCGAACCGGCAATGATGACCTTCGGGGGAGGTGTCGTGTTAATCCGTTTCGACTCTGTCACCGTTTGTGTGAAAGTAAGGTTTGGAAACTGAAAAGGATCGTCACCTTTTTTAAGCATCGCCTGTGTTTGGGTATTGTAATAATTCTCGTGGTGCCGAAACACGTCAGTAACGCCGATGGCAAGCGGACTGTCAAGATAAATCGGCATCTTGGGAATCAGCTTTTGCTCCACCAAAGCATTGATTTCAAAAAGGATCTCTTGGGTACGTTCGAGCGCAAACGCCGGAATTAACAAGACTCCTTTGGCAGTGTACGTTTCAAGCAGAGCCGCCTTCAAATCTTCTCGTCGATTGCGCGCATGGGGATGAAGCCGGTCGCCATATGTCGATTCGAGCACCAGATAGTCGGCCCCGGAAATAGTGGTCGGGTGGTTGAGAATCGGTACCCCAAGATTACCAAGATCTCCAGAAAAAACGACTGTTTTATTCTCGGCGCGTATGGTAACTGTTGCGGCCCCAAGAATGTGTCCCGCGTCTTTCAAGGTTACGGTAGCCCCCTCAAAAAGAGGGTGTTCTCGGTTGTAGGGAAGCGGAACGAATTTCGCGACCGTTTGCACAATATCGGACGTATGAAATAGCATTTCTCGTCCGGCTGCAGCCGCATGCTCTCCAATCACATCGACTGCATCGATTAATTGCAATCCAACTAAATCACGGGTGGGCTCAGTGGCGAAAATCGGGCCGCTAAAACCATCCTTGACCAACTTTGCCAACCGGCCGCAATGGTCAAGGTGGGCATGGGTCACAACCACGGCGTCAATTGTGGCAGGATCGTAAGCAAACGCATTCCAGTTCAAACCCTCTTGCTCCATGCTTCCTTGGAAAAGCCCGCAATCAACCAGGATCCGCTTTGAACCAATTTCAAGCAGGGTGTTCGAGCCAGTTACCTGCCCAGTTGCGCCAAAAAACGCGATCTTCATTGTTTGTGACCGGTGATCGCAGGCGGCAGTAAGGCTTCGGGGATCCCTGAATCGGCTAGCCTTGCTTGTTCCTTGTTTACTCGTAGGCGTGAGCGCAGTGTCGCAACCAAAGCGGTTACAATTCCAAAAAACATAAGTACGATCCCCAAACTTACAACCCACCCCGCAAGGGCGCTGGACTGATACGCTGTCCCGAGCCACACGTGGATTTGATCCCAATCCGCGCTCGTGCGAAAAAATTCCACCGCGCCCTCTTTTGATGGACCGATATATGTTGCAAGAAAGGTTAAGCTTTGGCCGAGCCACCATATACTGATTGAAGCGCCGAACTTGTCATCTTGCGCAAGGTACGCAAGGGCAAGTAGCAGCGGTAACCCGATCTGTAAAATACTTCCTCCGGCAGTTGCGGCTGCATCTGCAAACGGCAAAAAAACAAGGTGACCAGTTTCGTGCACTAAAACGTTAATCCAGTCAAAGGGCGAGAAAGTAGGGCGCCAGATCATAAGATAGAGAGAAAAAGCCGCCACCCCTGCAATCACCCCCAAACGCCAGGCGCGTTGCGCACTGCGTGAGCCAATCCCTTGCGAAGTGTGTGCCCAATTGGTTCCCATCATTGTTATCGTAGCGGACTGTGCGACTTGACGCACTGGCAAAACGTAGCATACGCTGGATTCTGAGGGAGGGAAACTAAGATGAAAAATCATAATTCAAAAGGGGGCGTTTTTGTCTTCGTAGCGATTGTCTTTGCGCTTGTCGGCTTGATATTTTGGATGGTTAAAGACAAAGGCGATCAGAGCTCTTCAAAGGAATCGCAAACAACTTCGAACCCGACAAAAAGCAGCAAATCACCGAAGCTTACAAAAAGCGCGTGGCAGGCCGTTATTTTGGCTGGAAGCGATCAATTCTATGTCGGCAAAGTTGAAGACACTAACGATCTGTTCATAGTTGTGAAGGAAGCATTTGTCGTGCGCACTACCAGCGATGAAGGGAAAGCGCTGCTGAATGTCTTTCGCGTTTCCGAGGGAGCGCATGGGCCGACCAACGATATCCGCGTGGGCCGCGACGGGATTTTGTTAATTGAGGACCTACGTGAAGACTCCGACGTCGTCAAACTCATCCAAAACTACGACGCCCAAAAAGCAGCTCAAAGCACTCCCGAAGCGAAAAAATAACCTATCTCAAAGGGCAGAATACCCTTGTGGGAAGTGAGTGTTCAGATTAGACTGAAACTCGCATGTCTTCTGCTGAAGTTTCTATTGCGCGTGGTTATAAAAATGCCAACGTCCTCGTGACCGGTGGTCTTGGTTTTATTGGCTCAACACTTGCGATTGCTTTAGTGAAAGCAGGAGCGCGCGTGACGATCGTAGACGCTCTCATCCCGAACTACGGGGGGAACCTTTTCAACATTGAACCTGTTAAAAATAAGGCGGAAGTAATCTATACCGATATCCGCAACGCGCACCTTATGAATGAAGTGGTAAAACGGCGCGATTACATTTTTAACTTCGCTGGTACGCTCAGTCACGTTGACTCCGTCATTGACCCTTTTACAGACCTAGACATTAATTGCCGGGCGCAACTATCTCTTTTAGAAGCGTGTCGGCAATTCAACCCGAAGGTGAGGATTCTTTTTGCCGGAACGCGCAACCAGTACGGCCGGGCGGTCTACCTTCCGGTCGATGAAGCCCATCCCCAAGTACCGATTGATATCAACGGGATCAATAATATCGCCGGGGAATCGTACCACCTGCTCTACTACACCCTGCACTCAATCAAAGCGGCTTCCCTGCGACTCTCCAATACCTATGGCCCGCGCCACCAAATGCGCCATTCGCGCCAGGGCGTTTTAAACTGGTTTATTCGCCAGGCGCTTGACCACGAAACAATCACGCTCTACGGCAGTGGAGGGCAAATCCGCGATACGGTGTATGTGGATGATGTGGTGAACGCATTCTTACGCTCCGGCCTCTCCCAAAAAGTCTGGGGCAAAGCATTTAACATTGGGGGGGAACCGATTGATCTCAAGTCGTTTGTCCAAAAAGTAGTGCAGAGAGCACATGCCGGCCGAGTAGTTGCCGGACGGTTCCCACCGGATCGGAAAAAGATTGAAATTGGCGACTATGTTGCCGATTGGTCCTTAGCCCAAAAAATATTTGGTTGGGAACCGAAGGTGAATCTCAACGAAGGCATCCAAAAAACAATCAGGTACTATCGCACCTACAGGACGCACTATTGGAATAAGCTCAAATGAACATTCCGCTTTTTGACCTTTCGCGCCAGCACAAGCGCCACGCTCTCGCACTTCTAAAAGCGTACCAGCGCGTACTGGGGCGCGGCCGGTTTATCCTCGACGAAGAAGTCGCCCGTTTTGAACAAGAGTTTGCCGCCGCGTTCGGAGCACGCTACGCGATAGGAGTTGCCTCAGGGACAGAAGCGATCGCACTGGCGCTCAAAGCATCAGGTTTAGAGCCAGGAGATGAAGTGATTGTCCCGGCCAACAGCTTGCCGACGGTTTTCGCCGTTACAATGGCCGGACTCACTCCCCGACTGGCTGACGTTGAGCGCGTGAGCGGACTTTTGAGTTCAGAGCAAGTCCAAAAGCGTCTCACTAAAAAGGTGAAGGCAATGATCGCCGTGCATTTGTACGGCAATGTCTGCGATCTAGGAGCGCTTTCAAAACTGGCGCGGCAAGCGAATCTCGTATTAGTTGAAGACTGCGCGCAGGCAACCGGCGCCCTCTGGCGAAAACATTTTGTCGGAACGGTCGGAGAGGTCGGCTGTTTTTCTTTCTATCCCACAAAAAATCTTGGAGCTTTAGGCGATGGCGGGGCAATCATAACTAATTCAAAATCGCTCAATGAACGGGTGCGTCAGTGGCGTATGTACGGGGAACGGACGCGCTATGTAAGTATTTTGGCGGGATGGCAATCTCGCCTGGACGAGCTGCAGGCAGCATTTTTACGGGTAAAACTACCTTACCTCGCACAGTGGGTTGCGCGTCGGGAAGAGCTACTTTCGATATATGAGAATGGGCTTGCTCGCAGCCCGCTTCAATTTCTCAAAACACCTGCCGGTACCACTCGGGCCCCACACCTAGCAATCGTGCTCTCTTCCCGTCGCGGCGCACTTGGGCAATATCTAGCGCAAAAAGGGATCGCAACCGGTATTCATTATCCCACTCCCATTCATCACCAAAAAGCATTTGCCCACCTAAGCGCAGGGCAATTTAGCGAGGCGGAATACCTTTCAAAAACGATCTTATCCCTTCCTTTGTACCCTGAATTGACTAATTCTGAGGTACGCTACATTATTCAGGCAATTCGTACGTTTGTATGAAGTGGTTTCGTTTTCTGAAGAGTGCAATCGTGATGGCATTGGTTGGTATCCTCGCCGTCACGATCGCTTCGTCATGGGAAACAATTCAGGGGATTACTTGGCATATACTCCCTCTTGCGCTTGGGGCAGCTGTCGGATTAGTGATCTTTCCGCTCTCAATTCTGAGCTGGCAGCGCGTCATGCGGGGTTTAGGTTACGATCTAGCGTATCAAACAGCGGCCCGGATTTGGCTCACGGCAAACAGTGCGCGGTTCATTCCCGGTACGGTATGGCAATATGCCAGCCGCGCCGTGCTTGCCCTCCGGCTGGAACGCATCCCGCCTCTTATAAGTGCGACCAGCATGGTGTTTGAAATGCTTGTACTCTTAATTGCCGGTTTCCTCGTGAGCGCGCTTGGGTTGTTGTGGGTGGACGCAATCCAAGTGCCATGGCAAGCAATCCTCGTCGGGTTGATCATCGGATGTGTGCTCCTCATCCCCACGGTACTCACCGCCCTTGTGCACCTCATAAAACGCTTGACGCACAAAGAATTCGTGGTCACCGTACTGCCTATCTCCACCACTCTACAGGTAGCCGGAATCGACATTTTACATTTTTTGGTAAATGGAGCGGTGCTCACATTCTTGTTCGCTGCGACGGGCCATTCGATTGCGCTAACTTCACTCGTTGTGTTTTCCGGAATGTACGCCTTCTCATGGGCAGTCGGATATCTAACTTTTTTGGCACCCGGAGGATTGGGGGTCAGTGACGCAACGCTTGCCGGTCTTTTAACCCTGTACGTTCCTCCCGCCGAAGCGGCGGTCCTGGCACTTTTAATGCGCGCTGTGATTAGTTTCAGTGAAATCGCAAGCTTCGCTGCCCTTGTGGCGGGGCGGACAAAATAAGATGAAAATTCTTACACTTACGCACACCTGCCCTCGTTTTCATGGGGACTCGGCCGCGCCATTTATGCAAGGTCTCGGAAACGGCTTTACCGACATTGGCGATCAGCAATTGATGCTCGCGCCCTACGACCCGCTCTTGAGAACGAATGATCCCCACTTTAAGTACGAATTGCTTTTCTATCGCTACGCCCCATTCGACAGAGCGCATGTTCTCGGATATTCTCGGATGCTAAAAAATGACATGGGGATTCGTCCTGCGACATTGATTTTAGGCCCATTGATGATCTGGCATGCGATTCGCGCCGCAGAGCGCCTCGTACGCGAGCGCGGTGTTCAGATTCTGCATGCCCACTGGATCGTACCGAACGGCTATATCGGAGCAGTAGTCTCCCGCCGGACAGGTGTCCCCTTGATCGTTACCCTACCAGGGAGTGATGTATATATGAGTCAAAAACATCGTGTATTCCGATATCTTGCCCGCGCTGCGTTCCAACAAGCACGCTTGATAACCACTAATAGCCCCGAGCTTGGGAAAGACCTTATCGGATTGGGGGCAGATCCAAAAAAAATCCGGCATGTGATTTACGGGGTTGATGCCAACCGTTTCAAACCGTCGGCACAGATTGGACGTGCACTCAAACAGCGGCTCAAACTCTCTGCCGAAAAAATTACGATTGTTAGTGTCGGACGGTTAGTGGAGAAAAAAGGATTTCATATACTACTCAACGCGCTTGCCCTGCTTAAACCACAACACAAAGCAATCCAGGTCCTGATTGTCGGCGACGGCGCTGCTCGAGAGAAACTGACTAGGCAGGCTCAATCACTCGGACTGGCAGGGATCGTGACCTTCGTGGGCCAACAGCCCTACGACACACTGGATCAGTGGTATAATGCAGCGGATATTTTCGTCCTCCCCAGCATTCGGGATCGCGGTGGGAATCTTGACGACCAATCTGTTGCGCTGGTTGAAGCAATGAGTTGCGCTAAACCGGTGATCACGAGCAACCTACCCGGGTATCGGCTGGTAGTTGAAGATGGCGCACAAGGCTTGCTAACGCCTCTGGGAAACGTCCGCGCCCTGTCGGAAGCGCTCAAGACTCTCATTACAAAATCTGCTCTACGCCAAAAGATGGCGCACTCTGCAAGAGCGCGAGTGGAAAAAGAATGCACCTGGCCCGCGATTGCCCGCATCTATCACACTCTTTTTGAATCTGTTATTAAACCAAATGCCTAAAACATACTCAACCCTGTATCACTCAATTCTGACCGGAAAGAGTCGCGCGCGAATCGGGCGACAGCTCAAAAAAATCATCCGGGTGCATCTTGGAGGGCGTACCAAAACAATGCGCGCGCTGGACGTCGGATGTTCCGGAGGCGGTGTGACGCGTATCGTTGCGCCGCTTTTCCGATCTATGACTGGGGTTGACCCCGATCGTAGCGCAATCGTGTTTGCCCGCACGCATGCGCGCACTCCACATACCCGCTACATTACTGCCGATGCCCTCGCCATCCCCTTTGCCCCCCGATCGTTCGATTTTATTTTGTGCAATCAAGTATATGAATTCGTCGAATCCGATTCAGCGCTGATCGCTGAAATCTGGCGCGTACTTAAGCCGGGAGGGTGGTGCTTGTTCGGGGCAGCCAACAAATTAACACTGATTGAGGCACAGTATAGAATCCCGCTTTTACATTGGCTGCCTGTCCCGATTGCAAGTTGGCTTGTGATGATCAGCGGCAAGGGAGTCGAATACTCGGGCCGATACCGAACCTATTGGGGATTGCGAGGGTTGGTTGAACGTTTTGAAGTACACGACTACACGCCTACAATAATAAAAGATCCAAAAAAATTTGGATTTTCTAATCTTGTGCGCTATCAAGCCCTCGCGCGCGCGCTCCCTCCCTTTGCTTGGCGTCTTATCATACCCTTTATTCCAAATTACTTATGGCTGTTACAAAAACCAAATTCAGATTAAAAAGCTTCCTATTCTCCCCGGCGTTTGTTGCGCTCCTCTTTTTTATTGTCAACTTTGCAACGCTTTCCCATTACGGCGTTAACTGGGATGAACCGTATCATTTCAGTCGCGGGCAAGCCTACCTGCACTACTTTTTAACCGGCAATAAAGATTACGCTGACCTGCAACCTTATGCGCTGCAGGGCAACCGTACCCCGGCAGGACTTGCGAAAACGCACGCTGATTTATCAAACAATGGTGAGTACCGACGCAGCATTTTCCAGCACGATCAAATTACCGTCAATGCCCTTCTCAAGGAAGAAAACGGTCATCCACCGCTCAATGACATCAGTGCTGCCGCCTTCAATCGAATTTTTTACGGCAGGCTGGGGGTAATGGGTGATATCGAGAGCCACCACCTCTTCAGCCTGCTCTCAAGCGCGCTACTGGTACTAGTTGCCGGGTTATTCGCACGCTCAATTGCCGGTCCTGTGGCCGGATTAGGGGCGGCGCTGGCTGTCGGGCTATTCCCGCTTTTGGTGGCGGAGGCGCATTTTAATGTGAAGGATCCCCCGTTAGCAGCCTTTTTTGCCCTGCTTTTGTTTGCTGTATGGAAGGCGCTTACGACTCAAAAATTCCGGTGGTGGTTTGTTGCCGGTGGCGCTGGAGCGTTAGGATTAGGCACGAAATTCAACATTCTTTTTACCGTGCCGATTGTGGCCATTTGGCTTGTAATTGTTCTGTTTACAACACTTATCAATAAACAATTGAAGTGGAACCGTCCGGCCCTGTTCAACGCTGGGGTGGGTTTTTTGATTGTGGGCGCAATCTCACTTGGGGTACTTTACGCGGCCTGGCCTTTTCTATGGCAAGACCCAATCCCTAATCTGCTGAAAATTATCGGATTCTATCGGGAAATCGGCACCACAACCGTTTACCAACCGAATTTTCTGCTGGGAGGAGGCGTTAATCTCTATCCTTTAGTTTTTATCCTCATTACCACTCCGCTTGCGGTGATCATTGCGGCAAGTATCGGGGCGGCTGGCGGCTGGCGGCTGGCACGCGGGATTCCGTTTCTCCCGCTTGTGTTGGTCCTTGTTTGGCTTCTCGTAACGGTCGGGCGGGTCATGCTTCCGGGAAGCGCGATCTACGGCGGGATCCGACAGATCTCGGAGTTTATCCCGGCGCTGGGGATCCTGGCGGGAATAGGCATTGCGGCCATCAGTGAAGTGGTTGCCGCGCGAATCGCATTGATCCGTAAGCATGCCGCGTTCGCAGTGGTCGCGCTGGTCTTCATCCCGACGCTTACCACAGTCATTCGCCTCCACCCGAATGAAAACGTATTCTTCAATAGCGTAATTGGTGGAATCAACGGAGCAAGCGCGCAGGCAATCCCCTCTGTCGGAAACACCTATGGCAATGCCTATTACCAAGGAATTGCCTGGTTGAACGAAAATGCCGAACCGGGGGCGGGGTTTGGACTGGCAAATTCCACCATGGCATCCATCCCCCGCATTTGGATTCGCAAAGACCTTCAATTCGCGAATCATTCTTGGAGCGGACCGGACATGCTCGGGGAGTACGAGATGGAACTCAGCTACGACGGGCTGCGCTCAGACCAATACTCATACCAGTACCTTACGATCTTTCTCAATCCGGTTTGGGAATTGAAAGTAGACGGGGTTGTGCTGCTGCGGATTTGGAAAAACGACCTAAACCACGCTCGTTATCCCGAGGCGAAAGTAGCGAAGATGAAACCGGTCAATCCTACCCAAACCGGTGCAGTATTGCAGTACGATCTCGGGCGGGAAATACAGCTTGCCCGAGTTGACCTCACGTTCGATCCCGGAGTATGTCCAAAGCTAGAGTCTGGATTTATTACAACCTCGCGCGACGGAGCGGTTTGGGAGCGTCAACCGGATAATATCAATGACAGTCAGCCCCCTGTACCCTCACGCGGGAAATTTGAACCTGGGACGTATACGCATTGGGTTGCATTAACAAGGGCGCGTTACGTACGTGCGAACCTTGATCAGAGCAAGCAATGTGAACCATCAAATCCCTCCCTTACGGCATGGGAATGGCAGGAACGCTAACGAGCTTTATAAGCAACTATCACGTGCGAGTGCCGAAGGTGTTTAATTGGGTCAAACAATCCGAAGATGAGCCCTGCCAGATTGAACGCGATCGAAAGCAACCATGCCAGAGGCGCCACAAGGATTGCAAGGGGTAACCCGAGTGGAGAACGGAAGAGATATTTGAGTGTCTGGAATATCTGCACGTTGACAAGCACTGTGATTGTTGTGGCAAAGTTACCCCTTGACTGAATGCTACGCATCTTGAGACCAGCCTTTTTCACAAGCACGCGCAAGGCAAACTCGGTATAACGAAAATAATCATAAGGCGCGTCATGCAAAGGATAGGTCTGAATAGTAGAAGCGATCAGTACCCCACCGGGGCGCAGCACGCGCGCGATTTGGGCAAGGGCCTGCTGAGGATTTGGGACATGCTCGAGCACCATCAGTAAAATCACGGTATCGATGCTTGCTGATCGCAAGGGTAATTTTTCGGATACGTCGCCGGTGTAGTCAAGCGGGAATTGCGCTCTATAAAACTTGGCTGCTTGTGGATGATCCAATGTCAAGTATTGTTTGACTGATTTCTTGGTAAGGAGTGCCTCTCGGTACGGTGCCCGCCCGGGGCCAATGTCCAAAACTATGCCTGTTGCGTAGTGGACTGCCAACCGACGGCCAATTTGAGCTTCGCGTTTGGCAAAAAATTGCGGATGCGCAATTGTGCTACCGAATCGATCCCCAAATCGTTCCCAAATTTCCTTTACGTTCATAGGGGGTAAGTGTAGCTGAATCAGGGTCGCGGATCAACTGTCTTAACCATATACTCCGTTCGGCTGAGCGCTATACATCTTGACTAGGCCTTATCCACATGCTAATATAGAGAGTGATATAGGTTTGTCCTGGTCGATCTTCTAACAGGCCGGAGGGGTCAAGTGATCAGCGGGGCCGTAACTAACAAACAAAAGGAAGGGCAAAAGAATACAATGAAATCATTAATTGTTTCTTCTTTTGCAGTTGCGGTAGTTGCGACTCTCGGCTTTGCAAGCACTGGTTCTGCCAAGGCTGCAGTCGACGAGGCGCTCTACTCAAAAGCGACCAAAGGCACACACGCCGTTGTTGCTGGTGACGCTTCAGTTAGCGGGAAAGTTTACGTTGACGGGAGCTCGGTAGTACTTGGTAACAATACTGCCAACACCAAGACCCGCATGATTGACTTTACCGGTGGTTTGGGCGGTAAGTCCGACATCACCGAAAACGGAAACTTGTGGGTCAACACGGACGACGACTTGTACCTCAACGCGAAAGACGCGAATGGACAAGTAATTGTGTCTGGTGCAGGTAAGCTTACCTTTGCCAGTGTTACTGCCGGGCTCAACCCGACATTAGAATTGGCTTCAGCTGGTAAGAGTGCTGCTGGTCGTCGAAACTGGAGTGGGATGTGGGCTGCAGACAACACAATGTACCTTACCGGCCACCAGGCTGGCGGAATTGTTGCCCAGCTTAACTCCGAATACAACCCTGCCTTCACCGTTGACGGTACCGATGCGCTCGATGGCAAAGGTGTCGTTGGTGCAACCTTGCGCCTTGGTGCAGACCAAACCGACTACACTGCGCTCACGACTTGGTTCGTTGCGAACCAAGACTTGGTCGCGGGTGACGTCGTAATGGTCGTGACGAGTTCCGCAGTTAACGGTTCTCGCCGCTTAACCAAGGTCACCGCTGCCGGTGATGACTTCGTTGGTGTCGTTGTGCGTGATGCGAGTGCCGGTAAAGCTGTTGAAGTTGCCATTGCCGGAATCGTGAAAGTCAAACACGCTGTCTCGGGTGAAGCCCGTGCAAACCAAGGTGAAACAGTCGTTATTGCCGATGCAACGGACGGTGCTGTGATCGATGGTGAGACCGCCGCGAACGTGATCGGTGTCGCTTTGGAAGATGGTACCTTAGGTGGGAAAGTAACTGTCCTGCTTTCTGGGCCGACCCAGAACTAGTTCCGATCCGTTAACGGAACGCACAAAACCCGCCGCATCGGCGGGTTTTGTGATAAACCAAACTTTGAAGATGTATATTTTTCTAATAATTCTCGACCTGATTCTCAGCCTTTCGGCCTGGATCTATGACTGGCCGACACTGATCACCATTCCGATCTACTTATGGCCCGTTGTCGCAATCTGTCCGATCTATCCCCTTTTGCTCGCGTTTGTGTGGTATCAAAAACAACGCAACCAAAAACCGCATCCCGCAATTACGGCATGGGTCCTCATTGGAGCAAGTACGTACGCAAGTACGGCAGTATTTTTCTATCCGGCTCTCATGCGCTACGAAGGATTCTCTTGGCTGGGAATCGGGGCAATCGCCTGGGTATTGTTATACGGGTCGCAAGCACTCTATTTACTCAGGCGCGTTCAGCTTCCAACCGCCTGGATTACCATTACCATAGCCGTGCTGAGCGTCAAAACGCTTATGGACGTGCACTACCACACGTTTGGCTACCTCATCACCCCCGCCGACAACCTGCCCCGGGGCTTTATCAATGCAATCGCAAGCGTGGTAATCGCCGCAGGGTTGCTCGTGAGCTTATACGCCCTGCGCAAGAGTTAATTATACGTAGTTTTCAATCTGCGTTCGGCTTGATTTTTCTCCAATGCCAATTCAATCAGACGATCAATTAATGCTGGATACGAAATGCCGCTTGCCTGCCAGAGGCGCGGATACATACTGATGTTCGTAAAACCGGGGATCGTGTTGATCTCATTGATGAAGATTTCGTCTTGTGCGCTGACAAAAAAATCAACACGGGCCATTCCCGCGCACTCTAGCACTTGGAACGCGCGCACGGCCAGTGCTTGGATTTTTTTCGTCAACACACCCGGCAACTGCGCGGGGATCTTGAGCTCCGCTCCTTCCGGGTCGCGATATTTTGCCTGATAGGAATAAAACGAGTGCCGGAGCTTGACCTTAACCTCACCGAGGGTGGATGCGCGCGGGTTGTCGTTACCAAGTACGCCACATTCAATTTCCCGCCCCGCGATCTGTGCTTCGAGTACGATTTTTCGATCAAACTCAAAAGCTTGCTTGATTGCCGCTGACAACTCTTCTTTCTTGACGACTTTGCTAATTCCCACAGACGAACCGAGGTTGGCAGGTTTTACAAAGAGCGGAAGCCCTAATTCCCGTATGAGTTCATCCTCGACAATGTCTTCTTCGGCTCTGAGCGTACGAAATGGGCCAACAGGCAAGCCCGCTTCGCGCAGAAGGCGCTTCATCACATCTTTGTCCATCCCGACGGCAGAGCCCAATACACCTGCACCCACAAATGGGATGTCAGACAGTTTCAGCATCCCTTGGATGGTCCCATCTTCTCCGAACGGGCCATGCAAAACTGGGAAAACAACGTCAAGGAGAGGAATTTCCTTCTGTTTCGTCACAGCGACAAGGGTCTTGGTCTTATCACCAGGGACAAGACCAATTTGGGCAGCGCCTGTACCAAGCGAAATTTGGGCAGGGTCGTCCCCGTGAAGGAGAAAGTCGGCAGTGCGCGCGAGATGCCAGCGCCCATTTCTACCAATCCCGATCAGAGTCACTTTATATTTTTCTTGGTCAATCGCTTCGATAATGTTTTTCGCAGACAGAAGCGAGATTTTATGCTCGGCAGATCTTCCGC
>CAYIGD010000003.1:7925-40845 GCA_964362865.1 uncultured Candidatus Saccharibacteria bacterium | reverse complement strand
TGAAGAAGCTCACTGTTGACCGCGCCAACTTGGAGCGCAACCTCGCCATGCAAAAAGGTTTGGTGGTTGCCGAGCCGCTCTACATCATTCTCGCCGCGCAGGGACATCCCGACGCGCATGAGAAGGTGCGGATGCTCACGCTTCAAGCCCAACGCGAGGCGCGACCGCTCGAAGAAGTCGTTGTCGGCGATGCGGACATGAAAGACTACCTCGAAAAGATGACTCCGTATCAACGGCGGATTCTCTCGAACCCATCTCTCTACGCCGGCATCGCCGCCCAGAAAGCGAAAGCGGTCGCGGAAAGATGGAAGCAAAAACTCGAACTCTAGTCCGATCCACGGGCGTTGTCGTTTACGATGGACGGATCGGTTCCGGACAGTGACACACATGAGTTAATTCACTTCCGGGAAGCTCGTGTCCAAAGAAGAAGGCGGGGCCACGAAAAAAGGAATTGTAATCGCAAGCAAGAGCCGTGAATAACGGCGAAGTGCATGACCCATCTTCACGCTCTCAAGCGGGGATGGGTCATTTTTTTGTTCAATCATAAGTAAAAAATGAGTTGTATCACTTCAGGATCTTGTATTCGATGTACACTTAAACAATGACTCAAATCGTGATTTTTCTCGGCTGGTTGACGTTCGTGGTTTTAGGGGGAGAGGCGCTCAATTGGCTACTGGTGCGTGCCCTCCCGTATAAATGGTATCGTTGGAGCTTGGCACCGGGCATCATCGTGCACGAACTCTCGCACGCTATCGCTTGTTTTATCGTGGGCGCACGCGTAGAAGAGCTCGCACTCCTCTCACCCACAGGCGGGCACGTGCGCCATACCCAGCCGCGAGTCCCCTATATCGGGAACGCGATTGTGGCACTCGCCCCAATCGTGGGGGGTTTATTCGTCATCATCATGACCTTAAGTTTTCTCACCCCGCAGTTATTCGAGGCGCTCCTGGCAACCGATCTTACACAGCCCCTCACCCAAATCTACAGCGCTTGGCTTGGGGCATTTATTCAAACGTTCAACCCATTAGCGCTCGAAAGTTGGGCAATGTTCGTTATTATTTTCACGGTTTCGGCCTCGCTTGCGCCCAGTATGGTGGATTTACGTTCGGCCGGAGTAGGGCTTCTGATCGCCGTTGTCGCCACGCTCACCAACCTTTGGTTCGTGGTTTTTCTTTTCATCGCGCTTGTCGAGCTCATGAAACAACACGAAAATTTAAGCTATGTATTTGTGGATGCCCTGTTGCTAGGGGGCGGGGGATACCTTGCCGCCCGGGCGATTGATCCGGCAGTCGGGCGCGAAGCGCTCACAATGGCAACTTTACTTAGTCTTGGTATGATTATATTCTCGCTTATGATTGCCGCGGCGCTATACGGTGGACGGCGATTTATCAAAAAAAGGGCATATGCCGCACACCATTAAACTCGGAGCACACGTTTCGATTGCCGGAGCGCTCACGAACGCACCGGGGAGGGCTCACGCGCTCGGGTGCGAAGGGTTTCAGATTTTCAATACAAGCCCACGCAACTGGCGTCAAATTAAAGTAAGCGACCAAGAAAAACACCGCTTTCGGGAAGCGGTTAGGGAACTCAACGTTGGTCCCGTATTCATCCACACGATTTACCTCATCAATCTGGCTTCATCCACCCCCCAATTTTGGGAGCTTTCGATCCAAGCGCTGATTGACGCGCTCCTTTTAGGACGCGAAATTGGCGCGCGGGCGGTAATCACCCACGTCGGGTCGCCCAAGGATGAGGGGTTCAAAGTCGGGCTGGAACGGGTACACGAGGCGCTTCGGCGCGTAGGAACCACCCTGGACCGCTACAATCCCGTTGGAACCCGTTTGTGCCTCGAGTTTTCGGCTGGCACCGGCAACCACATCGGCAAGACATTTGAAGAGCTGAAGACCATATTGGATCCGTTCGAAAAGTACAATTTCGGCGTGACGCTTGATACCGCGCATATGTTTACTGCGGGCGTAGAACTGCGCACGCTTACGGCGCTGAATGAACTGGTCGCCACAATCGAACAAACAATCGGTTTTGACCGAGTAGAGTTGATCCACTTAAACGACAGCAAAGCCCCCTTTGGATCGGGCGTGGACCGGCATGAGGATATCGGAGAGGGGGAGATCGGGAGTAAAGCCTTGGCGCGCTTTGTGCATCACCCACGCTTTCAGAATTTCAATTTCATTTTAGAAACGCCTTCTCTCAAAACCGCGCCGTCTGATACAGCTTGGCTCAATAAAATCCGCGCTCAACTTGAAATTAAATGATCCCTCGCCTCCTTCCGGGCAGGCGAGGGATCAAACCGCTTCGGGGGCGCGGGAGCGGGGCCCAGCGGTCAATCGGACGAGGAGGGGAGCGTGATCAAACCGAGCTGAAACGCTCGTACAAGCGCCTGCGGGCGATTACACACCTGAAGCGCAGCGTAGATTCTCCCCCAATTATAATCCACGGTGTGCTTGGCAATCCCCAGCGCTGAGGCTGCTTGCCTGCTGTGTTCGCCCGCCAGTTGCAGGACTTGAATCTGGCGGAGCGTGAGCGTGACGGGCAAGCACAATTGCAAACCGGAATCAATCTTAATCATACCGGCTTTGATGGCGACCATCAGAAGCGCGGTGCGGGAATGCACCCCCGCTTTCTGCCGCATATTGGTCAGATGGAAACTCACGGTTCTGGGAGCAACATAGAGCTCCCAGGCGATATCCTTGTCCGTATAGCCCTTGCAAAGTTGATCAAGGACTGCCAACTCCCGCGAGGTGAAACGGATGCCAGGATGCTCATCAGTAACCATGCGTAAAAAACCTTTCGATTCGATTTGTTCAGTTACGCGTTGCGGCGCAATCTGTGCTACGGCCACGATATCGCAAAAACTCTTTTAATTCAAGAGTAAAGACGTGAGTAGCTGACATTTGCTATAGTAAAAAGGTGGATATTCTGACGCGGATCTACGATTTGATCCTGGGGTTTTTCCCGACCCAGTACCACTGGGCGGTCTCGCTTTTTCTGTTGCTCGCTTTTTTGATCGTGTTTGTGCATTTTATCCGCAAGAGTATTTTATTTATCGTGCTCCTCGTTCTGTTTGTGCCTGCCTCGGTGCCGATCATCAAAAACCTGTTGAGCCAGGTGCTTACTTGGATGCAAGGTTTACTGTAGGAGGGCAATCGCACGAGATCTACGCGGTATGTTCGTTTTACTCAATCCTGTATTCTAAAAATGCAGGTGTTTTACCCACAACAAATGTCCGTATTGGTTGCGACGTAAGGAGGGGTATGTCGGAAGAACTTGTCGAGTTTGATTCCCAAGACCATCAACCAGTCGTCCCACCTAAAAAAGACGTGGTCCGGGTGGAATCAAGCATCAATCCCAAACGCACCCTACGATGGTCCCTGGTAGGGCTGATCGCGGTAATTCTGCTTGTGGGGGGGTGGGCCGTTTATACCCGTTATTTTCAGGGCAAGACGCCCTCGATTGCGTCAATTTTGCAAAAAAAAGATCACAAGAAAGATACGCGAGTCAGCTCAGCGCTGGACGGCACGCGTGCCGAACCGGCTTTGGCCGCCCGCAATCCCTTGGCAGTTGTGATTGAAAACCACACCGACGCCCGCCCCCAAAGTGGCCTAACAAAAGCAAGTATTGTGTTTGAAGCAATCGCGGAAGGCGGCATCACCCGATTTCTGGCCATCTATGGTCCGCAGGATGCCCCCAAGGTGGGCCCGGTACGCAGCGCGCGTACCTATTTCGTGGACTGGGCGCTCGGGTTAGGGGCGTATCTGGCGCATGTGGGAGGCAATATTGACGCCTTAGACCAAATTCGCGCCGACAACGTCCTTGACCTTGACCAATTTGCCAACGGCAAATCCTATCGCCGCGAGCCGCGAGTGGGGTTGGCCACCGAACACACAATGTTTTCGGATACAAAAACGCTGTTCGCCTTGGGAGAAGATAGATACGGCGCGCAACAAAACTTTACCACCTACGCATTTAAAGAACCGCTTGCCAAAGAGAAACGGCTGAATGGAGGATCGGTAACGATTGATTTTTCGGCTCCCGCTTACAAAGTCGTGTACACGTATGAGCTAAAATCAAATACCTACAAACGCGCTCAGGCCGCAGCGCCCCACAAAGACGCGCAGAATGGTGCACAGATTGCCCCCGTGGTTGTGGCCGTGATCGAACTCAAGGGCAATCCGATCATAACCCGCATCAATGAAGCAGGGTGGGACTTGCAAACGATCGGCTCCGGCACAGCGACGATTTTTCAGGATGGCGGTGTTGTTAAAGGCACCTGGAAAAAGGCGAACAAAAAGGAGCGAATTCAGTTTCAAGACGAAAATTCCAAGGCAATAAAATTCAACCCAGGCCAGATGTGGATCGAGGTGATCTCACCCGGAGCAACCTTTACGTATACAGAAGGAACAGCGGAAAAGAGTGACCAATGACGAATTACAAGTGATGAATTATCGAAGGCACACGACCCACATGCATGATTCGTCATTCACTCGCCCCTCAAAGCCGTGGCGAAGTGGGATCATCCGTCATTCATCGAGTGGATTTACGTTAGTCGAGATGCTCTTAGTGATTGTCATAATTGCGCTTCTAATTTCCATCGTGGCCGTCAGCGGCGGTGCGGCACGCGCCCGGGCCCGGGACGTGCGCCGCAAGGAAGATTTACGCCAAATTCAATCTGGACTGGAAACGTATTTTCAAGCAACCCGCCAATACCCCTCAATGCATGGCAGTTGGAAAGCCCAAGATGGCTTAAGCGCCTTGGTTCCGCAGTTTCTGATCACAGTGCCGGCTGACCCGCGGCCACGCAACCAAGCTGTCCCAAACTTCTACGCCTTCCAGGCCACGGATGGCACCAACAATGTGATTACTCCGGCCAAAGGCGCAAGCCGTTATCGCTTGCTTGCCGGCCTGGAACTGGAAGGAGACGTCGACCAGCCAACGGTATCATGCAGTTTTCTCGTTTCAACTGGCCAAAACCCGCCGTTTTGCGAGCAAGGGGTGGTAATGACTCTCATTCAAACCGGCGGCGCACTGTGGGACAACGCTTTATGGGGAGTAAAAAGCTTTTAAGATAATGACGAATTATGAATTACGAATTATGAATGACCGGAAGAATGCAGGTGCAGGCATTCGTAATTCATCATTCACTCATCCCTCGAAGCCTTGGCGAAGTGGGATCACTCATAATTTGCGTAAAGCCTCTGGCTTTACGCTGATCGAGCTTTTGGTTGTGATGGTAGTGCTATCCATTCTGGCACTTGTAATCATGGTTTCCGTGGGGCACGCACGGGTTGCCGCCCGTGATACGACGCGTAAGGGAGATCTGAAAGCGCTCGAGGCGGCTGCCGAACAATTGTGGGCGGACGAACGCTGCTACCCCAATACTCCTTCCAATAATGGATCGGGTGTGTATTACCTGAACGCAGACACGATTGTCCAGGGGTGGATTTCTCCCGCAAAAACGCTTTTGACCCCCAAATACATCAACCCATTGCCAGAAGATCCGGCCTTTAAGATTTCCCGCAATCTGCTCACAGACTTCCCGTATGAATATGAAAGCAAGCAGGACAACGATGGTGACGGTGTGATTGATCAAGCCGACCCCAACAACGCGGGGGTCGCGGGGTGCAAAGGCGGGGCGTACCGCTTTGTAACGTTTTTAGAGAATCAAAATAATGTCGAACTGACAGACGATTTCATTCGTAACACAAAAAAATACTTACAGCTTGCCAGTCCTGGCTGGCCCGGTAATCCACCCGGAAATTACTAAAAAGTTACTGGATCGAATCGGCGATCTGTTTGACCAGCTCAACGTAGGCGCGGGAGTGGTTATACGAGAACAACGCTGCGTCCCAGTCGCCTCGGTCGGCTCCGGCAAAAGCAAGTAAGTGCGCGGCGGCATAGGCCCCGTCGGTGGCGGAGTTAATCGAAATGGCACCGTCGCCATTGGCGTCCACAAAAGCGTGCGCCCTCCAGGTGCCGCGCATAAACTGCCACGGCCCCTGCGCCCCGGCGTATGAGGTAATCTGGGTATCCCAACTTTTACCGGATTCCACCTGCCAAACCGCTTCCAGGTAACGCCAGTCAATCCCATAGGTGGCAGCCGCTTGCTGCACCAAGGCCCGCTTTTCACTAAACGAAGGCTCAGGAGTGATTTCAGCCTGCGGGGGGCGTTCGCGCGCGGTAACGTCCCGAACCGAAGAACGCGCATACACAAGATGCGGGGTAAAATCGGCTCGGGCGAAACGGACGGTTGGTACTGCCAAGCGCTCAAACGAAACGAGCGCAGAGGAAACCGGAGCATGAGATGGCCCAACCGGTTGAACGGGAACGACTCCCGCGGCAATCACTGGCACGGCAAAAAGAACGCGCGCAACACCGGCTGCCCGAGCGATTACAGCAATGGCCTTTTTCCAGAAGGGAATGGCCGTTTGTTTGGTTGTACGAATTTTCTTTGCAGTCGTTTTCATTGCGATTTCCTTTTAACACCCGTCCTGCGCGTTACCTTTTGGAAAAATAGGTCTCGCTACGGAGGGTTATTCGCCGATGAGGCGATTAAAAAATTCTCTCGGGACATACCCAAGAGAACACAGGAGAATAGCATATATCTTTTATGGTGTCAAGCAATTTACGGTATGAACAGGGTACAGATCAATCGAGGCTTAGATGAAAGAGGAGGGAAGTGGGTCAAGGAGTCATGCATTGGAAACGAACAAAAAAATCGCTCCGATCGGGACGGTTTTTCTATATACTGAGTAGTGGGACATAGTATGCTTCGAACTAAAGAATGGCTTCAAAACGAATTTAATCAGCTCACGCGCGACCATTTTCCCCAGATTGAACAAACTGATTCAATCAGAATTGTGTTTGGTCGTCCGACGGCCGTCAGGTTAGGTTCGATCAGGTTAATGAAACCGAGCGACCCTGCTGAGGGCACACTGATTCGCGTAAACGGCCTATTCCGTAATCCACGGATTCCGCGCTTTGTGGTCCGCGAAGTAATCGCGCATGAGTTGGCCCACTGGGTCCATGGTGTGCATACTGTTTCCGAACGAGCTTATCGCCACCCCCATCGAGGGGGCGTGGTGGGTAGGGAACTGGTTGACCGCGGGCTCAAAGAGGTGGTATATTTATCCAAGACTTGGCTCAAGCGGAATTGGCAACCCTTTGTACGCGAAGCGCGTGCGCAGGGCATCTTAAAGAGACCGATTCTGCGCAATCGGCTACGACGTAAACGTTTTGTCTGGATAAGCTAGTGCACATCGAGGACTGAAAGGACGAGATGGACGAATGCATTTTTTGCCGTATTAGCGCCGGAAAAAGCCCGGCAAACATCGAATACTCCGACAACGATGTTGCCGTTTTTTGGGATATCAACCCGCGCGCGGCCGTGCACCTTTTAGTTGTACCCAAAAAACACATTGCGTCTGTTGATGATATGAGTGAAGTGAACGAAAAACTCTTTGGGCATATGATTGACGTCGCCCGCAAAGTCGCCAAAAACAAAGAGCTTAACAAAGACGGCTACCGTTTGGTGTTTAACGTTGGCAAGGATTCTGGCCAAATCGTGGACCATGTCCATCTGCACATTCTCGGCGGGCAGCCGCTTGGGAAAATGAACGAACAACTGAACGGTTCGGGATCATAAAATTATGAATTATGAATATAAAACATCCCATCTATGCTTAATGTCGTCATTCATAATTCACTAACAAGGAAGGGGTGATTACATTTGCAATCCGCACCTTATCGTGATTACCAAGGCGAAAAAGAAACCGACACTCTTGCCCCGCGAGGCAGGGGACCCAGTTTTGAAGTAACATTGCGCAGGTTCTTCCGCGACGTACAGCAAAGCGGGATTCTTTCTGAAATTAAAAAACGCCGGTTTCGCGAGAAAAGTTTATCGCGTTCGAAATTACGCGTGATTGCGCGTCGTAAGGCTGTCCGCAAGCGCATTAAGAGAGGGTATTAGGGAAAGTAGTAGCCAGTGACCAATTACCAGTATCCAGAAAAAGAGAACTGAGCAGCTGGCGTGAGACAATAGGAGACTAGCGAAATGATTAGCTCCCAGATCGAAAAAGAACTGGTTGGCGCGCTCAAGGCAAAGGACACCGAGCGCGTAGATACTCTACGCCTTTTGAAGGCGGCATTTCAGAATGCCGAGATTGCTGCTGGTAAACCGCTGGATGAGGCCGCTGAGATCACGATCGTGCGTACCCAAATCAAGCAGCGGTATGAGGCTGCCGTGCACTACGAAAAAGCAGGTCGCGGGGCGCTTGCCAAAGCAGAAGAATCGCAAGCTAAGATTCTGGACGCCTACCTACCGGCCCAACCTTCCAATGAAGCATTAACCTCACACGTTGAGGAAGCGATTTCCGTTACCGGAGCAAGCGGACCGCACGACATGGGTAAAGTAATGGGAGCGCTCAAGCAAAAACTCGACCCCACGACCGACATGGGAGCGGTGGCTAAGTTAGTTGGGGAAAAGCTCGCAAATAAATAATTATGCATTACGAATTATTAATTATGAATGAGCGCATAGGCAAAACGCCCTTTTTCGAAATTCATAATTCATCACTCATAATTCATCATTCCCTTGCCTAACGTATGTATCGGCCGTTTTCATCGGCATTAGCCCTCATCCTTGTTCTAGCAATTCTGAACTTCATTACGATTGTTTCTTTTTTATATTTTGGAACTCTCACCTCGGACGATCGTTTACTCCGATTGGGGATGATGTTTATCGGCTCGGTTGTATCAGCCACGATCACCGTGGGAGTCGTTTTTGTGATCACCCCCGTATTACGAGATTTTTTAATCACATTCCGGCGGCTGCTGCGCTTTGACAGTCTCTCGCATCCTCTACTGGTACGCCTTGCAACTGAAGCCCCGGGAACTTACCACCACAGTTTAATGATCGCCAACCTTGCTCACCGAGTCGCAAAAGCGATTGGGGCCGACCCGATTCTCACCCGCATCGGGGCCTATTACCACGACATCGGCAAACTCAAAAATCCTGAGATGTTCGTTGAAAATCAACGGGAGGGAAAAACGCTCTCCCCAGAGGGTGAAAATTATGAAGCCGCGGCTCTAAAAATCATGGCGCACGTAGAAGAAGGCCTCAAGCTTGCCAAAGAGCACAACCTGCCGCCTGAGATAACGGCCTTTATTCCCCAGCACCACGGCACGGCGGTGATGCGCTATTTTTACGATCGCGCGCGGGATGAAGGCAAGCGTGTCAAGGTTAACGATTTTCGCTATCAAGGCCCGAAGCCGCTTTCCCTTGAAACAGCGCTCGTGATGCTCGCGGACGCGATTGAGGCGCGCGTGCGGGCCGTAGGGGAGTTCACCCGCGCGAAAATTCAAGAAATTGTGCAAGAGGTGATTGAAGAGCGCGTCGCTGACAAACAACTCGAACTCATCAGCGTCAATGAAACCTTACTCAATCGAATCTCGCGGGCATTTGTAGAGGCGGAATTAGTGATCCATCACCGTCGCCTTAAATATCCAGCTGACTTGAAAAAGGAAAATGGCACAGTTTGAGCTGGAGATCGTGGGCGCGCTCCCTGGAGGACTGACTCGAGAACTGATTCAACGCGCTTTAGGCACTGTCCGGCATTCCCACGCGGCGATTGCCGTTGAAATCAAGTTTGTCGAACCTGAAGAAATGCGGTATTTAAATCAAACCTATCGAAAAAAAGACGAATCCACCGACATCCTCGAATTCCCCACGGCAACAGCGACAAGAAATGAACCGGTCGTGCACCTTGGCTCAATTGTGGTGAGCGCTACAGATCACCTGCGCACACTCGGCCGGGATTCGACACTGGATGATTGGAAGGAGTTGTTGATACATGGGGTGAAGAACCTTCTGCATTATCATCGCAGGATGTAAACCTCGACGGGGCGCTCGATGTCACGATACGGACAGGGCACGTGATACTATAATGAGTGGTAGATAGTTAAAAGGAGAAGCTCTGGCAAAAGCAGGAATCACACCAACAGTAGGATTGGACGTGGGCAGCACGAAAGTGGCGGTCTGCGTTGGTGCGGTCCAAGAAGGTTTAGTCCACATTATCGGCAGCGCCTTGGTGCCCAATTCCGGCTTACGCAAGGGCATTATTGTTGATATCGAAGAAACCGTAAGCGCGCTCTCGGCCGCGCTTGAAGAAGCGGAGCGCCTCGCAGGCGTGCCCCTTACCTCGGCAACGGTCGCGGTAGGCGGGGCCCACACCACGATCTCAACCTCAAAAGGCGTGATCGCGGTCTCGCGGGCCGACGGCGAAATTCAAGCGTCCGATATGGAGCGGGTGCTCGATGCCGCGCGGGCCGTGGCGATCCCCGCCAATCGCGAGGTCTTGCACGTGATTCCGCGCTCCTACAGCGTAGACGGGCAAGAGGGGATTAAAGACCCGACCGGCATGAAAGGCATACGCCTGGAAGTCGAAACACTCCTGATTACGTGCTCCTCAGCCGCCATCAAAAACCTCTCCCGCAGCGTGTTTCAGGCCGGGCTCGAAGTAAATGAAATGGTATTTTCGCCGTTGGCAACATCCCACCTTTTACTGACTAAAAAACAAAAAGAAATTGGGGTGGTACTCGTTGATATCGGGGCGGGCACGACGAGTATGGTGGTCTTTGAAGAAGGCGATATCGTGACGGCCGAGGTTTTTCCGGTGGGCGCGATGCACATCACCAACGACATCGCGATTGGGTTGCGCATCTTGCTTGAAACCGCGGAAGTGGTTAAAACAAAGTTCGGGCATGCTCTCTCCGCCAAGGTGCGCGAAAGCGAGCAGATTGACCTTAGTAAAATCGATGAGCGCGAAAAACACAAAGTCCAACGCCGGTTCGTGGCCGAAATCATTGAGGCCCGTTTGAACGAAATTCTGGGAATGGTGAAGGACGCGCTGAAGGCCGCGGGGCGGGATGGAATGCTGCCGGCCGGCGCAATCTTAACCGGAGGCGGAAGCCAAATCGAAGGGGTGGCGGAATTGGCAAAAACGGCCTTGATGCTGCCGGCGCAAATTGGCACACCCACGATCCAGTTGTCGGGCATGGTTGACAAGCTGGACGACCCCCAATACACTACGGCTGCAGGATTAATGTTGTGGGCGATGGAGTCGACCACCGTGCCTACCCGTCGAACAAGCGGATTATCAATCCCGAAATTAGGAAGGGTCGTTGACCGGGCGTGGGACTTTTTGAAACAGTTCCGCCCCTAATCTCTTCCGGAATGGAATGCTGTGGCAATGAAGGACCAGACCGAGTTTGACACCTTTGCTAACATTAAAGTTGTTGGCGTAGGTGGTTCAGGTGGCAATGCCGTCAACCGGATGATTCTTTCACGCCTGAAAGGGATTGAATTTGTCGCGATTAATACCGACGCTCAAGCGCTTGTCCATAACGAAGCCCAGATTAAGGTCCAAATCGGCAAAGAAACGACTCGCGGGCTTGGCTCAGGAGCGGATGTAGAAATCGGGCGTAAAGCAGTCGAAGAAGACAAAGAAGAAATTTACGAGGTACTCAAAGGCGCGGATATGGTGTTTGTAACATACGGCGCGGGCGGGGGAACCGGCACGGGCGCCGGGCCGATGGTGGCTTCGATCGCCAAAGAGCTTGGAGCGCTGACCGTGGGTGTGGTAACCAAACCGTTCTCGTTTGAGGGCTTGCGCCGCAAAAAAATAGGGGATTTGGGGATTGAAGAACTGAAAGACAAAGTTGATACCCTGATTACGATCCCCAACGACCGCCTCTTGCAAGTCATCGACAAAAAAACATCGCTGCAAGATGCCTTTGGTATTGTTGACGACGTTTTGCGCCAAGGCGTGCAGGGCATCTCCGACCTCATCACCTTGCATGGGATCATTAATGTGGACTTTGCGGACGTGCGCACGATTATGGCGGATGCCGGCTCGGCCTTGATGGGGATCGGGCGAGGGACCGGGGATAACCGCGCGATTGAAGCGGCCCGCGCCGCGATTGATTCGCCGCTTCTGGAACTTTCAATTGACGGCGCCAAGGGAATTCTGTTTAACATCACCGGCGGGCCAGACATGGGGATGTACGAAATTGACGAAGCGGCCAAAGCAATTACCGAAGCGGCTGATCCGGATGCCAACATTATCTTCGGGGCAATCGTGGATGAGGCAATGACCGGCGAGGTGAAAATCACCGTGATCGCGACCGGCTTTGAGACCGTCGAAGCTAAACCTTTACGCCCAGCAATGCGGCCTGAAACCGCCATGCTCAATAAACCAAGCTTCACGCCGCTCGGCAGCCTCGAGCAGGTTGAACGACACACCGCAACACCTTCCACGCCCTTGACCCCGGAAACCGAAGAAGACGAACTCGAGGTACCGGCCTTTATTCGCCGGAAGTTGAAATAGACGCATATCACCTTAAGAAAGGGGGCTTATGAAAAGCTCCGAAGATAAAGTAGAAAAAGAGCTAGAGCTCGCCCTACCTGATCGAGCAGTCAAAGAGATCAAAAAACATCCGATTATCTATATTGCCGCCTCCATTTTGGCGGTTGTTTTAATTACGGGACTTTCAATTTGGCTCGGCTTCACAAATAAAGCTCTCGGAGAGGAGAGAAACCAAGTTAGATCATTAAATGAGGACCTCGAAGATTCAGCGAAAGAACTTGAAATATTGAAAGAAAGTCTAAACAAAACAGAGGAAGGTAAGAAACAAGTCGAAGATGCTAAAAATAAAGCTGAAGCAGAAAGCGCTGCACAGGGCGCACGTGCACAAAGCGCCGAAGCATCTGCTTCTCGAGCAAAGTCTGATTTGAATGCAGCACAAACAGAATTGAATGCAAAAAAATCAGAACTGGAAAAAGTAAATAAATGTATAACTGTCTTCAATGGAGCGAAGAGTACCCTCAACTTATATGACCAAGCGATTGGTTATACAATAGATTGGCTTGGAGATGCGATCCTTGATGCTACAAATGGGTACTATGATCTTGCTGCTTCGGATATTCGAACTGCTTCAGAATGGGCCGGAAAAGCTGACGGATACGGGGCGCAATTAGATTCAATGTTTTCAAAAGTTACCTCAGGTAGTTGCTAATATTTGATAAATCCATCATACATATCGCCTGTTTCATCCTTTTCTAGTATCTAGATAAAACAAACCGTAGCTGAAGCAAACACAAAATCACTCTTGACAAACGCATAATATTTGGTTTAACCTTGGTGGTGAAAAGTCCTCGGCCCGGTGTTTATAGCACCAATGCGGGGGATTTTTCTTTTTTTAGAGAAACAAAAAAGGTCTTTCGGGACCTTTTTTGTATACATGCGTGTTTGCTACAATACATACATAATGAAAAAGTCCGCGATCACACTTGACGATCTTGCCACCATGACCGCTCGCGGTTTTCAGGAGATGACGGAAAAATTTACTAAGGTTGATCAACGATTTGACGCAATGGAGAAACGGTTTGAAAAACGGTTTCTCCAGATTGAAGCGCGTTTGGACCATATGGCAGCGCGGCTCGACACCCTCGAAGTAAATGTGGAACACATAAGAAAAACGGTTGAAAATTTACACGCGCGGATGAACCGCCTTGCCACCCGTGAGGAGCTCTTAGATTTTGAGGGGCGCCTGATTCAGGTCGAGCGCCATTTGGGGTTGATTAAATAAAACTTATAAGAAAGCTGAAGTAACCTCCGATACATTTTTTGGGAATGGAAATCCTGTGGATAACTGCCAATTTGACACCACTATATGTTGGGGGTACGGTAGATGGGCGAGCGCGATATATTGGGTTAAAAGAAAAAGAAAAAAGGTAACGCATGCTGTGTCCTAAATGTCATAACGAGACGCGCGTAATAGATTCCCGTGAAGATACCGAACACTCGATCCGGCGGCGGCGAGAGTGTCTGCAATGCGCACACCGCTTTACTACATTTGAACGATTGGAAATGCCACGCTTAATCGTGGTCAAACGCAATGGTTCCAAAGCCCCATTCCAGAAAGAGAAGATAGCCCAAGGAATCGCGAAAGCGGCTGAAAAACGGCCCTTGTCGCTTGCCGATATCCACCGAATAGTTAAGACCATCGAACAACAGCTTTACGACCGTGGCGATGACTTTATCAGCTCGCGCGTGATTGGTGAGCTGGTCATGCAAGAGCTGCGTACCGTCGATACGGTTGCATACCTGCGGTTCGCGTCGGTGTATAAAGCGTTCCGAAGCGCGAATGCTTTTGAAAAAGAATTAAAAGCGTTACAAAAATAAAGGGACGAGACTTTCGGGCCACAAGGAAGGGGTCCGAAAGTCTCTTACATAAAGGAGGCGCGTGGGTCCAGTTTCCGAACAACCAGCCGAAACCAGACAAGAGCTCTTTGAGAAAAAGAAGCGTGCTGGAGCTGAGCCTCGATCAAAAGCAGCCCGCCCAAAACGGCCCACCCAAACACCCGCGACTCCCACGAGCGCAGAGGCCGGAGTTCCGAGCGCAGCGTCGGAACCGATTACGCGCCGATTCACCACGGTGGGGAGCAACCCTTTCGATGAAATCGAGTGGGAACAGCGTTCGTCGGCAATTATGGACGAGCAGGGGAATGTGGTGCACGAGCTCCCCGATTTGGAGGTGCCTAAAAGCTGGAGCCAGCTGGCAACTGACATTCTTGCCCTCAAATACATTCGCAAAGCAGGAGTACCTAAAACAGGACATGAGACCGGAGCTCGGGCGGTAGTACACCGCATTGTGCATTCCATTCGGGAAGCTGGAGAAAAAATGGGGGGTTATTTTGCAAAGGGCGAAGAAGCCGATACCTTTGAGGCCGAACTGGCTCACGTCCTCATCCACCAAAAAGCAGCCTTCAACTCACCGGTTTGGTTTAACTGCGGATTGTACCACCAGTACGGAATCCAAGATCAAGGGAGGAGTTGGTACTGGAATTTTGAGGCAAACGCAATGAGCGAAACAAAAAACGCCTATGAACACCCCCAGTGCTCGGCGTGCTTCATTCAAAAAGTCCACGATAACTTAGACTCGATTTATGAACTCGTAAAAACCGAGGCGCGGTTATTTAAATATGGCTCTGGAACCGGCTCTAACTTTTCTCCTTTACGCGCCAAATTTGAAAAGCTTTCCAGCGGCGGCACTTCTTCGGGCGTAATGAGCTTTTTGGAAGTATTTGACCGGGGAGCCGGGGCAACAAAATCAGGGGGCACTACTCGACGCGCGGCTAAGATGGTGATCTTAGATATGGACCATCCAGAGATCACAGACTTTATCAACTGGAAAGTGCACGAAGAAAAGAAAGCCGCGGCGCTGATTGCCGCCGGCTATCCTGCGGACTTCAACGGCGAAGTCTATAAAACCGTTTCCGGCCAGAACTCGAACAACTCCGTACGCGTCACGGATGAATTTATATATGCCGTAAAGAATGATAACGATTGGGTAACAAAATACCGCACAACTGGGCAGGTACATGAAACTTACAAGGCGCGTGAGCTCTGGAATATGATCGCCCAAGCGGCATGGGCCAGCGCCGACCCGGGGATACAGTACGACACGACCATCAACGCCTGGCACACGTGCCCGAATACGGAGCGCATCAACGCCTCAAACCCCTGTTCGGAGTACATGTTCCTCGATGACTCGGCCTGCAACTTGGCCTCAATCAATCTTGCCAAGTACCTCTTGGATGACGGCGGCTTCGATATGGACGGCTATCGCCACACGATTAAAGTGATCACAACCGCCCAGGAAATCCTGGTGGATTTTTCCTCTTACCCCACGCAAACAATTGGACAAAACTCGCATGATTACCGCCCGTTAGGGCTTGGGTACGCCAACCTGGGGACGCTGCTGATGCTGATGGGCATTCCCTATGACAGCGATAAGGGGCGCGCGATTGCCGGGGCATTGACTGCCGTCTTAACCGGCAAAGCGTATCAAACATCCTCCGAGATTGCAGCGCGGATCGGACCTTTCTCAGGATATGGTAAAAATCAGAAACCATTTTTGCGCGTGATGCGCAAGCACCGCGCCGCGGCCTACGCCCTTAATCCTGACGACGCTCCGCCAGACATGCTCAATGCCGCCCAGCAGGCCTGGGACGAAGCACTGCGAGCAGGGGAGCAATACGGCTACCGGAATGCCCAGGCAACCGTGATCGCCCCCACCGGCACGATTGGTCTCTTAATGGACTGCGACACAACCGGAATCGAACCAGATTTTGCGCTTGTGAAACTAAAAAAATTGGCGGGCGGCGGATTCTTTAAAATCGTTAATCAATCCGTCCCGGAAGCTTTACGCCGCCTGGGCTACAGTGAAGGCCATGTCGCAGAAATCGTGCGCTACGCCACCGGCAGCATGAGCTTGGAAGGCGCGCCGCACATTAACACCCAAACCCTGACGGAAAAAGGGTTAACTCAAGACGATTTGATCGCCATCGAAGGCGCGCTGCACTTCACCTTTGAATTGGAACAGGCGTTTGCGCCCTGGGTCCTGGGGCAGGCAACGCTGGAGCGTTTAGGGTTAAGCGAACAAGCAAAGCAAACAGATTTTTCGCTGTTACACTCTCTTGGATTTACAAAAGAGCAGATTGCGGAAGCCTCCGATATCATCTGCGGGCGGGGGACCGTGGAGGGCGCGCCGCACCTTAAGGCCGAACATTTACCGGTTTTTGACTGCGCCAACAAATGCGGAAAATACGGCACGCGCTTTATCGCCCCGATGGGGCACGTGAAGATGATGGCTGCGGCCCAGCCGTTCATTTCAGGAGCGATTTCCAAAACTGTCAATATGCCGCAAGCCGCAACCGTTGAGGAAGTGGCTGAAATTTACATGCAAGGTTGGAAGCTGGGCCTCAAGGCAATCGCTTTGTATCGCGATGGATCCAAACACTCCCAGCCGCTCAACATTACCAAAGATAAAGTTGAAAAAGCCGAAGAACAGACGAAAATTATTTACCGCCCGCTCCGCCACAAGATGCCGGATGAGCGCCGCGCGATTACGCATAAATTCAACATCGCTGGCCACAAGGGCTACCTGACCGTCGGTTTGTTTGAAGACGGCACCCCGGGAGAGCTGTTTATTACGATGAGCAAAGAGGGGAGCACGATTTCCGGGATGATGGACGCCTTTGCCACGGCGGTTTCGATTGCACTGCAGTACGGCGTTCCCTTGCGCACCTTTATCAACAAGTTTGCGCATATGCGCTTTGAACCAGCCGGTTTTACGAATCACCCCCAAATCCGGATCGCAAAATCAATGATTGATTACATTTTTCGTTGGATGGCATGGCGCTTTATGAGCATCGAGGACCAACGCCAAGTAGGAGTAAACTTCACTGAAGAGCAAACGCGTGTGACAAAGACCCTCACCGATAAAATCGAGGCGGAGCGGATTCCAACGTTTGATCCACCGACCGGTAAACTACTGCAAAGAGACACTGGCAATGAAACTCCCGTGACGCCCGTTCAGCAAGGTTTACTTTCCGCTGAGCCCGAGGACAGCGCGCAAAAACAAGCACTGAACTTTAGCTTCAATAACGATGCGGACGCGCCCGGCTGCGCCGACTGCGGCGCGATTATGGTGCGCAACGGTACCTGCTACAAATGTATGAATTGCGGTTCCACATCAGGGTGTTCCTGACGTCAAACCACACTGAGTGAAGTCGGATGGGTGTTTTAACGTCAGGGTACAGTAAGCGATTGGCAATTAATGAAAGGAGAAGCAGTGAGTGGACATGGGTGCAGTTGTGGTTGTTGCAACAAGTAGAGTTTTTACCCAAAAAGCAAGTTAGACAGTCAGCGTGGTAGCTGCTCGATATGCGCGGCGAGAATGAAATCGCTGTCGAAGAGGCCGTCAATTTTGTGCGTGAAAAGCTTCACGGCTACACGACCCCATGCGAGTTCGAGATCGGGATGATGGCCCTGTTCTTCAGCAAGCGCGCCGATTTTATTCACAAACGCTAATGCTGAGCTGAAATCGGGAAATAAAAATTCTTTGCGCAGATGATGGTCGTCAATCATCTGCCAACCCTTTGTTTCACGGTTAAGCTTGTCTACCCACCATGCAAGCTTTGCGCCCGCAAGCGGGGGTACGCCACCCCGGCAGGCAATGCAGACCCGCTGTGAGAGTTGAGTGTCGTCCATGACATAAACTATACAACTTTTAGTATGACTCGTCTTAGTAAGCATACCGAGACAAACTAGCCATCCGCCAGCTAGCGGAGTAAGATGAGGACATGAATGGAAAGATAATCATCAACACACTACTTGAGCACGATCAACGATTTGATGATCATGACAAGCGGTTTGACCGGATAACAAGTAAGCTCATCGAACATGATCACCGGTTTGAAGAGATACTCACAAAGGCAGGGTTTTATAAATTTAAAAACGAAATAATGACCGGTATGGATAAGATGCTCGCTCTTCTTACTCGGATTGATCAGGAGCGAATTTTCACGAACGAAGCAATAAGATGAATCCCAAAACAGCTCGACGAACAACAAAAAGACATACTCCGGATCGAAAAAAACCCTGAAACTCGCATAACACCATGGTGGCTTTATGAAAGCGTCTGATAAAGGGCTCGTAATCATCTACACCGGCAACGGGAAGGGTAAGACCACCGCGGCCTTGGGGCTTGTGTTGCGCGCGGCAGGGTATCAAAAAAAAGTCAAGATTTTACAGTTCATGAAGCAGTGGGAGACAGGGGAGTACCGCGCGGTTCAAAAGTACTTGCCGACGGTTGAGATTTCACGCTGGGGCGATGGTTGGGTCAAAATCATGGGCGACAAAAAACCGCTTCGTGACCATTTGCGCGCGGTCAAAGAAACATATAGTAAAGCGCTCGCGCTGGTAAAGAACCCGGAAGCGGACGTGGTAGTGCTGGACGAATTGCTTTCGGCACTCGCGGGAGAGCTCGTAACAGAAGAGCAAGTGCTCGCGCTCATCCGCGCCAAACCACCCATGCTGGACCTTGTGATTACCGGCCATAAATTAACGCCTAAAATTGAAGAGGCAGCTGATTTGGTCACTGAAATGCGCAAGATTAAACACCCCTATGACAAAGGCGTTCTCGCCAAGCAGGGGATTGATTTCTAGTAGAACCTACCTCGTGACTGTTTCAATTTGACAAGCTCAAGCACTCATGTGATGGTGAGTAGGCTCTTGACTTAAAAAATTAATCCTATGGAACGCGTAGGCAAGTGCCGTGCAATTCGGCCACTGTCCCGCAACTGTTAAAGTCAGAAAACTAGCGTTCCATACCAATCGTTACGCGCCTTCGGTCGAAAGGCACGGATAAGGCAAAAGTCTCTCCGTGAGACTTTTTTAAATAGGCAATTATGAAAACGAAAGTCCCCCTGATGCGAAAGCTACGGAGGGATCTTCAGGAGGAATTAATGCATCAATCACTCTATAAACGCTCATTCCTACTGCTTGTTGGCATCGCGGCGATTAGTCTGGTAATCGGCGGGGTTGGGTTTGGGCGCGGGAAAGACCGTGAACAGCTTGCAACACGCGTACGCGAGCTTGAATCGCAGCTGAATGCGAAAGGCGTCATTGATGAAACGGCAGCGAGTACCGGGCCTGCGGAAAGCCAACCTGCCTCGCCAGCAGGCGCTCAGCCAACAGTCAACAGTAAACCGAAACAGATCCAGAAAAATGTGGCCCAAGCGGCGGCAAAACCAACCGAAGAGCCACCCCAGAATGGACCGGCGCAAGTGATCGCCATCGGCGCTGGAGAAGCAACGCAGTCGAGCCAATCAAACTGGAGCCCGCCTGCAACCGGCGCAACGCCCTCACCCATACCCGCGCTGATTCCCACTGTCGCGATAAAAATTCAACATCTGGGAACATTTACTCCTGCTCTACAAGCGGGCGATACAGCCCTATCGGCGCTCAAGCGCGCCGGGCAACAAAACGGCTTCCGCGTGCGTACCACGGAATTCCCACCCTACGGTGAGTTTGTCGATTGCCTCGGCGATCTCTGCTTTGACGACCATCACTACTGGGCCTTCTACTTTAACGGACAATACTCCAATGTCGGCGCCGGCTCCCAACCGGTTATTGCCAGCGACACGACGGAGTGGAAATGGGAAGCATTTTAGAGGAGTTATGAATAATCCCACTTCGCTCAAGCTGCGCAGGACAGGCAAGCTACGAGTGACGAATGAAAAAAAGAGCACTACAAACACTGGGTACTTGGTACTTGCCGCCGGTCTTGTTTTGATTGCCGCCCTTGCGCGCCTGCTGCCGCATCCGCCTAACTTTGCTCCGATCGGCGCGATCGCCCTCTTTGGCGGGGCGCGTTTAGGGCGATGGTGGGGCTTAACAATTACTCTTGGGGCAATGCTTCTTTCTGATACCTTCATCGGCTTTCACTCCGGCATGTGGTACGTATATGCTGCATTTACGCTGACTCACTTTATCGGCCGCAGTTTTGCCAGTGCGGTAACAGCACCGAATATTATCGGCGGATCGCTGCTTGCATCAACCGTATTCTTTTTGATCACGAACTTTGGCGTCTGGGCCGAAGGATTGTGGCTGCCAACTCACATGTACCCCTTAACCGCCGATGGTTTAGTCACCAGTTATGTAATGGGAATCCCTTTCTTTGGGGCAACGCTGGTCAGTGACCTGCTCTACAGTGGGACTTTATTTGGCGCCCACGCTCTGGTACAATTAAAATTCAAACTAGTTTCCAGTAACCAATTGCCAGTCGGCAGGTAGAAACACAACGTCCTGGCTATGTCACTTGTTAGTTATCACGTGTCGCAAGGAGATATATGACAAACTTAACAGACGCAAATTTTCCTAAGGAAATTGGCCAATCCAAAGGCGTGGCGCTCGTTGATTTTTTTGCAACTTGGTGTGGTCCGTGCAAGATCATTTCCCCAATCGTGGATGAACTCTCGCACGATTTTTCAGCTAAGGCGACGTTCGGAAAAATCGACGTGGATGAAAACCAAACGACCGCGATGCAGTTTCAGGTAATGAGCATCCCGACGTTAATCTTTTATAAAGACGGTAAGGAAATTGACCGTGTAATTGGGGCGGTCAGCAAAGATTCGCTCAAACAGAAACTCGAACAACATCTTGGCCAATAGAAAATAGCCAATCCGCCTCATCGGCGGACCCTCCGAGGAGGACGGTAGCCGATCGGAGAAGAAAACGACCCTATCGTTTTCTTCTATCTTCCTTACAACAAGAGAGTAAGGTGCATTGAGGAAGCTCCGCAGGCGCGTCAAGCTTGGTTCCGAAATACATTTCACTCTCTTGACAACACCTTTGACCTTTGGTATACTTTTATGTCATAATTCAAATGACAATCCGCCGACTGGCGGATGAATCGCACCTTCTAGTTTGATATCTCTGAGCCAGTTTGGACTGGTGAAAGGGGTTCACCCCTCCTTACCTCTTTCCCGGTCCAAACTGGTTCAGAGAGCAAAATCCCTCGAGCAATCGAGGGATTTTGTATGATACAGTCAAAACGATGAAAAATACCTTTCAGCTTGACGATTTGAATCGGGAACAAAAGCAGGCAGTGATGCACAAAGGCGCTCCGTTACTGGTCGTAGCCGGTCCGGGAACCGGCAAAACAACTGTGATTACACACCGAATTGCCTGGCTCATACTCGCCCAAAAAATTGATGCCGAACACATTGCCGCGCTCACGTTTACGGACAAAGCCGCGAACGAAATGCAGGAGCGCGTAGACCGGCTGTTGCCCTACGGCTACACTCAAACGTTTATCGGTACGTTCCATCGCTTTGGAGAACAGCTCTTGCGAAAATACGCGCTCGAGGCGGGGTTGCCAGCTAATTTTCGAATTCTAAACGAGGTGGAAACAATCAATCTTGTACGCACGCACTTGTTTAACATGGACTTAAAAAGCTTACGTCCACTGGGTAACCCAACAAAATACGCAAGCGCGCTCGTGAAGGTGATCGGACGGGCGAAAGATGAGCTTGTCACACCCCAAGAGTATCAAAAATGGGCGGCACGCTTACCCCATACAAACAAAGCAGAGCGTTTGTACCGTCAACGCCATATCGAAATCGCTCGCGCGTATGCGTTTTATGAAGACCTCATGGCCCAAGAAGGATTGATTGATTTTGCCGATCTGGTTGTTAAACCCTATCATCTGCTGCATTCCCGCCCAGACCTTCTGGCACGCGTACGCGCCGCGTATCAATACCTGGTCGTAGACGAGTTTCAAGACACTAATGTGGCGCAAAACGAACTGATGATGCTAATTAGCGGGAATCGCGGGAATGTGATGGTGGTTGGAGATGATGATCAAGCAATTTATAAGTTCCGCGGCGCGTCACTTTCCAATATGCTTGATTTCAAAGAGCGTTTCCCGCGTGCAAAAATAATTACTCTCAAAAAAAATTACCGCTCCACACAACAAATCTTAAACAGTGCATACCGCTTGATCCAATACAACAATCCCGATCGATTGGAAACGACACTCGGAATCAACAAACGCCTTATCGGAGGGGGAGCGGGAATTATTGTGCAACACCTCGCAACCGATACTGGCCGCACCGAAGTTGAAGTTGTAGCGGAGCTGATTGGGGAGCGACGAAAAATTTTAAAGATCCACTGGAGCGACTGTGCGATTTTAGTGCGCTCGCATGCCCAAGCTGAACCGTTTATTGAAGCGCTCTTGGCACGTGGGATTCCGATATTTTCAGCAAGCGGGCACAGTTTTTTCCGGAACATGGACTCGATCGTACTAACCGCTGCGTTGCGCACAATTTCAAACACGTTCGATGATCAAAGCATTTATCTTACGGCAACTTCCTGGCTGTATAATATCTCGGGCTCCTCGCTTACAGCGCTCTCTTCGCTTGCCCGCACAAAACGCGTCGGACTTTGGCGTTTAATCCAGCAAGAAATTTTCCCGGACGAGTTAAACAAAAAAGAACGCACGGTCATTGAGGCGTTTGCAGCCGATATAAAAAAATTGCAGGACTTGGCCCCGACAAAAAATGCCGGGGAAGTTCTCTACGCCCTGTTGGAGGGACGGGGAATACTGGCAACGCTTACGCGGGGGGAAAGCGCCCAGGCACAAGAGCGCTTAACGCACATCGCGAGGTATTTTGACATCATTCGGGATTTTATTCACAACCATGCCCAAGCGCACGTTACGGAATTCGTTGAATACCTTGGGTTGGCGGAAGAGCAAGGAGAAGTTTTTCCTGAAACTGCCCCCGACCCGGACGAGGACGCCGTACGGGTCTTAACCGTACACGCGGCTAAGGGGCTCGAGTTTACGGTTGTCGTGCTTGCCAATTTAGTGGCAGACCGCTTTCCAACGCGTGAGCGCGGTGAGGGCTTGGCGTTTCCGGACGAACTTATCAAAGAACGTCTGCCCGAAAGCGGAGCGCACCTCAAAGAAGAGCGGCGTTTATTTTACGTCGGACTCACGAGGGCGAAACTGGAATGTTACTTAAGCTCGGCGGTCTCCTATGGAGGAGTACGTACGAAACGCGTATCACCCTTTGTTTTAGAAGCAACCGATGTTGCGCACGCCAAAGGGCACGCCATTACGCGTTCCGAACAAAAACGAATTAAAACGTTTGCACCGACTAAACGGCCTACGCAAAAGCCCGCCTATACCGCACTTAAAAGTCTCAGTTCCTACCAAATCTTTGACTACCTGACGTGTCCTCTGAAATATCACTATATTCATCGCTTGCGAATCCCGATCTTAAAGCATCACAGCATTCAATATGGATCAGCGATGCACAGCGCGATTGCATTTTTGTTTCAGGAGCTCATTGCCGCTCGCGTACCAAAATTAGAAGCGGTAATCAAAGAATTCAACCGCAATTGGGAGAGCGTTGGATTTCTTTCACGTGAGCATGAAAAGGCGCGCCTGAAGGAAGGGCACGATACATTGGCGTTAGTCTATGACACATTCAAAACTGGGGAAGTTCCACTCCAGGTAGAAACACCTTTTCGATTCCCTTACAAAAAAATCAGCATTCGGGGAGTAATCG
This sequence comes from uncultured Candidatus Saccharibacteria bacterium, assembly GCA_964362865.1. Taxonomy (GTDB): domain Bacteria; phylum Patescibacteriota; class UBA1384; order JAGVHQ01; family JAGVHQ01; genus JAGVHQ01. Next base: position 16,847 of record CAYIGD010000003.1, on the reverse strand, counting down.
ACATCGTGTTCGGTTCAAAGAAAGCAGCGAGGATTGTGGACTTTAAGACTTCCGAGGTGGGCAGCGAGGAAGAGGCGGATCGAAGAGCGCGGGATTCAATTCAGCTCGGCGTCTATGCGCTCGCGTGGCAAGAGCTCTATCAACACTTACCCGCACAGGTTCAGCTATTTTTTGTCGGTTCGAATATATACGGGACGCTCGAAGGCCAAAAAATAAACACCCAAAAAGTTAAAAAGAAAATAGACACCGTAGTAGAGGGGATAACGAAAGGCGAATTTAGCGCTACGCCTTCAACCTACGTGTGTGAATATTGCCCGTTCAACCGAATCTGCCCGTACTCGGCCGTTAATCCGAAGCAGCAACCGTGAAATAAGAAAGTTGTCGATTATATCCCCTCTCGAACCGCTAGATATATTGTGCGAAATGCTTGCATTTCGCACAAAGAGGAGGCGTAAAGTTTCCCTGCGAAAGCGCCGAAGAGGCGCAGAGCCGAAAACTTTCATGCCGACGAGCGCGAGTTTCTCGAGTGAACATTATCCATATATAAGGTGGTAAAATAACAAAGCCATGGATGAAATCACCTGTACCCATTGCGGGAAACAAGTCAAATTAACAGAAGCGTTCAAACATCAATTTGAGCAACATATTGCCGAATCTTTAAAAAGCGATTTCGAAAAAGAACGCACCGACTCCGTGCAAAAGGCGCTGGAAAAGGCAACGCGCGAAAACGAGCAACGCGTAAAAAATCTTGAAGAAGAACGCAACGAGATCCGCGAGCAGAATAAAAAGCAAAGTGAACAACTGCTCGAGCTCAACCGCAGCCTGCGCGCGCTCAGTGTGAAAGATCAGCAACGGGAACTCCAGATGCAAACTCGGTTGCGCGAAGAACTATCAAAAATGCGCGAAGAACTATCAAAACAATTGTCCGAAGAGCAACGGTTCAAGGTCGCGGAAAAAGAAAAACAGCTCCAGGACGCCTTAAAGGTCAACGAAGATTTACGCCGTAAACTCGAGCAAGGTTCGCAGCAATTACAAGGTGAAGTCGCCGAGCTTAATTTTGAGAAAACACTCAAAGAGCGCTTCCCGTTTGATGAAGTAAAACCAGTAGAAAAAGGATTTACCGGCGCCGACATCATGCAAAATGTATTCGACGAAGGTATAGGATGTGGAACAATTATTTGGGAAGTAAAACGGACTCAGAATTGGTCGGATGGGTGGATTCAAAAATTAAAAGATGACAGAGATCGTTCCCGAGCAACGCTTGCCATTCTCGTAACTAACGTTCTACCAAAAAACATAAAAACCTTCGGCCGCCTTAACGGAGTTTGGATAACGAATTTCAGCACGTATTTAGATGTAGCCGGTGCTTTACGCTTTACGCTTATCAGTCTTAATCACCAACGTCAATTCGAAGAAGGAAAACATACGAAGATGGAGATGATCTTCGGTTATCTCACGGGTGCCGAGTTCAAGCAGCGAATGGAAGCAATCGTGGAGGCGTTTATCGGGTTGCGCGCCCAACTGGAGCGGGAGAAAAGGGCGATGACAAAACTATGGAACGAGCGCGAGAAACAAATTGAACGCGCCCAAAATAATACAATCGGGATGTACGGAGATGTAAGGGGAATCGTCGGCGCAAAACTGCCTGAAATTGAAACACTCGAGTTGGAGGGCCCTGACGACGACGAAAACGAAGAGAGCAACCGCGAACAAAAACTAATTGTATGAAAAAAGCATCTCTTACCGAAATTTCGAAATTATTGCGTTATTACATTTTAAAAATGACCACTGCGGCTGGTTCCGGCCACGCAACATCATCTCTTTCAGCCGTTGAATTAATGGCAACGCTCTGTTTTGGGGGGACTTTCCGATATGACCCACACAATCCAAATCTCAGGACAAACGACCGGCTGATTTTTTCTAAAGGGCATGCTTCGCCGCTGTTGTACGCCCTCTACACCGTTGCCGGAGCAGTGAATGAAGCTGACCTGACGACATATCGCGTACTCGGCAGCCCGCTCGAAGGCCACCCTACACCGAATTTTGAATTTTGCGAAGCGGCCACCGGTTCGCTCGGGCAAGGACTTTCAATCGGATTTGGAATGGCGCTTGCGGCAAAAATTGACAAACTCGGGTACCACACCTTTGTGCTTTTGGGCGACAGTGAGATGAGTGAGGGTTCAATCTGGGAAGCAATTCAACTCGCCAGCCATTATCGCCTCGACAATTTAATTGGGATTATTGACGTGAATCGTCTCGGTCAGCGAGGGGAAACAATGTATGGCCACAGCCCAGATGCGTATGCCACTCGTATACGCGCGTTCGGGTGGGAAACAATTCAAGTGAACGGCCATAGCGAGGAAGAGATCGCGCGCGCGTACGCAAAAATCGGGGTGGCAAAAGAAAAACCGCTCATGATTATCGCTAAAACCGTCAAGGGTAAGGGTGTCTCATTCTTAGAAGATAAGGATGGCTGGCACGGTAAAGCGCTTGACCCGCATGATTTTGAACGCGCCCTCAAAGGGCTAGAGCCACTGGAGCGAAGTGTGCGCGCCGCCTTTGCCCCGCCCCCACAGGACGAACCACAGTTTGAAAAACGGGGAACAAAGCGGATCCAGTTTGATTTTGATCAAGCTGCTGCCACACGCGAGGCGTATGGAGTGGCGCTGGTCGCGCTCGCACGCACGCAAGCCAATCTCGTCGTTCTGGATGCAGAGGTCAGCAACTCTACATATGCTCAAACATTTAAGCAAGAATACCCCGATCGTTTTTTTGAAATGTATATTGCCGAACAAAATATGGTGGGCGCCGCGGTTGGACTGGCGCAGCGCGGAAAGGTGCCGTTTGTTTCGACGTTTGCCGCATTTTTTACGCGTGCTGCAGATCAAATCCGGATGGCTGCCTATTCCAAGGCAAATGTTACATTTGTCGGTTCGCATTGCGGCGTCTCCATTGGTGAAGACGGCCCTTCCCAAATGGGCTTGGAGGATATCTGCTTATTCCGCAGCGTATTCGCAAGTGTGGTGCTCTATCCGGCAGACGCGCGGGCAACCGTCGCGCTTATACAAGCGGCAGGCGCGTTCAAGGGGCTAGTTTACCTTCGCACTACACGTGCGAAAACACCACCGCTGTATGGGGCGGACGAGGAATTTTCAATCGGGGGTAGCAAAACAGTACGCGGCAGCCACCACGACCGTTATACGATTGTGACAGCGGGCATCACGCTCTTTGAAGCGCTGGAAGCAGCCGACGAACTCAAAAAACAGGGGATCTTCGTACGCGTCATCGACGCCTATAGTATCAAGCCGCTCGATGAGCGGACGCTTTTCAATGCAGCGCGCGAGACGCGCGCGATGATAACGGTTGAAGACCATTACGCGGCCGGGGGGTTGGGGGAAGCAGTCACCAGCGCGCTTGCAAAAATGCGCATTCCGGTCTATTGCCTTGCCGTAATCCGCCGCCCACGCTCAGGCGCCAAAAGCGAGCTCTTAGACTATGAAGCAATCTCAAAAACTGCTATCATCAGGACTATTCTAGAATTAAAAAATTAATTAAAGATGGTACGTATTGTTCGAATTTTGATTGTGCTCGGATTGATCGGTTTTGGTATGTATCTGATTGCACAAGGATGGTCTTCCAAGCCCCGAGCTTCCGAAATTTCACCCCCGACCACCCCTGTTAACCAACCGAGCGCAACACCCGAACCCACAAGTACGATCAGCTCAGTGCCGGTTTTGATGTATCACTACATCCGCGCCTACAACGATCCAGAAGATCAGATTGGAATAAATCTGTCAGTTGCTCCCCAAACCTTCGCACGGCAACTCGACTATCTGATCGAACACGGATATACGAGCGCAACCCTCAACGACTTTGTTGAACACCGCCTCAAAGAAAAATCCGTGATCCTCACGTTTGACGATGGGTATGCTGATCACTACACCGAGGCCTTTCAGGCATTGGCAGCGCGCGCTATGACCGGCACTTTTTACATTGTGACCAACGCGGTCGGAAAGAGCGGCTCGCTCACGTGGGACCAAATCCGGCAGATGCAAGCGGCGGGAATGCAGATTGAAAGCCATGGGCCAAGCCACCGCGACTTAACCATACTTTCTCAGAAAGACCAACTAACTGAATTAGTTGAAAGCAAAAAAACAATCGAGAAGGAACTCGGAAAAATCGTACGGCACTTTTGTTACCCTTCAGGGCGCTATACAGCAGAAACGCCCGCATTGGTAAAAAGCGCCGGGTATGAGACCGCCGTCACAACTAAAGCAGGGGTCGCCTCCTACACGGTCAACCCGTACGAACTACCACGAGTGAGGGTTAACAATACGACCAATTTTTCCGCGATCCTGCCATGAACGAAACAATACCCGTCCTTTTTGAAGATCAATACCTGATTGCGATCAGCAAGCGAGCCGGACTGATTACTCATCCAGCCCACACTCACGAGGGAACAAGCGTGAGCTCTTTGATGCTGGCACGCTACCCGGACATAAGAGGCCATACTTGGCCAACTGAAGCAAAAGGGCGCGAAGGAATTGTGCACCGTCTGGACCGAGATACCTCCGGCGTTTTACTGATTGCCCGCGATCCCCAGACATACTCAGCGTTGAAAGCAGCCTTTGGACAGCGGATAATTTCAAAAAAATACGAGGCGCTTGTCTATGGTGTCGCCACAGAGGGAGAGATTAAGCTTGCAATTGCGCTCGATCAAAAGGCAGGGGTAAAGCGGCGCGTAAGCGGGCTAGCATTACCATGGGAGAAAAATGTTAAAACTGCCCATACGCACTACAGTACCCTCGAAACCTTTCCCAGGCTGCCGGCAAGCTATGTAAACGTTGTCATTTTAACTGGGCGCACACACCAGATTCGAGTTCATATGCATGCGATCGGACATCCCGTACTGGGAGATCTGCTGTATACGACCAAACCTGAGCGTGCGCTTACCAAAAAACTAGCAATAACGCGCCAGATGTTACATGCCCGTTCCCTAACGCTCGCACACCCCATAACTGGGGAGCACCTTACGCTTGTTGCGCCGCTGCCACCAGATTTTACGGCAGCTCTTGCTCGATTACGTCTAGCAAATAAAACAGGCAATAGAGTATAATAAAAATAATCATGGCACGGCTGGTTACTATCTCAGGACCCACAGGAATCGGCAAAGACGCCGTAATTGAGGCGCTGCTGGCACATCACCCTGATTGGGTAGTGGCCTCATCCGTCACAACGCGCCCGAAACGGCGGGCAGAGAATACCCGCAAGCGCTACTACTTCGTGACTGATGAGGATTTCGACGAGCTCGTGAAGAATAATGCATTGCTGGAATGGGAACATGTTCATACCTGGCGCTACGGCACACTGAAACGCTCGGTCGAAGAGCCGCTTGCTGCCGGCAAAAATGTCTTGCTAAATATTGACTACAAAGGCGCGCTTAAAATCAAAGCTCAATTTCACCAGTTCAATCCGCTCACAATCTTTTTAACCTTTGATCCGGCGACTACTTTACGCGAGGCAATTGCTAAGCGTTTTGCCAACGACCCAAAACGACGGAAACTTTCGGATAAAGAGGTGGATGTCCGCTCTGAAACGGCAAAAGAAGAATCTGCTCATAAGGGTAAGTTTGACGTAGTGATTAAAAATTCTGACGGGCAATTTGACGCAACGGTTGAACTCGCCGAGAAAGCCATCGCGGAGCACGTGTAAATGTCGGAGCTCATTCCCGTGATCCTCGCCGGGGGATCCGGAACACGGTTGTGGCCGCTTTCACGTCGAAATTTCCCAAAGCAGCTATCCGCTCTTATCAGTAAAAAAAGTCTTTTGCAGGAAACGTATGCGCGGCTTCGCAAGCAGTATAAAGCAGGGGACATATATGTATGTCTGAGCCCCGCGCATCTTGAAAAAACTCAAGCGCAACTGCCCCAGATCCCTAAAGAAAACTTTATTGTTGAACCGGCGGCGCGCAACACTGCACCGGCGATTGCGTTAATTGCAAAAACTATTTATGAGCGTTCTCCCCATGCGATTGTGGCCACCCTTGCATCTGACCATTTAGTAGAAAATACGGATGAATTTCTAAACTCCCTTGCGGCAGGGGCTAAAATTATTACCCGCCACCCGGATTATTTTATGACTATCGGTTTAACCCCTACTGGGGCTAATACTGGATTAGGATACATCGAAATGGGAGAGAAATACGATCAGCACGAATCATTCAGTGCTTTTAAAGTCGTCCAATTCCACGAAAAACCAGATCAAAAGACCGCGAGTAAGTATGTAAAATCAATGCGTTTTTTATGGAATGCCAATTATCTACTCTTTCGCGCTGACCACATGCTCAAGCTCTACAAGCAACATCAACCTAAAATTTTCGAAGCCGTCACGAGTGCTACTGATAAAACGCAGAAAGAAACCTTTATCAAAAAATATAGTGCTCTTGAAGGCGAACCAGTGGATACAGCGATTAACGAAAAAGAAAAAGATATTCTCGTTATCCCGGCTCAATTGGGGTGGGATGATATCGGTTCATGGTCAACGCTGCACGATGTACTTGCCCAGCGCAGCGGACATCACATTGTTAAATACGGGGAGCATATCGGTGTGGATGATAAAAATATTCTTGTCTATTCGAAACGCCATCTGGTTGCTACAGTAGGACTGGAAGATATGATTATTGTAAGCACGCCGGATGTGACGCTGGTGCTGAATAAAAACCGCGCCCAGGATGTCAAAAAAATTCTGGACGAACTGAAGAAACAAGGAAAAGAGATATACCTATAATGTGCGACATAATAATTTGACGTATGCATAAACAAATTTGGATCAGATTAATCATGATTGCGGTCATCACCATCTTGGCGACATTAATTGTAATTCCAAATGGACCAGACCTCAAAATCGGCAAGTATTATCGGGCATTGCAAATAAAACAAGGGCTTGACCTTAAAGGGGGGACACAACTCACATATCAAGCGGACATGTCGACGGTCGCCGCTGAAAATCGTGCGAAAGCGCTTTCAAGCTTAGTTGACGTCATTGACCGCCGAATTAACGCGCTTGGGGTAACCGAACCGATCATCCAAACAAGTACCATAGAAGGTAAGGATAGCGTGCTCGTGGAATTACCGGGGGTGCAGGACGTCCAACAAGCCACGAATCTGATTGGTAGAACGGCACAACTAACGTTCTATGCTGAAGGAACGAATGCTACGTTCGGCAATGGTGATCCGCTGGGTAATTACATGCCCACGGAGCTCACGGGTGCGTTTCTCTCCGCGGCGGATGTCACGTTCCAAGATCCAACCGGCCAGCAAAGCGCGGGAACCGCGCCGGTTGTTTCACTCCAGTTCAACGCAAAAGGAGCCGAGCTCTTCCAAAAATTGACCCGCGAAAACGTGGGTAAAACCATTGCGGTCGTACTTGATAACCAAATCCTAACGGCACCGGTTGTACAGGGTGAAATCAGCGGCGGGCAAGCAGTCATTACTGGTACGTTTACGCTGGACGAAGCCAAAGAGCTTGCGCGCCTCTTAAACGCGGGGGCTTTACCAGTGCCGGTTGCGCTGGTCAGTGAGCGCACAATCGGACCAACACTTGGGGAAGAATCAATCCGACGCTCATTGGTAGCCGGCATTATCGGCTTGCTTGCAGTCAGCATCTTCATGCTCGCCCAGTACCGCACACGCGGCCTATTCGCCCTGATTGCCCTTGCAATCTACACCGCGATCGTGCTCGCGTTGTTCAAGTTAATACCCGTCACTCTCACTTTGGCGGGGATTGCGGGTTTCATTCTTTCGGTCGGAATGGCCATTGACGCGAACATCCTCATTTTTGAACGAATGAAAGAAGAAGAGCGGACCGGTAAAACTCCCGCGTCTGTTCTCGAAGAAGGGTTTCGTCGCGCCTGGCTTTCCGTGCGCGATTCAAACCTCTCTTCATTGCTAACGGCAGTGATCCTGATTTGGCTCGGGAGCGGAGTTGTACGCGGATTTGCGGTGACGCTTTCGATCGGAATCCTTGTTTCAATGTTCACGGCTGTCATAGTAACACGCACCTTGTTGGCAGCCTTTGGCACACGGAAGGCACAATGAATATCATTGGACACCGTTTATGGTGGTACATCTTATCCATTTGTTTGCTGATCCCGGGAATTGCAGCGATCGTGACATGGGGCTTACCGATCGGAATCGATTTTCGAGGCGGAACCCTTATCGAAATTGAAACAAAAAATGAAACATCATCTGCAACAATCAGAGAAACCCTCGAGAAAAACGGCTATAAAGCGATCGTCACCCCAGCAGGACAGAGAAGAGCACAGATCCGAATCCCTCCTTTAGAACAGGAGAGAAAAGGGCAATTACAGGAACAGCTACGTGGTGGAATAGGGGAGTACACCGAAATCAGTTTTCAGACGGTCGGTCCAACCGTAAGCCGCGATTTAACTACCAAAGCATTGTGGGCCATTGGGCTCGCTTCGATTGGGATTATTGTATTTATCGCGTGGGCCTTTCGGCGCGTCCCGCATCCTGCTTCTTCTTGGCGCTTTGGATTTGTCGCGATTATTGCGCTATTGCATGATCTTTTAACAACCGTGGGGGTATTTGCGATTGTTGCGCATTTTACCGGTTACGAAATTGACAGCTTGTTTATCACGGCGCTTCTTACCGTGATGGGATTTTCAGTGCACGACACAATCGTAATCTTTGACCGTATTCGGGAGAACCTGCGCTTGCATCCCTCTAAATCGTTCGATGTGGTTGCAAACTTTAGCGTCGTACAAACTTTCGCGCGCTCGCTCGGAACTTCACTGACGGTCGTGCTTGTACTATCGGCACTCTACATTTTTGGCGGCGCAAGCACCCATGGATTTGTCTTTACGCTGCTTTTCGGAATTATCATCGGGACCTACTCATCAAT
>CAYIGD010000003.1:0-7825 GCA_964362865.1 uncultured Candidatus Saccharibacteria bacterium | reverse complement strand
AGGATGCGCTAGGACGCGTTTTCTGACCCACTGTGATATGCTGAATCATGTGGAAGGGAAAATTTTGCAATGTGGTTTGCGTTAGTTGGAATTTTCATCGGTGTGATTGTCGGATCATTCACAACGTTCACGATCCCGGTCTTGTATGCGCGCTACAGCGCGGTTGCAATTATCGGCATTCTTGATTCCGTAATCGGCGCGATTAGAGCTGATTTGCGCGGCAAATACAGTGCAGCGGTTTTCGGATCGGGCTTAATCAGCAATATGGTTTTGGCCGCCGGAATCACATATTTGGGAGACGTACTGCAAATTGACCTCTACTTAGCGGTCATCGTGGCGTTTACGATTCGGATTCTCAATAATATTGGTATTATTCGGTACGCGTTTTTAACGCGGTTCTTAGGTAAGCGTGCCGTGCGCGAAAAAATAGCAGGGGAGTAATAATGTTTATTACGCAGATCCTCGTTCTGCGCGCAATGCTTGCATTTCGCGCAAATTAGAGTTGCACAATCCAGGAGATAATGTGCGTCGTTATTACGACGCACATTATCTATTTTACGACCTAATAAATAATCCCACTCGTTAAACCTCAAAAAATATATGGTAAAATGACGGTTTCTTAGCGTACCCTTTTCGATATTCCCGAGAATCATCCAGCCCTATCCCGATCACTTCCTCTGCGGACTGGACTCCCCTTGCGTTACTATCTTCAGATTTGACTACATACAATCCCCTGTTTAATACTACCCTAAATAAAAAACGACCTAACCTGCCTGTTAATCGGTAGGTTTCATTTCTGAGTAACCATATTTATAGTCGCACAACAATGATATTACCAAGATCGAATGTCGGAATATCATCTCAATATTGTGCAACGCGCTGCATCGCACAATATTGAGTTTTTCTACAGTCGGATGCTCTTCCCCTCTTCGAGTTGGCCACCCTTGCCGGTATCATCCTTTTTTTGATTGGTATATGGAGTGCCCACTACGCCGGAATGGGCATGCTGGGACGCACTTTCCTTGTTCGTAACAGGTTCAGTCCTGGGAGGCGGGGCATCACGCTCTTTGCTCAATGGTGGGATCTTAATCCCAGGACGATGAGTCGGATGCATACTTTTCGTTGCAGCCGTAGAAGGCTTGGTCGGGGGTAAAACAGGAGTACTAGGCGGCGGAGTGGCTTTTGGAGCTGAGGAAGCAGGCGCAGCGTGCGTCACAGCAGGTTTATGAGGTTCTTCACTCTTCTTGGGTAAAACAGGTGCGCTCGGGCTGTTCATTGGTGTAGGTTGTGGACGAAACGGTTCTGGCTTGCTTACTCCTCCCCTGCCCTCCGGTGGGAACCATGGTTGCTTAGACTTTTCCGCACCCTCTTCGTCGATCTTCGTTTCTTCGATAATTGCCGCTTCCACATCTCCGCGTACCCGGCCATATTTTTCTTGAGAACGTCGTACAATGTCTTCTGTGTTCCCCTCTGTATCAGTTCGCGGAGGTAAGGTTTGGGCTGAAAATGCCGGAGAGGTTACCCCATCAATCGACATTTTCACATAGATCTGATAATTATCCACATTCACCATGTCGTTTGCTTCAAATACCGGTTCATACTCCTTCACCAGAGAACCGGCGTCGGTTGCCCCAACGCGAAAACTAATCAGAGTCCCGATATTCCCAAAAACCGCGCTTGCCACAGGTTCCGGCATTTGCGCGATAAACTGATTTGTCATGATTAAATTCAGATGATACTTACGTGCTTCCGATAGAATTGTGGCAAAAGACTCTGTTGCGAAATTTTGGAATTCGTCCACATATAAGTAAAAGTCGCGGCGATCGGCTTCGGGAATGTAGGCCCGTTGCATGGAAGCAAGTTGAATTTTTGTAATCATCATCGCGCCTAAAAGAGCCGCACTGTCTTCCCCCAGCTTCCCAATCGATAGGTCCAGTAAGAGGATCTTACCCGAATCCATAATCTCGCCGATATTAATTGTTGACTTAGGTTGCCCAACAATATTGCGGATCATGGGCGAGGAAAGAAATTGTCCAACTTTATTCTGAATTGGGCTGATCGCCTCAGTCCGAAACTTCGGCTCATAACGTTCAAACTCATCCACAAAGAACGCCTTGATTACCGGGTCGGTAACCTTATCCACGACCCGATTGCGGTAACGCTTATTGGTAAGAATCCGAGTAATCCCAAGCATTGTGGCGTTCGGGTAATCCAAAAGTGCCAGTATGGTGTTTCTTAAAATATATTCGAGTCGGGGGCCCCAGGATTCGCCGAAAATCTTTTTGAAGATCCCTACTACTCCTGATGCTACGATCCCTTTCAATTCGGGATTGACGTTTTCTAAAGGATTAAAGCCGATCGGAAAATCACTCTGGGCGGGCGCGAATAAAATAACGTCGTCAATCCGCTCTTTAGGGACGAACTTGAGAACATTCGCAATTAAGTCCCCATGCGGATCAACAACCGCCACTCCTCTGCCCTCCTTGATGTCGTCAATGATCATGTTCTCCAAAAGCGTTGATTTGCCGGTTCCGGTTTTGCCGATCGAATACATATGATAGCGGCGGTCGCGCAATTTGATACCGAACTTTTCTTTATGGGCGCGGTAATTCGTCAGCCCTAAAATCGTAATATCCTCGGGCGCTACATTCGCAACGAGGGGCAAATTTGACGGCGGTTCGCCTGTTTTTGAACCGGCCCAGACGATTGTCGGGGTCTCAACGGATTTACTCGGCAAATGAAACAGCGATGCCAATTCTTCAATATTAAGGATATGGCCTTGATCTTCAAATAAACGCGCGCGATACGCCTGTAGCGCCTCAGCGCCGGTTTGAATCGGTTCGGCGGAAAATCCGTTCATATCAATCGTATTAAATTGCTTAAAAGCTCCCACAACCGCGCTGATCTTTGCTCTCGCTGCCGTTTCCGTCGGTGCCACCCCCGTAATTCTAATTTTTGTCGAAAACCCCAGCTTCGCGATTTTCAGCTGCACACCTTTGTGGGATTCTTCCTCGAGCTTGCTCGCTCCCCCTTCAGCGGAATCGTCGGAATTTTTTGACAGTTCCGGACCGCTCACAATTGTTTTAATAAACTCGAAAAAGAAATGCACTATCTTACGACCAACGAGGCGCCAAACCCCGACATTTCCGTGCGTTTGGGCAAGCGACAAATATGCCCTCCCCCGTGTTTGCCAAATGTCAGGCACGGGACGAACGAGAATTTGAATCCAAACTTGCTCGCGTTCGGCAACGTTACTAATCACGCTCGTAATCCCGGCTAAGGGATCAACTTCGAAATTTTGAAAAGTCTTAATCGGAAAGACTTCGTTTTTATTGAGCACTAATTCAGTTTGGGCAATCTCAACCGGCTCTCCACCGAGCTCAAGTTCGCTGGTGTAATCTTCGACATGCGCTATTTCCGCCGTGGGATACTGAGCATAGATCTGCCCCTGGACGAACTCGCGCAAGCGCGCCGGCACCCACGCGTAAAACTGAATATATTTTTCACGGGCGGCAATTTCAAAACTGAGATGTTCTTGAAAACGCGATTTCGGATCGTAAATTCCATGCAGTGCCGCGAACATCTGCTCTGCTGCTAAAGGTGTTTTTTCGTTATTTTTCGGAACAAGGATCCGCAGCAGCATCCAATCGCGAGATTCATGCCAGGCAATCCGCGCCCGATTATTTATGAGACGGCGCGCCATAATAATCAAAATGATCGGGCTTGCGATCGCCAAGATCGTTACGATTATTTGCGTAAGAATTGTCATCTATAACTTTCTCTGCGCTAAGGTACGCAGGAGATGAAAGTATACCGCACTCACACTGCAATAACCAGAATCCATTATCTCTTATACTCCAGGACTGATTCCGCTTTCAAGCGCGCTCGGGGGCGATTGCGCAGAGGCGCTTGGGCGGAATTCGTCTTCGATTTCCCGCTCAATCGCGGCGCGCTCACGCCCGTACTTCAGGCGCGAGAGCTGCCGCACTGCCGCTCCTAGTTCGGCGCTCGGTTCTTGCTCGGCGCGCACAGTTACCATTGAAAACGGTTTGCTAGGCGCACCGTTAATTAAGAGGCGGACATAGGCGTGAAACTGCTCGAGATTAGTCAGGTCAGCAACAGTCACACCAGGGAATTCTTTTTCCAGAAATTCCGCGTCCGCGGCCCCGATCCGAAAACTGACCATTGTGCCGGCGTTACCGATCACAGCGTCTCGCACGCGTTCGGTCAGTTGCGCGATATATTGATTTGTAATATTAAGGTTCAGATGGTACTTACGCGCTTCAGATAAAATTGTGGCGAATGTATCGGTCGTAAAGTTTTGAAACTCATCAACATAAAGATGGAAGTTGCGCCGCTCGGCTTCCGGTATGTTGGCGCGCGAGAATGCGGCCACCTGTATTTTAGAAATAAGGATCATCCCCAAAAGATGCGCGTTCGTATCCCCAATCTTTCCTTTAGAAAGGTTGACCAGTAAGATCTTGCCTTGGTCCATTACCTCACGGAATTTAATCACCGAGGTGTGCTGGCCGATAATGTTGCGCATTAAATCGTTGGTCATAAACCGGCCGAACTTGGAGATGAAGTAGTTGTACATTTCCGATTTATGGAAATCCGCGGTCTTTTGAAGTTGCTGTTCCCAAAACGAGCGTACGACCGGATCACGTACGTGCCGGATTCGTTCTTCGCGGAAACGGTCGTCCGTAAACAACCGTGGGATCTCAATCAGAGTCCCCCCTTTCGGATAGGCCATCAGTGTTAAGATTGCATTCCGAGCCCAGTGCTCCCATTGCGGCCCGACGATCCCCGTGCGCTGGGGGTCAAATAATTTATAGAAAATTTCAATAATCTCTTGGATTAAGAGGTCACGCTCTTCGGGGTTTTGATATTCAAGCAAGTTGAGCCCTAACGGCCGTTCAACGTCCGAGGGGTCAAAAATAATTACGTCTTCGGCACGCTCTTTGGGGATGCGCGGAATAATTTCTTCAATCGCGTCCCCAAGCGGGTCAATGTAAGCGCAGCCCCCACCGGCATAAATATCCTGCATAATCATATTGAGAAAAACGGTTGTTTTTCCAGTGCCGGTTTTGCCGATCATAAACAAATGCCGCTGGCGATCGGAGGGCAAAATCCTGACCGGCAAACGCTCCCCTCTAAAAATGCTCTCACCGACCCCGATACCCTCCCGCGGCAATTCCGGTGGAGGCGGCAATTTACGCGCAAAAAGCCAACGGATATTCGGGGTTTCAATGTAATGATTCGGAAAATGGAACATCGAAGCGAGCTCCTCGGTATTCAAGATCATCACGCGCGCGCCGGATAACGTACGGAAAATATAATCGGAAATAATCGTCCCTTTTGTTTTTTCCACTACTTTCAAACCGTTGCCTTCGGGTGTGGCAAATTGCGCAAACGTACCGGCGATCGTACGCAAGTGCATTGCTGCGGTTGTCTGGTCCGAACCAGTAACGATTAAACGGATGGTAGTTTTGAACGCGACTTTACTTGCCTTTTCTTGAAATAATTTCAGCATCTCTTCCTGCATCGGGGTCATTCGGTAACTTGCGTGCATGGCCGGATCTTGTGGGGCTTGCGGCTGTCCGCCACGGTGCATACTGCCGGTCAGCCCCTCAAACAGGGCGTCAAACATCTGTTGAATCGGATTGGCGTAGGCGCTTTTGCCTAACTTCACGTTACGCGCCGCGTAATCCACCCCATAACGCCAGCGCTCGGTTGTGGGTTGCAGAATGAATTGAATCGCGGCTGTCCCCTGCTCCCCCAGCTTAGAAAGGGCATTCGTCAAGGGATTAAGCGTTTCAGATTCCAATTTTTTGTATGTCTTCAGCGGAAAAATGTAACGGCGGGCAAGGCGCAGCGTGGCAGTTACGATCGCTCCCTCACGATTGATAAAGATGTTTGGCGAAGGAACCTCTTCAACCTGGGCAGCTGGGTAATGCGCGTGAAGCTGTTTGATGAGAAAATCGCGTTGTGACCGAGGAATCGTGACATAGAAACGGATTGTTCCTTCTAACGCAACGATCTCGAACGCAAGCGTTGGTTGCGGTCCGAGCACCGTGCGGTTGTAAAGCGATGCCAGTGAAGCGAAAAACTGCTCCGCGACACTCGTTAATTCGCGAAAGTCCTTCTGAGGTTGGCCCTCTTTAGGCAGCTCTTTTGGGATCCCGATTAAAAGCGTTGTGGATTCCAGCGCTAGGCGCAGGCGCCCCTCAGCGCGACGCTTACGCCGCCATAAAAAACCAAGTACGACGCAGGCGATTGCGACAATCAGCACGAGCGTTGCTACCCAATCAAAGTTGGACGTCGTTTCGATCGTTTCCGTCATAGGTTTTCCTTACACCAAGGCGGTGTCCCCTCCCTGGTTACTTCTATTCTATAACGTTTAGGCCAAATTATGCAGGGCGCTCGGAGACGTCCGCTTCCAAACCATTCTCTGCGTTACGGATTCGGTTCAGATCTTTTGTCACTTGCGCGGCCTCATCCACAGAATTCACGGAAACCATCGAGCCCGCAGAATCCGGCGCGGTCTCGGGGGGTAGGGCAACGTCTACTTGCCCGGTCGGATCCGGTTCTGGTGCCGTTTGAGCGGGAGGCGGAGGAGGTGGAATACCCTCTCCTGTCTTAGGTTTAATCTCCGACCCGGTTGATTGACTGTCTGCCCCTTGCACAATAGCGCCCGGCGCGCTCACCTGATCAACAACAGGCGGTGTTTCGGTGTTGGCTGGATCGACTGGTAGGTTTTCTGGGGCACTAAATCTTTTTCCTAGCATAATTCCTCCTCGATTCTTGCATACTGTAACAGCCGTATTCAGGGATGTCAACCCCAACGACCATGAGTGGCACTACCCAGCTGCGCGGCACGCAATGGTTGGCCGATCCGGTGCATTCGGGCTCCACCGCGTTCGTCCTCGTCCTGATGCGGACCGGTTGCGGGAGCCCAGTATGTAACGGTAGGCCAGTCGTGGGGCGCGTCGAAGGTAAGTGTTGTGAGCGATCCCAGTTCACATTCCATCGTCTTAAAATGGTTCAGGTTTATGTGCTCAAAATAGGCCCGCACACTAAGAATCGGATCGCCGTGAGAGCAGAGAATAATTGTCTCGCCCACAAAGCGATGCCGGAGCCGTTCGATTTCAGCACGCATCCGGTGTTGAGAAGAGATCAGTGTTTCGCCCGCGGGATCATTCAGGCTGGTCGCGTGCGTAAGATACGCATGCCATTCAGCAGGATAGCGCGCTTTTACTTCGGCAAGAGGAATGTTTTCCCACCGCGGATAATCCCACTCTCGCAAAGAAAATAGAATGCCACTAGAAGAGGTCGGGAAATGCGCCAAAAAGATCCGCGCGGTCTCGCGCGAGCGCTGAAGGGGGGAACTGAAAATTGCGCTCGGATGAGCGCGCTTAAGGTGCAGGGCCGCCTCATTGACTTGATCCCGCCCAATTTTAGAAAGTCCGAATCCAGGCAGATTCCCTTTTACTAACCCGAGTGGGTTTTGGGTTTGCCCATGCCGGGCTAAATGAATAACAGTTTCTTCCCTCCTGTATCGCATAGGTTTATTGTATCGTAAACATACGACTATGCATCATCGAATATGCATTACGGGTAATGCCGGAAGCGGAAAATCCTCACTTGCTAAAAGATTGGGGGAAGAACTGCATCTTCCGGTCTATCATTTGGATCGTGAGTTATTATACGGGGATTTCAAGAAACACGCTTTAGAAGAGAGAACGCGACGCCATTCGAAGTTGACCGAGGGGGAAGATTGGATCATTGACGGAAACTATCGCGATCACCTACCTGTGAGAATTAA
>CAYIGD010000002.1:89607-93557 GCA_964362865.1 uncultured Candidatus Saccharibacteria bacterium | reverse complement strand
TCCGGCAAACCCCCGACGAATGAAGCCGCCCCGCCGCCGCTCGCTAACGCTCGCCGCACAAAACCCTCGACTTTTTCAAACTCGGGTGTAAGATGAGACTAAATAGATAATAGAAAGGAACAGATGAAGAAATTTGTGGTTATATATCACGCACCAGCCGGAGCCGGGGGAGAAATGGCTAAAGGAAACCCAGAAGACATGAAGAAGGTGATGGAGGCCTGGATGCAGTGGAAAGAAGGTTGCCACGGCGCCGTGACCGAATTTGGTACGCCGCTTGGCAACGGCATGAGTATCACGCCGGAAGGCGTCGAGAAGAGCGCCCAAACCGTCAGCGGCTACTCGATGATGGCAGCTGAATCGATGGAGGCGGTAGTCGAGATGCTCAAAAAGCACCCGCATCTGAATATGCCGATGGGCGGCTGCACAATCGAGGTCTACGAATCGCTACCCGTCCCAGGGATGTAAACCGTTTGCCAGTCGGGCAATTTTGAAAAATCCTCCGAAAGGAGGGTTTTTCTTATTGTTTAAATATAGATTTGTCACATTCAGACAAATGATACATAGTTAATTTACATGGTACTTACTAAATTTTTTAAGTCAAAAAAATTATTAATATTGACTGCTGGCGTTGTTATTGTCGCGGGGATAACAGGACTAATTTTTTACCTCCAGAAACTACCAGTTTATAAATTATCCATCAAGCCCACCGAGCTCTCGCCTTTCGTTTCTCACCAGCAGGCCCGCGCGACTATCTGCCAGACAATGAAAGGTCAATTATTTAACGAGGTTTGCGAGAAGAAATTTGAGAGTGTCGGCAAAAGTGACACGGTAAAAATAGGCGCGCTGTTAACGCTCCTGAAAACCATCGAAAATGACCGCGGCATCTCGGACTACTACAGATTGCTACTGGCGCAGGCCGTGTTTGCTTCACTGCCGACCAAAGACAGCCCGCTGGCGCGAAGTCCAGAATTTTCCGCAACGCTAGCCAAACATAACAATTCTACAATCAGGAAAAATATCGCCTACGCCAAAGAATCAAACAATAATTCAGGGATGGGCGAGGAAGAATTTAAAAAAATGATGGCTGATGATCTTGCAAAAATAGTTGGCAACTTACCAAAGGGAGATAACGCTTGGGTTATCAATGTTGCGGTTTCCACATATGGATGGGTAAATGGAGTGCGTCAGCCAATATACTCAAAGGAGTATGTGGCGTCATATAATCCTTATCCCGGTGTTTCAACCGAAGATAAGGCCGAACGGGAACAATACGATATGACCCATGTTCAATCGCGTGTCGGCTCGTTCGCGACTAATCAGGAAATGTATAATGGCCTACTTACAGAAGGTTCTGGCGAGATGATAGGTTACTCTTTCAGCATGGCATCCTTTTACAGCAAACCTTATAGTAGTGATTCAGTGTTGACACTGGCAGAGGCGGGACCATCGGAATACGATTATAATAATACCCACGATTTTACCGAAAAAAATTATGAGGGTGGTGATTTGCTTGCCGATTTGCTTGCTAATATTAAAATGCCAGCCCGCCAGCAACCAAAACAAGATTCGCCGAAGACCGAATCTTCAGAAGAGATGACGCAATCCAGCTGGGGCTCCCCCTATGAATGGGAAACCGCCTACGAGGCCTATTTTTGGATGCATCTGCAAGATCCGTCACGATTTCCGAGCTTATTCGTGCTCCTCGCCCAAGACGAGGAAGCCAGCGGAAAATTCTTGCGCGACCTGCCACTTGGCACGTCGGTTGATCTAAAAGAATATTTCAGTTCGAAAGAAGTGCGAGAATTCTATGAATTTACGCGACAGAATACGACGACAGCCGCCATCCCCTCACTTGATGATTTTCTGGCCGGTATTGACGAGTCTCAAGCAGACCTGGACTCACCACCAAAACCCAGCCGCTAAAACAAGGCGGGAGCGGACAGGTTCTACCGCGATATATTGAACTTCAACCATACCCTAAACCACTATATTAATCTGGGATGGATAAGAAGGGTACAGCTCTCTTTTTCTGTTGTTAATTAGTTAATTATCAATTACTACGCAACAACCCACCGTTTCTAACGAATTTCCAGGTTGAATGAGAACCGTCCCCAGTGGGTCCCCGTCAGCCATTACTTGATCGGGTCGGATTTCGGCTTTTCTCGTCGAGCAAGGGCAATAAACGGCGCTGCCAATAGTTGGAATCCCCCACCGACAATATAGGAAATTGAATAACTCCACGCATCGGCAACCTTTCCTAAGGCCGGTTGAATCACTACCCCACCACTGGAGCCCATGAGTGACGCAAACGACAATACCGTTGCACGCTGCTGGGATGGAATAAGGCCGTTGAGGTATGCCTGCTGAACCGGTCCGCTTGCTGAGAAGATCAGGCCCCACATAACGAGCAGGATAATCGCCACCCAAAAGTTTGATGTAAGCCCGATCCCCACCAAAATAATCGTATTAAGTATGACCGCGGTCAGTAATACACTGGTCCGGTTCGTAAAGTAGCGACGCACAAACCGCACTGCAAAACCCCCAGCAATCTGAGCACCAGCGATGATTGCGGCTGCTAAACCGGCAACACCATATGCGCGCTCATTGCCGTAGAGTTCAAGTAAGTACGGTTGCATTGCATAGAATGCGTAAAAACTAACACCAAAACTAAACGGTGCCGCAAGCATTATCCAGCGAACTGGCCGGTTTTTCAGCCCGTGCGTGATGGAGGCAGAAAATATGTTTTTCATTCGGGAAAAGACACGCCCCCCGCGCTGGGGAGTAAACCCGATATCCTTCATGAAAACAAGCGCAACCACAAACGTGAGCGCAAGAATTACTGAACGAATAATATACGGTACGCCCAGATTCGTTGTCTGCGCGATTACCCCTCCTGCAACTGACCCCGTGAGCATTGCAACGCCACCGACGATTTGTCCTTTTGCAAACGGAGACTCTAAGTTTCCTTTGAAACCGGTCGCATGGAGCGCATCCACAAGCCATGCTTCAGTTGCGCCGGAAAAGAATGTGAATCCAAGGCCCAGGAGTGCTGATGTCACGGCCCACATCCAAAACGGAGCAGAAATCTGCCACAGCCAAAAATAGAGGAGTGTTGTAGCCATCAAGGTAAACGCCCCTAGCACGAAGGAAATTTTGCGTCCGAGTGTGTCGGCAACGATTCCAGTCGGGACCTCAAAGAGTACTTGCCCAACCGTAAAAAATGCGTTTGCCCCAAACGCCTCAGTATTTGTGAGTCCGGCGTCAAGTAAAAAGAGCGTGTTAATTCCCCAAATAAAAGAAGCCGCCAATGTATTGCAAAGAGTCAACGTAAGATATATGCGTTGGATACCTTGGGCGGCACGTGTCATGTACGTGTAGTATATTCCTAATGAAACAAAAAACTAAAATCGCAACATTGGCTGGTGGATGCTTTTGGTGTTTGGAAGCGGCGTTCCAGCAGATTAAGGGTATCAATCAGGTTATTTCGGGATACGCCGGTGGAACCGTGCAAGAGCCTAGTTACGAAGCAGTTTGTACTGGCACAACCGGCCATGCCGAAGCGGTGCAGCTCGATTATGACCCCGCTCTGGTTACCTACGAGGACCTCCTTGATATTTTTTGGACATTGCACGATCCAACAACGCTCAACCGCCAAGGAAACGATGTTGGAACGCAGTACCGGTCCGTGATTTTCTACCATGACCAAAAGCAAAAAAATGTTGCTCTAAAATCAATGCATGCGGCTCAAAAATTGTGGTCTGATCCGATTATTACTGAGATAAAACCGTATATCGAATTCTTTGCGGCGGATGATTACCATCAAAACTACTACAAAAATAATTCCGAGCAGTCCTATTGTCAGGTAATCATCAATCCTAAACTTGCGATGCTGCGCCAAAAATTCGCAGCGCTCTTGAAATAAAATCGTGTTGCTAGGTCTATCTTGTTTG
>CAYIGD010000002.1:0-89597 GCA_964362865.1 uncultured Candidatus Saccharibacteria bacterium | reverse complement strand
AACAGGCGCGCTCCCCCTGATGGGAGCGCGCCTGACATCTCGATCAGTCACTCCTCGTGACCGAAAGGATGATTTTCCGGCAGACTTGGCATCGAATTACTCTGATGATTTGGAAGTTGTTGCCGCCGTCAAGGTCGATGCACCTTATCGCGTCTCCCTCCCGCAGGTAGCGCAAGCCACGGGGGACAGTAACGAACTTTGTCCCAGCTCCCTCCGGTTGATGTTGGTGACTTTGTCTCCGCTGAATCCGTTGCCGGGTGTCGGACGGCGGACGGCGAACAGCCGATTTTTTCTGATTGGGCATGCTACTTTTCCTGCTTGGTTTTCGACCCAGATAAAATCCCGGGCGCCGGAGAAGCCTGCCTCAGCACTGTCTTCCCACAAACAGCGCCTTGGTCATCGGCCTCCATACAGCAAACAACATCATAGGTCCTGGCGTTTCCTTGTTGACCGCTGATCAAGATCCTGGTACCGAGCTCCGCAGAGAGAACCAAGGGGCCAAGTTCGTAGCAGGGCATTTTTCCCTCATCCAACACTTGGTCAGGATGCAAGTGGGTCAATCCGACGACCCGCCAGTAATCTTCGCCGACATAATACCGAACAGGCGTGGGCATATTACCTCCTAGGTACGCGATGCATTTTCTTGTTCTCTCACTTCCCTACGGGTCGTGCGATGGTCACAGCTTACTCCAGAAAGTGCGAAAAGTCCATTGACGATCAGCGATTGATGCTAAAAAAGTTTCGAATGCGAGACGATCGCGGGCCAACGGCCGGCTGGAGCAAGGCAAGGGAAAGTAGCACAGAGACAATTCTGCCGATGGCTCGCAGGAGCACTGGCGCGGGTGTCACTCTTGACAAGGTGCACCAACAGCGGTAGCTTCGGCGTAAGCACGGAAGGATCGGAGTTGCTGGCAGCTCTACCCCTCGGACAATCTGGGCGTGAAGTCTGGAGGGCGCGCAGTCCGGAACCGCGTGAGTTGCACGCCCGTATTCGATCCCCCGTAGCCGATCGGCCGGTCTCGCCCTACCTTTTGGGGGCGAGGCCGGCCGGACTTCTTGCATCACCGCCTATTCGGCGGTTTTTGTAATATTTGACAAATGATGATTGTTAGAGTTACCTTAAGCTCATTGCCTTAGGGGACCACTTTTAGGGCGAAAACGGAGACCGATGGGAGGGGAAATAGAATAGGGTTTATTATTAAAAAATAGAAGAGGAAAAAATGAAGTTATTGTATAAACTTACAAGTGGATTGTTGAGTTTTTTTACGATTGCTGGCACAACCCTGGTGAGCGCGACTATTAACCCGCCGATTGCCAAGGCCGCCGGCTCGCCGGAAGTGGTCATCAACGAACTGATGTGGACAGGTTCAACTGTTAGTATCGCCGACGAATGGATCGAGCTTAGAAATAACACCGATCAAGTAATCGATTTAGCGGGCTGGCAGCTAACCAACTCGGCCACCAGCGGTGGGGCTTTAACAATTCCCGCTGGCACTATTGCCGCTCGAGGATTCTTTTTGATCAGTAATTTCGCCGAAAATAGCGCCAGTTCGATCCTCGATGTCGTTCCCGATCTGGTGACCTCCGCGATCTCCCTAAACAACACGTGCGCTCCGATCGAGCTACTCAAGCCCGGGGAAGATGAGGACGAGGACACCGTAGTTGATTCGATGGGTTGTAACGGTTCCAGCTACTTCGAGGGGCTCAATGGTACTCTCCCGCCGCTGAAAAAGTCTATGGAGCGCCAACTGATCCTGGCCGATGGGAAACTAGCTGGCAGTTGGCAGACCAGCGCCGGCTTTGTCAACTTAGACGCAACGGCCGCGCTGAGCAACTTTGCCACGCCGAAAAAAAGCAATGACGATTCTAAGCCGCTGGAAGATGTCGGCTTGGCCAATGATGGCCTAACCGAGGACAAGGATTTTACCGCCAACAAAACGGAATATCCGGTTTCGTGGAGCGGATTTTCAGACCCCGAGTCGGGGATTGCCAATTACCAGTTACAGATCATTCGATTGGGCCCGTCCAGCGCTGAAGTATCGACGGTGATCACCGTGACCGACCCATTAGTCCAAAGCTATACCTTTTTGGCCAATCAGTTCACCGCTTCGCCGGAAGCCGAGCTCGGTGGCTTGCAGGAAGCTCTGAAGTACGAAATCCGCGTCCGTGCGACTAATGGCGTCGGTATCACCGGCGCTTGGGAGGATTCGGATGATATCGTCGTCGACACTCAAGCCCCGCTGGCCCCGACCAACGTGACCGTCACCGATACGCCCAACGATAACGGCGGTACGGTCAGAGTGCTTTGGGACCGATCAGTTTCAATTGACGAGATTACTTACGAAGTCGCCTACAAGGAGACCGGCAGTGCGGCGGCACCAACGATCGTCAACGCCGGCTCCGCGAACGAGGTAACGATCTCCGGTCTAAAAACCAACAACAATACTCCGGTGATTTACCAATTCGTCGTCACAGCGCTCGATTTCAGTTCATTGAGAAGCCCATCGGCCCTGGGTACCGGTTTCGCCCTGGATAACCAAGCGCCGATTCTCGAAGAAACCAAGGTAACGCTCAACCAAAATCGTTTCGGCGCCGTTGATACCATTCACGGCGCCCCCGGAGCAGTGAGCGAATCGAGCACGGTTTTTGTTTTCGATCGCCAGCCAAGCGAGCCGGGAGCGATTTTGCTCAATTCGATTGACAGCCGCAGCGACGGCGGGTTTGACGGTTTAAGTATTGGCGACAATCTACAATCAAAGGTCTGGTTGACCTTACTAGACAAAAGCGGCGTCGCTTCCAGCCAAGCTAAATCATTCACCAACGATATCGCTGGACCGAACGCACCGACCTTATTGTCAGCGGAAAGTGAGTGCGTCGGCGACAACTGCCCTGTCACTCTACGCTGGGCTGATAACGGCCCTGACTCCGCCACTTATCAGCTCGTTCGGAAAAGCGGCGAGTCGGAAATCCTGACCACAGAACTGACCAGTACAGCTACCGTGGTTGACCTGCCAACGGACGCTAATTGGGAGTTTTCCGTTCTGGCCTTGGACAAATTCGGCAATAAAAGCGTTAGGAGCAATAAGATTGCCATCCAGCTGACGAAAGGTGTCAGAACAACCGCCACCTTCCAAAACAACCAGGTAATCACCAAGACACAAGCAATAACTACAGGGTCGGGAGCGGTGGCCAAAACTCAAATAACTGCCCCGCTCAGCGCCTTGGTCGCTCGAGCCCAGGCGGCAGCGCCAGTTGTGAGCGCGCCCTCCGCCGCTTCAGCGTCACCGATTGACCTGATTGCTACTGCAACTCAGGTCGCCAATGGCCAAATTGCCGGCCAGACCACCAACCCAAGTGAACAAACACCTACCGGCCCGAACAGGACGCGTATTTTTGCCATTATTTTGCTAGTAATCGTTGCCGGCAGTTTTTATGCTCTTCGACGCTCATCTGGCGCCGGTTCCGGCCTCTTGGCGAAAAATAACACTGTACCAACACCAGGGGGCAAACGCCGACGGGGCCGTCCTCGACGGAGCTAGCTTAATTGATTGAGTGGGCAAGCGTTTTTACCAAGTTATTTTTATGCTCGCCGGATACGCATAACCACCCGGGAAATAACTGCTGACATTCATATCAGCCGCTTCTGCGGGGTCTAAAGGGAAATTTTTTAGTGTGGCATCACTCGAGTTCCATGTAACTTGTTGACTCAAAACCTGACCGTTTGTGCGAAATACGATCACTTTGTACCACATTTTGTCAGTCATGCCTGAAGGCGGCTGCCAGGCCACGATTAAATCATTTCCTTCGCGTCGCCACGTAATGTTGTTTGGCGCTTGGACAACGCTTGGCATGTAGTTGACGGATTGGGTCAGTGCCACGCTATCGCCTTTAAAGTAGCTAAAAACGTACGTGCCAACCCCGGGCAAGCCGGCACCTGCCGGGCCATAGAGCACCCAGCGGCGGGTTATTTCGCCTGAATAAGCGTTCTGATTAAAGTCTTTATTAAGTTGATAAGTCGTACCGTTCGGACCTACAACGTCAACACGTGTCATTTGCCACAAAAAACATTCCTCAAGCGTGCTGTAGCTTGGTCCGCAATTAGATTTAAATTCATAGCTCGCTCCGTCATAGCCGTTTTTCGACCAGACTTCCGGATAAACGTCTACTTTTGGGGATTGCGTGGGTAGCGGAGATGAAACAGATGAAGACGGTTTAGCGGCGGCAGAAGGAGCGGCTTTGTCTAGTGGGGGTACTGTGGCCCATGTTTGAGCAAGTGGTGGCGTACTAAGCCCGGGCAGGGGAGTCTGTTTACCCGCAGTTTTTATTATTTTAATCTTTTTTAGATACTGCAACCCGCCAATTGCGAGTCCGGTTATCATAATCAATCCGGCACATATCCAAAAAATTTTCCGCATTATATCTATTATAAGCATATAGAAAACGGCTTTTTGCCGGTGGCTTTTTTGATCGGCCGAGGACTACCATCAGAACTATTACGTTAAAAATCCTGATCAGGCCTACTGCCAAGTGGTCATCAATCCGAAGTTACAGAAACTACGCCAAAAGTTTGCCGCGCGGCTAAAATAAGCTCCAAACACCTTGCTATACAGGTGTTTTTTGTTTATGGTATCGGCATCGAACAAGTGTCCGCCGAAGGGTGGATTCGGGTTCATGAAAAACACGCACGGAGGGTCTCATCATGTCTGATGCAAGAAAAAAGGACGCTTTCTTCGCCATTCTCGAGCAACAAGCGCTGATGGTTACGTTCCGGGACGTCACGGTCAAAACCGGCTACGCGGATTTTGCGCCAGAAGAGATTGATCTTTTGAGCCATTTCTCGCGCAACATTCGGCTCGGGATTCCGATTGTCTCGGCGGCCATGGATACGGTTACTGGGCCTGCCATGGCAATCGAATTGGCCAAATGGGGCGGGCTCGGTGTCATCAATCGCGGCCTCAGCCCCAAGAGGCAAGCCGAAGAAGTCGCGCGGGTCAAGTATCACCTTGGCGCCCTGAACCGGAACCCGAGGACCGTGCTGGTCACGGATACGATTGCCGAAATCCAAAACCGCCGGAAGGAGAAGGGATACAAATTCCACAGCTTCCCGGTGGTGGACGAGGATGACCGGCTGGTGGGGATCATCACGCGTTCGACCTTCAAGTTCTGCGGCGACGAGGGCAAGACAGCTGGGCAGCTGATGAAGCGCGAGGTGATTCATGCACCTGAAGGTACGTCCACCAAAGCCGCCGTGAAGTTGATGCGCGAGCACGAAATCGGGATCCTTCCCTTGGTGGACGACAACCTGCACCTGACCGGTATTTACGTCTTTACCGACATCATCCGCGTTCAAAAAGGACAAAACTCCATGATGAACGTAGACGCGAATGGGCGGTTACGGGTGGGCGCCGCGATTGGCCTACTGGAGGATGC
Organism: uncultured Candidatus Saccharibacteria bacterium; assembly: GCA_964362865.1. Taxonomy (GTDB): domain Bacteria; phylum Patescibacteriota; class UBA1384; order JAGVHQ01; family JAGVHQ01; genus JAGVHQ01. The sequence goes on along the minus strand of CAYIGD010000002.1, from coordinate 84,167 downwards.
GCAGGCCCGCGTCCCGCTTCTTTATAAGAAGGGAGTGGACGTACTCAACATTGACATGGCGCATGCCGACACACGAGGGGTGGTTGAGACGCTCACGTGGATCAAATATGAGTTTCCAGGACTAGACGTGGTCGTTGGTAACGTGACCGAAGGCGAGTCAGCGCTGCGTCTTGTAACGGCCGGTGCTGATGGGATTCGTGTTGGTCAAGGAGGTGGTTCGATCTGTACCACGCGGGGCGTAACGGGTATCGGGTGTCCCCAAGTGAGCGCCGTCGCTCAGTGCGAACGTGCAATTCGCGGATGCGGAGTCCCGATCTGCTCCGATGGCGGGATTTCGGAAACCGGCCATATCACGATCGCGCTGGCCGCCGGGGCAGATACCGTGATGCTGGGCAACATGTTTGCCGGCACGGATGAAGCTCCCGGAGAGGTGATCTACTATCAGGGAAAACGGATGAAGGTCTACCGCGGGATGGGTTCGCTACAGGCGATGCTTGACAGTGAAACCTCGCGCGAACGATACCTTCAGCGGTCCGATACTCACCTCATACCGGAAGGAGTCACTGGTGTGGTTCCCTACAAAGGTCCGGTCGGGGACGTGATCGCGGACTGCATTGGCGGTCTCAAAAAAGGCATGTTTGATGCCGGGGCTCGTTCAATCGCAGACCTGCACGAGAAGGCGAATTTCAATCGCCAGGACGCTGCAGGGTATGCCGAGGGACGCACCCATGACGTAACGGTGACGGAAGCGTCGCCCAATTTCAGGAGTGAAGAGCATGAGTAGACTGGCTGACTTAATTGCCCAGAAGCCGGAAATCACCACCGTGGCAGTCACCGACGGCCAGTTTGGGGATACCGGTAAGGGCAAAATTGTAGACGAGCTCGCCTCGGGGTGGGCTCAATTCGTCGTCCGCGCCAATGGTGGCGCAAATGCCGGCCATACGATTTGGGTCATGGGACGCAAAGTCGTCCTGCACCTGATCCCGGCCGGAATTCTGCACCCCGATGTGGTGAACATCATCGGCACCGGCGTGGCATTTGACCCGAGAGCGTTCTCAGCCGAGCTGAAGGCGCTCGCAGAGTTCGGGGTGCCGAGTACGCCACTCGTCTCGCACTGTGCAAAGCTCGTGCTGCCCCAGCACATCCTTATGGACCGCCTGCGTGAAGCAGGGGCTGATGGGACGCTGGGGACGACCGGTAGGGGCATCGGCCCCTGCTACACCGACCATGTCGGCCGCTGCGGTTTGACGGTGAACGACCTCTCGAACCCGGACGAACTCGCGCGCAAACTGCGCGCGAACCTGGCTGAAAAAATGCCATTCTTGCGCGAGCAAGACCCGGAAAAGATCAAAGCGATTCTGGGACAGGAAGAATTGGGAAGCGGAGAGCTCTTTACTCCGAAGCCCGATTCCTGCTTCCTGGACGTTGACGCGATCATCGCCCAGTACCGGCAGTTCGAGAACCAAATCACCGTCGCAAATACGGACGAAATCGTGCGTACGGCGCGAGATGAAGGGGCGCGGATCCTGCTCGAAGGCGCGCAGGGCCTAATGCTCGACCTGAAGCACGGCCGCTATCCGTATGTGACGTGTTCGGACTGTACCGTGGATGGTTTGGCACGCGGCGCGGGCCTTTCCGGCGAGGATGTCGACCTGCCCTTGACGATCTTCAAGGCGCCGTATATGACGTGCGTCGGGATGGGGAGTTTCCCCACGGAAATCGAGGACGAGGTGCTCGCCGAGGAAATCCGCAAGCGCGGTAACGAATACGGTGCGACGACCGGGCGGCCCCGACGGGTCGGATGGTTCGACCTGCCGCTTGCGCGATATGCGCATCATTGCTGCAAGCGCCGCAAACCGGTCGTAAGCCACGCGATCTTCACCAAACTCGACGTCCTAACCGGTTTCGAGTTGATCAAGATCTGCTTCGAGTACGAGTACGAGGGTCCGAACTACAACGTCGCTGGCAGGTGGATTCGTACGGGAGAGCGGCTGCAAACCGCGATCCCGGATGAGTTCGTTTTGAGCCAGTGCCAACCGATCTACAAGTACTTTCCTGGGTGGAAAACGTCGTTCAGCTCGGCTAAGACCCGCAAGGGCTTACCATGGCGGCTGGAGGAGATCATCGACGTGATCGCGCACGAAAGCGGCTTCATGCCACTGGCCGCTTCGGTCGGGCCGGAACGCGACCAAACCGCAATCCTCAACGAACTCTGCATCTAGGGTTCCGCGAGGAGAGCGTAGCCGTTCGTTTTTATTTTCTGGCTTTCGGCTGGGGAATAAAAACGGACGGTTTTTTTATCTCCAAAAGAACTCACAGGGATTACCGTGATCTTTTGAGCTACACTATAGCTGAGATGAATCTCTCAAGGAATTCGAGATGAACCAAAAGCGATATAAACTAATTGTGAATGTTCCGGTCGAGAGTGCTGACAGGTTGCGTGCGGCACTTGGAAAAGCAGGTGCGGGAAAAATCGGTACGTATGATTACACCTCTTTTTCTACACGTGGTTTAGGTCGTTTTCGCCCGCTCAAAGGCGCGCATCCGGCGATCGGTACGGTTGGAAAACTCGATAAAGTTGAAGAGGAGCGGATCGAAACTGTTGTGGAACACGAACATTTGGAACAAGTTCTTACGGCACTAAAGAAAGCCCACCCTTACGAAGAACCAGTGATTGAGGTAATCGAGCTGGTGAATGTCTGAACTGCGTTTCGAGGGAAAGCTTGTGCGCCACCTTGGCCGCGGGACCCGTTTAGGGTTTCCCACGGCGAATTTGGAAACCGATATGGTTGTTCCGGAAGGAATCTACATTGGATACGCCCTCGTAAACCAAGAGACGCTGCCTGCCCTGATCTTTAGCGGTGCCCCGATTACATTTAACGAAAAAGAACATCGGATTGAAGTCTTTTTGTTGGATTTTCGAGGAGAACTGCAGGCGAAAACGTTGGCAATAACACTGGTCAAAAAGATCCGCGAAAACCAAAAATTCGATTCGAAAGAGGCCTTGATCGAACAGATGAAGCAAGATGAGCAAGCGGCGAGGCGATATTTCCGCAGAACTTAAAAACATGATTGACGGCAACCGTTTGTCTGCTATGATTGATTTACAATTGAATAACCTTCAGGGCAGGGTGATCTATTTCGGCTGACAAAGTCGAGACGGAAATTCCCGATCGGCGGTAAAACCCCGCGACCCCAGCCCCTTGAGCAGGAGCTGGACTGATCCGGTGTAAATCCGGAGGCGACAGTTTACTTCGAGCGTAGCGAGAAGTGAGAAAGTCTGGATGAAAGAAGGCTTGTTTCGAACGCAGTGAGAAATTTTTCTCATTATGTTCGAGATAAAACACAATGCCCTGAACGAAGGGCATTTTTTGTCCAGAAAGGAATAGATGAATCTTTTACGTTGGGGTCCGTGGCTTGTCGCGTTTGCGGCATTACTTTGGGCGGTGGATGCCCCGTTTAGAAAATATTTAACCGGCGATCTTACCTCAACCACGATTGTGTTTATGGAGCACTTGGTAATCGCGCCGTTTGCTCTTTGGTTGTTGTGGGGGAACATTAAGCAGCTCGCAAAATTTAGTTGGAAAGAATGGGCGAGTGTCGTATTTATCGCATTAGGCGGTTCGGCATTAGCAACGATCTTATTCACGCAAAGTTTTCATTACGTGAACCCTTCAGTTTCAATTTTGTTGCAAAAAGTACAGCCGTTCATTGCGATTACGCTTGCCGCGTTGTTGCTGAAAGAAAAAATGACCAAGCGGTTTTGGCTGTGGGCCCTGGTCGGGATTTTTGGTGCGTACTTGATTACATTTCCCGAGTTGAAAATATCAGGTTTAAAATTTGCCGGTGGGACCCTCGGGGTACTTTCGGCGCTCGGCGCGGCATTCCTTTGGGCCGGATCAACGGTGTTCGGGCGCTTGGTGCTGAAAAAAGCAAGCTTTCAATTGATGACCGGTCTGCGCTTTCTCGGAGCGCTTTTCTTTTTATTTTTGATCGCGTTGTATTACGGACGAGTCGGTGAGATAGGAACAGCAACCTCGATTGATTGGTTGTACGTGGCAATCATTGCGTTACTGGCGGGGCTGATCTCGCTCTTTATTTACTACAAGGGTTTGCAGTATACCCGGGCGAGTATCGCTACAATCGCGGAACTCGCGTTTCCATTTTCAGCCGTGATCATCAACTGGATTTTCTTGGATGCCCCTTTGTCGTTGGGTCAAATCGCGGGGGGAATTGTGCTGCTGGCGGCGTTGGTGGGGTTATCGAGAGTGAACGAAACGGACCTGTAAGTCATCGATGAAGTGAAAATGGGCTGAAAATCAAGTAATACGCGTTACAATAAAGCTACAATGCCCACCGACAAAATCGTACAAAAAACAGTCATTCCAGCAGCGCCTTCCCTGGTATACGAAGCATTTGTAGACGGGCAAAAACATGCCGCGTTTACGCATTCCCCTGCTTCCTCCGAAGAGAGTGTGGGAGGGCAATTTAGCGCTTGGGACGGTTATATTGCCGGCCGCTATTTAGAGCTGGAGCCCGGGAAGCGCATTGTGGCGGAATGGCAAACAACAGAATGGCCCCCAGGGTATCCCCCATCGCGGCTGGAATTGGTGTTCGCGCCAGCGGGCACGGGAACGGAAATTACCATGACCCACACTGGCGTTCCGACCGATCAGAAAGATTCCTACGCACAAGGATGGGAAGATTTCTACTGGAAGCCGTTGCGCCAGTATTTCAAGCGATGAACAAGCAACACTACACAGATGAGTTTTCCAAAGGGGTATATCAGTGTAAACACTGCGGCGCGCAGTTATTCAGCTCCCACACAAAGTTTCATTCCGGCACTCTCTGGCCCAGCTTCCGCACAGCATTGCCGGGAGCGATTACAACGCGTCCTGATCATTCGTTCGGAATGGTGCGTACTGAGATCGTGTGCGGCAAATGCGGCCAGCACCTTGGGCATGTGTTTGATGATGGCAAAGAGTATGGGGATACGCACCCTGAAGCCGGCCAACGGTTCTGCGTACTCTCTGAAACGCTTGATTTGAAGAAGAAATAAAAGTTAAATAGGTTTTTTGGGGCTAAGAAGAAAGCCCGAGATAATTCCTCCGAGCACTAGCCCACCGAGCAGCGGATCCAGTTTTTCAACAATCGGCAGTTGATCAAAGACAAGTATCTTGAGGCCGATAACGGCGCATAAAAGCCCATAGAAAATTCGATGAATTTTCAGGGGGAAGTTCGAAGTTACGGGTTCGATAAGCATGATTGAGACGAAAAATAGGAAGGTTGGGTCGAATAGAGCTGATTTGAGGGGCGCGTTAAGCAACACAAGTCCACTTGCATATATCAGCGCATAACTGGCGACTGTTATCCAGATTTTTAATCTGTATACCGTATATAAACCGAAAATGATAATCGGTACAAGCAAGTCCGTATTCGCAACACCCCACCACGAAACAAGATTTGGCTCGTACAGTGAAAAGGTAACGAGCGCGAAACCGGCTGGATTGGCAAGGTGGCGGATTTTTCCAAAGTGCAGATATCGTTTGACCCCTACTATAAGAAAGGGCGCGATAAGATACGCACACCAATAACTGTTCGGGTTAAGGATCAGGGCGACAATGGCAGCCGAGATTAATCCGGAGCGGGGGATCGAAAACGGTTTGCGATCCCGGTTCATAATAATCAGCTCAAGCAGCGTTTGAACCGCGAAAAGAGTCGCAATTTTCGCGATAAGTAATCCATTCGGGTTGACCACGATTCCGAAAGCGATCAGCAGACTAAGATAGGTGAACGTGATGGTCTTGAGCGAAACTCGAAACATAGCTTTACGCTACCGTATTTGAATATGTTAATGTTAACCTTAAGGAGACGTATGGAAGAACAACAACCAACAACACCAGTGAACGCGCCGCAAGAGCCAGCTGCACAAAGTCCGCAAGCGCCTGAAAAGAGTTCCGGCAAGGCTTCGTTCGGGAAGACAGTTGCGTACTATCTTGTCGCGGGAATCGTGATCTACTTTTTGATTTGGTTCCTCTGGCTGCGGTTACGCTAAGGCTTTCAAATATCAAGTTTTGTTACAACTGAAGCTAACGCAGGCCGAAAACCAAAGGGTCCTCCAAGTGTCGGATCAACCGTACGATTAGAAATTCTCGTATACTAATGATGCATGGACGCAACGCTTACCAAAGTAATTGAGCTCGGTTCGCAATCTATGGGGTTTTGGTTGAAGCCCCAGGGGCCGTTCCCGCAATTTATTGCCGGACAGCATTTAACGCTTATTCTTAAAAATGCAGCACTGACCGGTGCTGATAAAGCGCATACGTATACGATTGCTTCCGCCCCGCGGGAATTACCGGAAATCTTAATCGCTTTCAAAGATTCACCCTCACCCTATAAAAAAGCGCTGCGCGCTCTACAACCTGGCGATTCCGTTACAATCACCCCCCCGATCGGGGACTTTTATCTCTACGAGGGTGACCGGCCGGTCGTGATGATTGCCGGCGGAATTGGGATTACGCCGTTTCGCAGCATGATCGTGCAAGCCGTTGCACTCGGCAATCTGCCCCCACTGCACGTGCTATATTCAAATAGGACCCAAGATATCGCGTTCAAAGACGAGCTAGACGCTCTGGCGCGAGCTCAACCGAACCTTCGGATCACGTATACCGTGACCGACCCGGATACCGACTGGCAGGGGGAGCGCCGCCTGATTAACAGCGAGTTCGTATGCGATTACTGCGCCGACCCGAAAAGCTTTGATTTCTACGTCTGCGGTCCGCCAGGAATGGTGAATGCCTGCAGTGCGTTTTTGAGAGATCTACGCGTCCCGCAGGATCAAGTGTATGTCGAACGCTTTACCGGCTATCACGCCAAACATCCCCTTTCGCACCAATAATGAATACCAATCCTAATTCGCGTCAGACCGAATTTGCTCACGTCACGGGCGCTCTGATCGGGGCAGTCGCGGTTTTTGAAGGTTTATATTGGTATTATTTCAGCACCCAGGGGGCGGTTAACCTTATATTTTTGAACAAGGTCTTTGCATGGGATTCAGTGATTTTATTAATGATTGTTCTGCTCATCGGCCCTTTATCCCGCTTTTTAACGTTTTTTCGCAAACTAATCCACACTCGCAAGTATCTCGGGCTGGCAGCCGCCGCGCTCGGGTTCGTCCACTTTTTCATAACGTATTTTCTTTTGTCGGACCGATTTCCGGCCGCGACGTTGATTAAAAACTGGCCCGCGCCGCTGATGGGACTCACGGCATTAATTATTTTTTACTTTTTAACCGCGATTTCAAACCGTTGGTCTTTGGCAATTATGGGCCCAGAGATATGGTGGCGCATTCAGCATTGGGGGGTTCGAATCGCATTTCTGCTGATTTATGGGCACGTATTATTTGCCAAAAAGAGCGATTGGCTGCGTTATTGGGATGGCAAAACGAATCTGAGCGCCCCCCCTTTGAGCTTGATCTTGTTCGGCGCGATGACGGTCGTTTTACTGATTCGAATCGGATTTCTATTCGCGAAATTCGAGCACCCCGGCTCCCATCCGGAGCAAAAGCGCGCGAACGTTATCCCCCTACCACCAACGAGCGCAGTAATTAAACCCAACGAAGCGACGCAACAATCAACCAACCAAGAGAGGAGGTGAACGATTAATGCCAGCACAAAACAACCGGTTCGAAATGATTGCCTGGTGGCTCGTCATCATCGCGGCTCTTAACGTAGGGATCATGGGCCTGTTCAATTATGATATCTTCGGTCAGATTTTTGGGTACGCGAGCGGCATTACCCGCGCGATTTATATTCTCTTCGGCGTTGCGGGAGTGTATCTGCTAATTACTTCCAAAATGCGTCGTTCGTAAGTGTTTTTTATGTAAAAAAAACAAAAAACGCTCCGGTAGATCGGAGCGTTTTTTGTTAGATGACGAAATTACTGTTGGTCGTGGCCTTCGTCGTGAGAGCCGCCCGTGTCATCGCCACCAGCAGCGGGTGCATCCGCGCCTGCCGCAGGTGCGTCACCCATAGGAGTGTCCCCACCGGGTGTAGAACCCGTATCCGCACCAGCGTCTCCGCCAGCTGGCGGATTACCGCCCGCTTGATCGTCCGTGTGGCCCCCGCCGTCTGCGCTTTGACCCGTGCCGTTTGTTGGATCGTCCATTAGATCCTCCTTTACGCCTTTTGCATCGACCTAGCTTGAACGTACGGGATTGTACACGAGCATGCAAGGGGGTCAAGTCTCAATTGAGTGAAAGAAGGTAGTAAAGTTCGCTACAATATACACATGGAAGCTAGACTACACCGAAAGACTGTCCGGAAAATTAAGCGCGCGTTGCATTTTCATCATCACCGAATCCGCGCTCTCCTGCATCGCCATCACCCGCACGTAGCGCATGCATTCAGGCGTCATCGCATTGTACTCTCTCGGCTGCGCACGGGGGTGCTAAACACCGCCGCCGCAACCGCGGTTGCCGGGTTTCTCTCGGTTACACCGCTGAACCCGAGTGCTCCCCATACCACCGAACCGGCCAAGAATAACTCAGCTGACGCGCTCAATGTCGAGGCGGAATCAAATGAATCTATGACCGGTAAGCTTGAGCATGCCCTTTCTGTTGCAACGCATGGCACGCTCGCAGCTGACGAGGAAAAAATCATAACGGAATCCCTTTCGAAGCGTTTCAAGATTGATGTAAAAGCTGAAATTGATGGTAAACGTCTCAACCGTGTCTCGGGTAAAATCGGGGGGGAGCAACATTTGAAACGTTACCCGAGCGATCCGATTTCGTCTCACGCGAGCCCGGAGGACGAACGCCCGGCTTTGGCGGGGCTCGCGCCCGGGTTAGGAGCGTATGGGTATTTTGCACAATCGGCCCAAATGACCGAAGAAGAAATACTGCGCGAGCGCTATTATATTGCGGCGCAAACTTTTCTCGCGCCCGGTTGGGATCAAAACCCGCAGGCCCTCTATGATTTTTTTCGCTTTCGAAAGATGATTGTGGTGAACGCCCATACCGGGGCAGGGGTCGTGGCGGTGATCGGGGATGCTGGCCCGGCAGCATGGACGGGTAAAAGCTTTGGCGGCTCGCCGGAGGTGATGCATCATGTCGGATACTCCACCGGACCGCGAAAAGGCGATGTCTTTGTTTTATTGATCAATGACCCGGATAATAAAGTTCCGTTGGGTCCACTGACGGTCACCCGTTAAATTGGAGTGAGGATGAACATTATCTTCTACGACGAGCTGATCGACATCCGCCCCGTACTCGAGGAAATTGCACTTTTGCCTTTATCCGATAAAGACGAGCAGGCGCTGCTGAGCCAAATTGACCAAATTTTCCACCACGAAATACTGGATGAAATCCTAACGCAACTTCCGCGCGAGGCCCACGAGGAGTTTTTTGTACTGTATGGGCGCGATCCGGGAGACGTCGCAATCTGGGATTATTTAGGTACGCATGTTCCCACGATTCGAGATGATGTGCGCGAGCGTAGTGATCGCGTGCAGGGCGAGCTACGCGCTGTCATTGTCGGGGAGCTCAAAAATAACTAGACAAGCGCATTTTAATGCCGTACTATAAGGCTGATCTGGAACCGGTTCAGGTGCGAGTGTTCGCTTCTTCCGGCCGATCTGGTCGAAGTTTCCCGATAAGTCGGGAAGCGGAAGGAGTTGAATGACTCGTTTGTTCGTAGGAAATTTGCCGTTCACGTCGACGCAGGAACAGTTAGCCGAGATCTTTGCGGCTGCTGGAACTGTTTCGTCCGCGACGGTAATTACAGACCGTGCCACCGGGCGCTCCCGCGGGTTTGGCTTCGTTGAGATGTCCACCCCCGAGGAAGCAACGAAGGCAGTCGCCGACCTCAATGGACATGAAATTGATGGTCGTCAGATCGTCGTCTCGCAAGCCCGTGAGCGCGAAGAGCGAAACTAAACCCTCGCTTTTTAAAGATGTAAGTAAAAGAGCCCCGACAGTGTGTCGCGGGCTCTTTTACTAGGGAGGACGGCTTCACCCTCTTTTTTTAAGTGGCAACTGTTCGTACAATGAAATCCCATGCGATTATTCCTGGATATCGAAACAATTCCCGCTTCTGAGAAAGATCACGAGTATCTGAAGCAAGATTTTCTCAAGAAGCCCCGCGAAATCGAGTTTGAGGAATACGTGAAACAAACTGCTCTGGACGGCAACTTCGGGCGGATTCTGTGCATCGGATATGCCCTCGATGATCAAGAGCCAGCAGTGCTGGTTGGTAGCGAAACAGACATTCTGAAGCACTTCTGGACGCAAGCTTTACAAGCGCATCTATTTATCGGACATAACATCTTTGATTTTGATTTGCGTTTTATCCTTAAGCGTTCGGCTATTAAACAAGTCAAACCCAGTCGTGAACTTTCGTTTGCCCGCTATCGCAACGTGCCGATCTTCGACACGATGCACGAGTGGGAGCACTGGGCTCGCTCTGCAACGAGCTTGAAAACGCTCGGTCATGTACTGGGAGTCGCGGTTGCCAAGGGACCGTTTGACGGTTCTCAAGTTCCGGATTTATTTTTACAAGGACGTACGAAAGAGATTTATGAGTACTGCAAACGCGATGTTGAGCTTACACGCACCGTCTATAATCGAATGACATTTCAGACAGAGTTTGCAAAATAGGTATACTGAATCTATGCCAAATGAATCATATGACGTTGTAATTATCGGAAGCGGGGTGGCAGGGCTTTCGGCCGGGATTTATGCTGCTCGGTATAATCTTTCGGCGCTCATTATCGGCGACGAGCTGGGCGGAGCGACCACAACCGCCTGGATTGTTGAAAATTATCCGGGCTATAAAGCGATTGACGGATATGACCTCGTGATGAAGATGAAGGAACAGGTTGAAGCGCTCGGCGTACACGTTCAGGATGGTTCTGTGCTCGACATTAAAGCCGAGGGCGGGTGCTACGTTGTGAAAACCGATAAAACCGAAGTGGGCGCCACAACCGTGATCCTTGCAACCGGCAGCGCGCGCCGCAAGCTGGGCCTTCCGAATGAAAAAGAGCTCAACGGCAAAGGGATCCATTACTGTACTACCTGTGACAGCCCGCTCTATAAAGGGAAAACAATCGGGATCGTGGGCGGCGGCGATGCTTCGCTGAAGGGGGCTAACCTTGCTGCTCAGTTTGCCAAGAAAATCTATCTTATCACGCGGCGTGTGAACGATCTGCGCGGGGAACCGACCAACATCGAACGGCTTAAAAAGGTAGGGGATAGAATCGAGATTCTGTACCTGAGCGAAGTCAAGCAGCTGAACGGCTCCCAACGCCTAGAATCCGTAACACTTTCACGCCCGTATAAAGGGTCGGATACGCTGAAGCTCGATGGCTTGTTTATCGAAATTGGGGCGGAGCCGAATAATAAACTCGCTCTTTCTCTTGGGGCGACAACGGATGAGCACGGGTATCTGGCGGTAACCGAAATGATGCAAACAAATGTCGCGGGTTTATTTGCCGCCGGCGATATCGTGAACGAAACCGGGCACTTTAAGCAGGATATTGTTGGTGCGGCGCAGGGTGCGATCGCCGCGACGAGCGCATACGAATACATTCACAATGACGCACCACGCTGTAGTTGGCATGCCCGTCCGATTCTAGGTGGTATTAAGACTCGTTCTGAACCGGTAGGGGTAAACGGATGAAGGGCACAACAAAGCGGATTGTTACCGGAGTGCGTGCGACCGGTCCGCTGCATATCGGTAACTATTTTGGGGCGCTCAAACAAGTGGTTGAACTTCAAACCGAGCATAAAACCGAGCGCTATCTGTTTATCGCTGATTATCACACCCTCACCACCGTAACCGACCCTAAACTACTGCAAAAACAGGTCTTGGATTTGGGTCGGGAGCTGATAGCGGTTGGAATCGAACCGAGCAAAACCACTCTGTTCCTACAATCAGGCGTGCCCGAAGTCGCAGAGTTGTCGTATTTACTCGGAAATGTCGCTTTCAAAGGCGAGTTGGAGCGGGTAGCGACTTTCAAGGAAAAAGCACGCCGCCAGAGCCAAAATGTTAACCTCGCTTTGCTTACGTATCCGGTATTGATGGCGGCCGACGTGCTTGGCATCGAGGCAACGGACGTACCGGTCGGCGAAGACCAATACCAGCACATGGAGATGGTACGCGATTTTGCCCAACGCTTTAACCAGCGCTATGCCCCGACGTTTGTGGTGCCCCGGATCTTCCGTCATGACCGTCGTCGGGTCCAAGCACTGGACGGTAGCGGGAAAATGGGCAAAAGCGAAAGGAATACGATTACCCTGACTTCCTCAAAGGAGGAAATAGAGAAGATCGTGCACGCCGCCGCCACTGATTCCGGCATGGGGCCGCTTACCACACCCGTCAAAGCGCTACTTGACTTTGCAGGGCTTTTCAGCGAGGAACTTGAACGAAAATACCGCCAGCAGCGCAGTGTTGGCACGATTCGGTATTCTCAATTCAAACGCGATCTTTTTGAAATAGTGTGGGAGTTTATCGCTCCGATTCGAAAACGCGCGCATTCTGTCACGGAACGCGAGGTGCTTGCACTGCTGCGTAAAGGCTGCGCAGCGGTAACTCCGGTCTACGCCTCGGTGCTCAAGAAAGCACGAGTACACATGGGTTTGCTGCCCTCGCTGCGCGAACATCCTGATTGAACAACTCTTAGGCCGGTATAAACCTGTTAGGGTCAGGACAATCGCCACTTTCGTATTGCCTAAATAGTATAGGCGCTCTAGGATAAGGTTATGAAAAGTCTCTTGTTCTTATTCCTAATCGGTGTGTTCATTTTTATTCCCTCGACAGTTCTGGGTGCGCAATTTCGATCGGGCAATAACGCCAAGATTGGGGAGGAAATCAGCGAAGACCTGTACGTGGGTGGTCAAGATGTCAGTTCTACTAAAATCGTGAAGGGGGACGCGTTCTTATTCGGCAATCTCGTAACGGTCTCGGGCGAGATAACCGAGGATCTAACTGTCGGTGCGAGTAACGCGAGCATTGAGGGTTTAATCGGCGATGATCTGCGATTCGGGGTTGGTTCGATCCGTTTGAACGGAAAAGTTATCGGTGATGTTTTGGGTGCTGGAAGCTATTTCGCTCTGGGCGCAGGCTCTGAGGTGGGCGGCGGTCTGTATCTGGCTGGCACACATATTACGCTCGACGGCCTTGTCAAAGGCGATGTACGCGTAGCCGCTGATACCGTGGTTGTGAACGGCACGCTTGAGCGTGACGCCATCATTACGGCAAAACAGCTTAAACTGGGCCCTCAAGCAAAAATCCGCAACATTGTTTACAAGGGTGATCATCAGGCCCTCGTAAACCCCGCGGCCCAGATTGAAGGTTCGATTACATTTGAACAAAGACATCAAGGAGGACTCAACAACCTGCGTCCCATTAAGCTTTTATACAATGCTTTGACTTTGATTTTCCTCGGATTTGTGGTCCTTTTCCTGCTGAAGGTGTGGGCGCCGCGTTTTTGGGAGGAGGCTAAAATCAAACCGGTCACCAACGCCTTAATCGGCCTAGCGGGAATCGTTTTGGTACCGATCGCGATTGTGATTTTGATCATGACCATCTTAGGAATGGCCGCGGCGCTTGCACTCGGTGCCTTTGCTGCGCTTGCGGGAATAATCGGTTTAGTCATCGGGATTAGATGGATCGGACAATTCATTTTAAAAACAGGCTCAAAACATGCCGAAGAACTGGGCGCGTACGCGCTGGCCGTGATTATCCTCACCTTTGTCGGTATCTTACCGGTAGTCGGCTCTCTCGCGATCTTTGTCATTTTCTTGATCGGATTCGGCACGGTGATTCGGTATTTAATTGCCGGCTTAAGCCGTAAAGCGCGCGCTCATTGAGATGCTTTACCTCGGCGCTGACCATGCGGGTTTTTACCAAAAACAAGCTCTGAAACGCGCGTTTCTCAAACAAAAAATCGCCTTAAGAGACATGGGAACGGACTCTGCGGCCCCGGTTGATTACCCCTTAATCGTGGAGTCAGTCGTCAAAAAGATGAAACACAGCGTGGACCGCGCAATTATTCTATGCGGCTCGGGCGAAGGCGTGGTGATTGCAGCGAATAAGTTTAAGGGGATCCGAGCGGCTTTATGCTGGGACGAAAAAGTCGCGAAAGAGAGCCGGCAGGATAACGATTCCAACGTTTTAGCCCTACCCGCCCGCCACATTTCAGACGCGCACGCGATCGCGATTGCGCGGGTGTGGCTTGCGAGCGCGTTTACAAAAGCCGAGCGCCACACACGCCGAATTGCTGAAATCACCGAATTGGAACGCCGTGCCCGCTGAATTGATCCCCTCTCTTCTTGAAAAAAATCCCTCTCGATTGCAGCAGCGGCTCAAGGAATTGCAGGATTTGACGGACTGGGTGCATCTTGACATTTGTGATGGTATTTTTGTGTCATCACGCACTGTTGCGCTGGAAAAGCTTCGGTCGCTTTCCTTCCCGCCTAATGTGGAACTGCACCTAATGGTACATGACCCACAGCTCTTATTGGAAAAGGCCGATTTCGTGCGCTCCAAGCGCGTTGTAATCCATCCAGGTCCTGCGGGAGATGGATTAAGCGTAATTCGTACGATTCAAAACTCGGGCGCAAAAGCCGGTCTGGCGCTGGAATATATGACTAACACACACCGCTTCGAAGACGCGTTGCGCGAGGCTAATTTTATCGTTGTCATGCCGATCCACGCTGGTAGGCAAGGGCAACAGTTCCACCCCGAAGCACTGCAACTGATTCGTAAAGTTCGTTCGATCATTCCCCGTACGCCGATTGAAGTGGACGGAGCGATGAATCCCGAGACGATCCCGTGGGTGATTGAGGCTGGGGCGAGTATAATCAACGTAGGCTCGTATCTATGGGGCGGTGATTCGTTGGAGGACCGTTGGAGAGAATGTCAAGCAGTCATACGGTAATCGTCGTTTCCACTATTTTCAGGGAGGGAGATGCTCGCGACGCTCGTAGAAGTTCTGCAGGACGCAAAGCGTAAAAGTTACGCCGTGCCTCATTTTGACGTCTGCAACCTTGAATCTATCCAGGCGGTTATCCAAGGGGCGCAAATCGCACGTTCGCCCGTGATCGTAGCGATTTCTGAGCAAACGCTGCGCTATGGCGACGAAGATGCGATCGTGGGTTTGGCGTGTTTTTACGCTCAACGCTCAAAAGTGCCGACTGTCGTGCATCTCGATCACGGCCATACCCCGGCCTTGGTGGAACGCGCTCTGCGCTGGGGTTTTACATCGGTAATGATCGACGTTTCCGGGATGCGTTCAGCTCGGGGGGTGAAAGTTGTCAGCGATTTGGTCTATAAAGCCCAGGCCCGAGGAATTTCGATTGAAGCGGAGATTGACGCAATGCCCCATATCAGTCAGCGCGATTTAGGCCTGAAAATGACCGATCCAGCGGATGCAGCACGTTTTGTTGCCCGCACTCGGGTAGACGCTTTCGCGGTCGTGATCGGAAACATTCATGGTGGACAAGCAACAGGTGAAAAACTGGACTTTACCCTGCTGAAGAAAATCAATGCGGTCGTCAATGTTCCGCTTGTTTTACATGGCGCGTCTAATTTGCCGAAAGCACAACTGAAGAAAGCGATTAACTACGGGGTGCGTAAAATCAACATTGACACGCAGCTGCGTACAGCGGCAACCACCGCGATCCGCAAAATTCTCAAAGATAAAAAAATCACTGACCCCCGCGACTATTGGGGCAGTGCGCGCTCTGCAATGACCACAGTCGTGGTGGAGGCAGCAACCGAGTTTGGCTCAAGAGGCAAAAGTGGCTGAAATCGTGGTTGTCGGACGTTCGCTTGTGGATACGTTTTTGGAAAGCGACGAGTTTGAGCGTCCACAACGCGAGAAGACAGGCACCCATCGGCTATTGGAAAGTTTTGTGCTCGGGGCAAAAATTGACCTTACCCGTGTTACCCGCACGGTCGGGGGCGGAGCGCTGAATGCCGCGACCTGTTTTGCGCGTCTCGGCCATACGCCCTACCTGATTTCCACGGTAGGCGAAGATCACGCACGGGTGGATGTGTTGGCCCACTGCCACAAAGAAAGGATCCGGTCTCTCGCAGAAGTTTCCCACCAGCCGACTGGGGAATCGTTCATCATCCTCACTAAATCAGGAGAGCGCACGATCTTTACCTATGATGTCGGCTCGCATGCGCTGAGTGCTCAGGATATGCTGGTGCGTTTGCACAATGGCACGGCACTCTACTACAGCGCGCATCATCTTGCGCCGACGCAAACATACCGAATCTTCAAAAGCGCGCGAGGGCACAGAATGAAGATCTGCTGGACGCCCGGGGCGCTTGACTTTGCCGATCAACGCCGATTTCAAGCGAACGCCGAACTTGTTGATGTCTTAATTTTGAACGAATCCGAAGCAGCACGCGTGAGCGGTGAGGAAACTTTGCGCCAAGCAGAGCAGTTTTTCCGCGATCTTAGCACGCCGTATTGCGTCATTACCAAGGGAAAATATGGTTCACTGCTCTTGTTCGACGGGCTCACGCTCGAAGCTGTAGCTCCCCGCGTCCCGATGGTGGATTCCACGGGTGCCGGAGACGCGTTCGCGTCTACGTTTTTCGCTACGCTGCTTACCCAAGAAGACCCGCGCAATGCCCTACGCAAGGCAACCCTCAATTCCGCCAGTGTTGTCCGCCACGTCGGATCAACCGCAGGGCTTCTGCGCAAAATTCCAAACCGTTCTGTTATAGTCAAAGTACATTAGGAGGTCAAAGTGTCTAAAATATGGCTTGTGATCGTGATCGTGCTTGTTGTGGCCGTCGGGATTTGGTTTTTTGCCAAAAATCGCAGTAATCCTACTTTAGAGGGGCCAGTTACTACCGAGGAACAACAAGAGCCAAACGCATTTGTAAACGAAGTGAGTGCGACATCCAACAATTTTAACCCTGCGACCATTATCGTGAAAAGGGAAACAACCGTTACCTGGACCGTCAACGGCGGCACGGTGCAGGTTGCCTCTAACCCCCACCCCGCTCATACGGGATTGAGCGGATTTGAATCGGATGAACTTCAAGCGGGTGCTACCTATTCTTTTACCTTTGACAAGGTCGGTTCGTTCGGATACCATAACCACTTAAATCCGTCGGCGATTGGCACAGTGAACGTCGAGGATTAGATGGCAGATCCCAGCGCGAACTCTGAAGAAATCGGCTCGGTTGAGGTTGATCGAAAGCTGTGCATTGGCTCTGCCAGTTGTGTGGCGATCGCGCCCGACGTTTTTGAGCTCGACAGTGAAGGAATTGCGATTGTCAAAAACCCAAATGGAGCGGATTCCAAAACCATTCGCGACGCAGCTCAATCCTGCCCGGTGAACGCGATTATCCTCAAAGATAAAAGCGGTAAACAGATCTATCCGTAACAAATAAAAAAACGGCCGGGGCACTCTGCCCCGGCCGCGACACCCCTTTCTCACTACAACGCGCAGCGAACTCTTTTTTGTGCGACAATTTTGCTTTTTTCCTCACGGGTTAGCTTTTGTCCCGTACTTTCTTCCAACTTCCATATCGCTTGATGAATTGCTACCGCACAATCAAGCCTGCGGATAAATCTCGAGGCAATCGGCGCCTCGAGATCTTCGCGCGGATCGAGTGTGCCCTCCACAAGCGGGTGTTTTGGCATCTTGAGTGTTTTGAACCACTTGTCCCAGACCGCGTAATAGCCGCATCCGGCAATGGCTTCATTGCACGTATTGCACTCATGGTGCATGAGGTGGTACTTGTATGCTCGGTCAGCCATCCAACGCACCCAGGGCAGGGAATGCTCCAGGTACCGCTGCCACCACGCATAGGGCCGATGGAAGGCGGCGTGCATGATCTCATAGTCAACCAGCGCCGAAACGATCGCCATATATCCGCCGAGATAGATGGGGACCTGAGGGATTAACAGTTGCCCTGGCACAATCAGGCAACTGAACACAGCCCAAAACGCGAGGAGCGTGTAGGCGGGAAACACGGCCGCCTCGAGTTGTTCTTCTTTCTCAATGGCGTAGGCCTTGGCCGGCGTGAGCGCATGATGGAGTTCATGCGCTCTATAAAAGCGGTTGACCCACGGCCAGGGAGCCGCGTGGAGAATGTCCCGGTGGAACAAGTACTCCGCAAGTGACATCCCCACTCGCATCCCAATAAAGGTGAACAGCATTGCCCACCAGGCAGCCCCTAGGTTGCGTTCTAACCCGCCACGGTCGAGCACCCAGAGTAGGGCATAGAGCATCGGTAGGTGCACACCGATGAATCCTAGGTAGCGAACTACCGAAAAAGTGAGCCGCCCCCCCTTTTTCACATACAGGAATATCGACATTTGACCGCCGAATATCCCCCGTCCAATATCGGAAACCAATGTCGACATTTCTCACCCCTTATCAAAGGTCGTTGGAAATCTTTTTCAGTATATCCCATGGTTAGTTATTGAGGAATCTCTAGGTTCGTATGACGCTGCTTTGATTGGCTACTTGCCTTATTTTAAGGTAGAGTTGTGATAGAGATGCTAGAGATTAAACGGGAGCAAAATCTGGGGGAGCTGGCCGCCAAACACCCCGAGGCCGCAAAAGTAATGCTGGAATATGGCCTGCATTGTGTGGGTTGTTTTGCGAATCGGTTTGATAGCGTGGAAAACGGGGCCAAACTGCACGGGATGAGCGACCAAGAGGTAGACGAAATGTTAGAGGAAATAAACCAGGCAGTTGAGAAAAATACAAAGCAACCTGAAAAAAAATGAGTCTAGCGATTTCCAACCTGCACGTAAGCGCAGGAAAAGTAGCGATCCTGCATGGGCTTGACCTTACGGTGAACAAGGGTGAAGTGCACGCGATCATGGGCCCGAATGGGAGCGGTAAATCAACCTTGGCACACGTACTCATGGGACATCCAAGTTACGCGATTACTAAGGGGAAAATCATCTTGGATGGAAAAATAATCAACCGCCTAATGCCTGAGAAGCGCGCCCAACTGGGCTTATTTTTGGGATTTCAGTACCCCATTGAAATCCCGGGAGTCAGCATTACCGCTTTTTTACGCCTTGCCTACAATTCGCTCAAAAAAGAAAAGCTTACTCCCATTAAACTGCGCCGCTTGGTTCAAGAAAAAGCGCGCCCTTTGCACATTAAAGACGACTTCATCGAGCGTTCCCTGAACGAAAACTTCTCGGGTGGAGAGAAAAAGCGCAACGAAATCCTGCAGATGGCCGTACTGGAACCCGCGTACGCGATTTTAGACGAAACCGACTCCGGGCTGGATATTGATTCGCTTGGCACCGTTGCGAGCGGGATTAACGCTTTGCGTAGTGCAAAGCGCGCAATTGTCTTGATTACGCACTACCAGCGGCTGCTCAATTTTATCAAACCCGATTTTGTACATATTATGTTGCGTGGGACAATCGTGCGCTCAGGAACATTTGGACTTGCTAAAAAACTTGAAAAAACCGGTTATGCGCAGCTTGCAGAGCAAAAAATTAGCTGATGAAAAGCATCCAGAACAAAATCGCTGCCGAACTCGATACGTACCGCTTCGGTTTTAACGAACCTGAGGAATCGGTGTATAAAGCCCCCCGTGGGCTTTCGAGTACCGTGGTCGAGTCAATCTCGAACCACAAGCATGAGCCTTCATGGATGAGGGCGTTTCGCTTGCAAAGCTATCAAACCTTTCAGGCTAAACAAATGCCCACTTGGGGCGCTGATCTTTCGCGAATCAACTTCGACACCATTTTCTACTACCTCAAACCAGTCTCCGTTCAGCTTAAATCGTGGGATGACGTCCCTTCAAGCATGAAACGCACTTTCGACCGGCTGGGAATTCCTCAGGCCGAACAAAAATACCTAGCCGGTGTGGGCGCGCAGTATGACTCGGAAGTGATCTACCACTCCGTGCACGAGAAACTTTCTAAACAGGGAGTGATCTTTACCGACATGGATTCCGGCTTGCGCGAACACCCGGAAATCGTACAGCAGTACTTTGGAAAGCTCATTCCAGCTTCCGACAATAAGTTTGCGGCACTCAACTCAGCCGCGTGGTCAGGCGGATCGTTTGTGTACATTCCCTCAGGCGTGCATGTTGAATTACCGCTCCAGGCTTATTTCCGCATTAACGCCAAGAATATGGGGCAGTTTGAGCGGACCCTGATTGTCGCGGAAGAGGGCTCATCCGTGCACTATGTCGAGGGTTGTACCGCGCCCGTTTATGCCTCGGACTCTTTACACGCGGCCGTAGTGGAAATCTTTGTCAAAAAAGGCGCGCGAGTGCGTTATACTACGATTCAAAACTGGTCGAAAGATGTGTACAACCTTGTCACTAAGCGCGCCCGGGTGGAAGAAGAAGGCGTTATGGAGTGGATTGACGGGAATTTGGGCTCTCGGGTTACGATGAAATACCCCAGTGTATATTTGGTGGGCCGCAAGGCACACGGCGAGGTATTATCGCTCGCGTTTGCGGGAGCGGGTCAGCATCAAGACGCCGGCGGCAAGGCAATTCACGTCGCACCTGAAACAACCTCGCTTATTACCTCTAAGTCAATCTCTAAAGGCGGTGGACGCACCTCATATCGCGGCTTGCTCCATATCACGCCCCAAGCCGACAGCGCGCGCTCAACAGTGCGTTGCGACGCCTTAATCTTGGACAAGCTAAGCCGTTCCGATACCTACCCCACGATTGAGGTACGCGCTAAAAACGTTACAATCGGACACGAGGCAACCGTCAGTAAAATCGGGGATGAACAGCTGTTTTATCTGCGCTCGAGGGGTCTTTCGGAAACGGAGGCATCCGCGATGGTCGTCAACGGCTTCATTGAGCCGATCGTGAAAACCTTACCGCTTGAGTACGCCATCGAGCTCAACCGCCTAATCTTGTTGGAAATGGAAGGTAGCGTTGGTTAAAGTACTCGCACTGAGCAAACCCTCACAAACAATTACGATTACCGATCAGAATCCCGTGGATTTCTTTATCCCGTTTACTGGACTTAGCGGTAATTTTAGTTGTACGCTAGTTCTGAAAGCGGAAGCCGCGCAGTGCCGCGTCTTCGGAGCGGGAGTACTCAACGGGCAAAACGAGCTGAAGCTACGCGTTGATACAGTTCACAAAGCCCCCCATACCAAAAGTGAAACGCTTGTAAAGGCAATTGTCACTGACACAGCACAATTTGATTTTGCAGGAATGATTAAAATAGAAAAACAGGCCCAACACTCCGTTGATTTTCTACGCCAGGACTCGCTCATTTTAAGCGAGGGGGCGAGCGCAAATGCTTTCCCGTCGCTCGAGATCGAAGCAAACGAGGTGAAGGCCTCGCATGCCGCCACTGCCGCTCCGATCAATCCCGAGTACCTTTTTTATCTTCAATCGCGCGGAATTTCACGTAAGGCTGCCGAGCGTTTTGTGGCAGAAGCGTTTCTTTTCGAGGCGTCTCAAATTGCACCCCGAAAAACACACCGTCAGATTATTGCCGGTTTACCCTAGAGCGTTGCTTAGATGTAGGGTAAAATGAACGTGCGATGCTTGATGTACGAGGAGATTTTAGTGTTCTCAAAAACAACACCGGCTTGATCTATCTCGATTCAGCCGCCAGCTCTTTGCGGCCGCAATCTGTAATCGAAGCGATGGATAAGTACTATGAGCACTACAGCGCCAACGTGCACCGCGGTATATACCACTTGAGTGAATATGCTACTCAAAGGTACGAAAACGCCCGCGAGAAAATCGCGGCATTTATCGGTTCGCCCACCGCTAGGCAGATCATTTTTACGCGTAACGCGACTGAATCGTCGAATATGGTGTTTCGTGGGTGGGCGGGGAAATTCCTTAACCAAAAGAGCAGAATTCTAATCACAATGATGGAACACCATGCCCATTTCGTGCCTGCTCTGGAATTCGCGCAAGAGTTCGGGACAACGCTTGATATCGCCCCTTTAACAAGTCACTTCCGAATCAACGTGAAAGAGTTTTACAAACTTCTTGAGAAAAAACCAGATTTTGTTGCTCTGATACACGCTTCGAACGTGCTCGGGACGGTCAATGATGTTCAGAGCTTAATCGCAGCCGCGCACCGCGCCGGGGCAGTGGTGCTGTTGGACATCAGTCAAAGCGTTCCCCACATGGGGATTGACGTGGGCGCGCTTAATCCTGATTTCGCTTTTTTTTCAGGACATAAAATGCTTGGCCCCAGTGGGATCGGAATTCTTTGGGTAAAGGAAAAATACTTGGAGCAATTAAGCCCCGTTACCTATGGCGGCTCCATGATTGGCCAAGTGCACGCGGATGAATTTAGCTTGAATGACGCTCCTCTGCGCTATGAGGCAGGTACGCCCCCGATCGCAGAGGCGATTGGCTTAGGCGCTGCTGTTGAATACATGGCTCATTTGGGCTTGGACGCACTGAAAGAGCATGAACAAGAAATTATAGTCTATACCCTCGCGCAACTGAAACAGTTGCCGTTTATTACGTTATTCGGCCCATCGGAGGCACAGGAGCGACTGGGGGTATTCGCATTTCAACTCGATGGTGTTCCAGCGCATGATGTGGCAAGTATTTTGGACGAGTACACGGTGGCCGTCAGAGCTGGTTTTCATTGCGCCCAACCTCTGCATGAAGCGTATCGGCTTCCCCCCAGTGTACGCGCATCAATCCATGTGTATACCAGTAAAACCGATGTAGACCGGCTGATTGAAGGACTTGAGAAAGTACACCGAGTTTTTAGATGAGCTCAGAACTGTACCGCCAAATCATTCTCGACCACTTTCGCACTCCGCATCACGCACAAGCGTTGAGCAAAGCGGATGCTGAAGCGATCAAAACAAATGAGGCCTGTGGCGACTCTGTGAGAATCCAAGTGCGTTGGGAAAAAGATATCTTAGCGGAGGTCGCTTTTTTGACCTCAGGATGCGCAGTTTCGATTGCGGCGGCCTCTGTGCTTTCCGATATGATTGTTGGAAAATCGCAAACAGAAATTGCTACGATTACGCCGGGCACGCTCTTAAAAGAACTTGGTATTTCTCCAAACCCGGCACGCGCTCAATGTACGTTCTTACCTATTTTAGCTTTGCACTCTGTCCTGCAAAAATGAAAAAACTCGCTCTTATTTTTATATTTTTTTTAGCTCTTACCGCCGTGCTGTATCTGAGCCGGCATATTTTTTACGCTAAGTTAGGCAACTGGATCGCGGCAGAAGACGCTGTGCACGCGGCCGATGCGATTGTTGTGATCTCAGGGGGTGGTTTGGAACGGCCGGAAAAAGGGATCGCTTTGTACAAGGAGGGCTTTGCCCCGCTGCTCATCTTTTCCGGAGCGGCACGCGCAGGAGAGGTTTCAAACGCCGAAGCAATGGGGGCTCTCGCCCGAAAACAAGGCGTAAGTAACGACCACATTCTCATGGAAGAAAATGCGCGGGACACGTTTGAAAACGCCCGCAACGTCGCCCAGATTGTGAAAGAGCGTCATCTTAATTCCATAATTTTAGTCAGTTCCGCCTACCATCAGCGCCGTGCATTGATTTCGTTTAGACGTGCGTTGGGTAAAAATGTTACGGTCGTGAGCGTGCCCGCCCGAGCGAGTTGGTACCAGCAAGATCTGTGGTGGCAAGATCAACGCAGTCGCGAAATCTTAAAATCAGAACTGACCAAGATCGGGCTTCTTTATCTAACGCACACGCCCGATACAGCTCGGGGTCAATAATCACCCAGATGAGTTTTTTTGACTCTCCTCTTGACATACCTGTAACTGACACCCATGATAAGGGGGAATTAGCATAACAGGTTAAGAGGGGAGGTGAATCAAGATGGCATATTCAGTCGCTTCGAAAAAGACTGGTGAAACCTATTACCTGCACTCTCGTGACGTTACGCTGCGCGGTGGGCGTCTGCAGACGATTTACTTTTTTGGCCGCCAAGTCAAAGACGGTGCCCTCGATAGTCTTCCCGCAGGATACGAAGTCATGGAAAACTCTCGCACTGGTCTTCCTATGCTTAGAAAAGCCCGATAACAGATTCAATTCCGAGTGGAGCAAGAAAATCCAACGAAAGTTGGATTTTCTTGCGTATTAAACTTGAACCTGATGAACAAGATGCGCTACACTCAATAAAGAAATTTGTATGAAAAGATCTGCGCTCTTCTTTCGAGTTCTAGAGGTCCCCGTGGATGCCCTCAGCATCTTTGCAGCGGCTTTTTTAGCGTATAAATTGCGCGTTCAGCCCGAATTGTTTGGGGGAGTGCTGCGTTTTCCATTGTCTGAAATCGCACCGCTACCGGATTTCTTGCGCTTAATCGCCGGTTTTATTCCGATCCTGATTGCTATTTTTGCGCTTGCCGGTTTGTATAATGTCAAGCAGTCCCGTCGCGGATTTGATCTATTCGCCGGGCTTTTTTTAGGAATCGCAACCGGTGTGGCGCTCATCGTGGGTTACCTCTTCTTCACCAATCAAACCTTAAGTTCGCGGCTTGTTGT
Organism: uncultured Candidatus Saccharibacteria bacterium; assembly: GCA_964362865.1. GTDB lineage: Bacteria > Patescibacteriota > UBA1384 > JAGVHQ01 > JAGVHQ01 > JAGVHQ01. The sequence continues at coordinate 59,699 of CAYIGD010000002.1, read as the reverse complement.
TGGGTATTTTTGGATCTTTTCGATTGTGATTGTAATGCTGGCACGCATTCTTTTACTCGCGCTGGAACGCTTTTTATATCGTTATGGGGTGGGAGTACGCAGTGTCGTAATCATTGGCACTAACGGAACCGCAGCTGCGCTCGTCAAGGAAATTCTTGCGGATCGCTCTTTAGGGATGCGCCTTAAGGGCCTCATTCGTTCCCGAGCAGGCGTGAGCAACGCCAATCTCAAAGGCATCCCGATTATCGGAAAACTGGAAGATCTGAAGGAGATCTTACACTCTCGCGCAATTGACGAGGTACTTGTCGCGGATCCGCAATTACCAATAACAACGAACGTGAACCTGCTGGAAACCGCCGAGCATGAGCACGCGACTGTGAGAATCGTACCCAGCTTATATGAGGTACGGGCCACAAACGTCGAGCCCTCCACCATCGGCCGGGTTCCAATCGTAACGTACCTGCGGACTCCATTGGACGGCTGGGGGCGGGTGTTCAAACGCATCTTTGATCTAGTCGGGGCACTGCTCGGTATCCTCCTGCTTCTTCCTGTTTTTCTTACGATCGCGCTGGGGATCAAACTCACCTCTTCTGGTCCGATCTTTTTCTCTCAGAAGCGCATCTCGGAGCGTAAAACATTCAATTGCTATAAGTTCCGTACGATGCGCGTCGGAGCAAACGAGCAGCACCAGGAATTGATGGAACGCCACGGGGTGATGTTTAAACTGAAAGAGGATCCAAGGGTAACGCGCTTTGGCTCTTACGTGCGCCGCTCCAGCCTGGACGAGCTGCCGCAGTTATGGAATGTCGTGCGGGGAGAAATGAGCCTTGTCGGCCCCCGCCCCCCGATGGTGGAAGAAGTCGAGCATTATACTTCCTGGCAACGTCGGCGATTGCATATTAAGCCCGGACTTACCGGTCTCTGGCAGGTTTCCGGCCGTAGCGACATCCCATTTGACGAATGGGTCCGACTCGATCTCACGTACATTGAGAACTGGTCAATTTGGCTCGATATAACGATTCTTTTGAAAACGATCTGGATTGTCCTAAAAGGTAAAGGGGCGTATTAGGTGCGCGTGGCGCTGGTTCATGACTACTTAGTTAAATACGGAGGCGCTGAGCGTGTCCTGGAGGCCCTACTGGACGTCTTTCCGGATGCCCCAGTCTTTACGCTTTTGTACGAACCAAAAACAACCAGTGCTCGAATTCGTGCGGCAAAAATTATCCCGAGCAACTTGAATCGGCACCGCTGGGCCCGCCTCCACATCAACCGCGCACGAGCTCTGATGCCGTATCACGTAGAACAGTTCGACCTTGCCGGATACGATGTCGTGATTTCGAGTGCCCACAGCTTCATCAAAGGCATTATTACGCAACCCGAAACCGTACACATTTGTTACTGTCACACCCCAACACGGTACTTGTGGCACCAAAGAGATGAGGCGCTCCAGCATGTTGGACGGCTTCTGGAGCGATTTTTACCGCTGGGCGCGACGTTTTTTCGCGCGTGGGATTACAACGCCGCCCAACGCGTAGATCATTTCATTGCTAATTCCCATACTGTTGCCCAGCGGATCAAAAAGTTCTATCGGCGTACCGCGCGCGTTATCTACCCGCCTGTAGATATTGAACGTTTCAAACCTACTCCCATTCCAACTAACGCGCCGTATCTCATAATCAGCCGTTTAGAACCTCACAAACGCGTTGATCTAGCGATTGGGGCAGTCAAGAGGACCAACGCCAAGCTCATCGTTGCTGGTATTGGGAGCAGCCGCACTGCGCTTGAACACGATGCGGGACCCTCCGTTAAATTCCTTGGCTTTGTCTCGGACCGACAGATTCCCCAACTATACAAGAAATCACGCGCCCTGATCTTCCCCCAAGAAGAAGACTTTGGGATCACAGCCGTGGAAGCACTTGCCTCTGGCAGACCGGTAATTGCGTATCAAGCTGGCGGAGCTCAAGAAATCCTAAGCTCCCAGACCGGAGTATTTTTCCCCGAACCGACGATTTCTTCACTAACTCGTGCCTTAGAGCGCGAGCAGCGCAGGATATGGGATCGTGGGGCACTGGTTCAAGCGGCACGCCGCTTTGCTCGGAGGCGATTTCAAAATGAAGTTCGCAGCGCTGTTTACGAGTACGCCCCGCTTGTGAAAAAATAAACGCATGAAAAAGGATTTTCAATCATTTCTAAAGTCAATTCCGATTGCGGTTGGTGTGGGAATCGTTGTTGCAGGTTTAATATTCGTCATCACGAGTCGTCTTGCCACAACCTATGACGCCGCAACGACCTGGACGGTTAGTAAATCGTCAGCACTTTCGCAGCAAAAAACCGATTACTATCTGTATGACCAGTATTACATTACGCTTGCGAGTCAGCAGTATGCCGACATTATTCAAGCGTGGTTTGTAAGCCCTGGAATTGTTGAGCAAGTATATCGAGCGGCACAAGTTGAATTACCGAGCGTAAAGCCCGCTAAAGTTGGCAAGCTAATCCGCGCTACAAAACGCCCCCCGGCAAACCTAGCTGTCCGTTTTCGCTCTGGCAGCAAAGATGATGCTGATCGCCTAGCCCTGGCGAGCCACACAATCTTTAGCGAGCGCCTTGCTCAAATATCGCAAGGTGAACAGGATACATATCAAATTATTGCCTCCCCCGTGTACACCTCTGCCAATCAAGTTAATATCGGCCTTCTCGCCCTAACCGGCTTTTTAGGAGCCGCTCTAGCGGTACTCGTTTTATGGGGGACGGTTCTCTACATCGTCCGCGAAGCGTAGTCGGCGATGGCACGTGCTCCTAGGTTGGGCGCGCACTTCGTACTCAAGGGGCTTCTCACTCTGATAATTTTAGCGTTGGGCACCTCGACTTTTGCGCTCGCTACCCCGGTTGTCGATCTGTATGGTTTATACCAGAATACAAAATCTGGCAAGTACCTCTTATTATTTCTCAACAATAGTGAGATTCGCCCGGGCGGGGGATTTATTGGTAGTTTTGCTCGTGTTCAGTTTGAAGACGGCGCAATTAAAGATCTAGCAGTTGAAACAAACATCTACAAACGTGACAACGCTTTTATTACCGAAAATATAGTGGAGCCCCCTGAACCACTTCGCCGCGTTAATCATGAAGGCCGATGGGCACTCCATGACGCTAACTGGTATCCCGACTTTGCCGATTCGGCTCAACATGTTCAGTGGTTTTACGAGCACGGTGCGCCGAAGAGCGAATCAATTGATGGAGTGATTGGTATCACCCTCACTGCTGCTGAAGCCCTTGTGAAGCTCACCGGGCCGATCTACATTCCAGAACAAAACCTTACAGTAACGCATGAGAATTTTTTTGCGCAAATTCAGTATGAGGTCGAAAAAGGATATTACGCCCAAGAAGAAAATATTAACATGAACGAGCCGAAGACCATCATTGCTAATCTCATCCCACCATTCTTGGAAAAAATAAAAAAAACAAATGCGGTTACGCTGGCTCGGTATGTCGCGCGCCTCGCACGCGAAAAGCAAATCGTCTTTTGGTTTGGGAACGCGCAAAATCAGCAACGAGTCGAGAAGTGGAATTGGGCCGGAAGAGTCCCGACCGACCCCGAACCCATATTCGCAGTTGTCAACGCAAACCTTGATCAGGCAAAAAGTTCGCGGTCGATTCGACAGCACACAGATATTGATGAACAAACAGTCGGCGCTGCTCGATTCACAAATGTACGGATTACCAGAACCCATGTTGGCTCATATTCTTGGCCCGATGGAGATGACGCGAATTATCTGGAGATAATCGTGCCCTCTGACGCCCAACTGAATGCAATTTTAGTAAACGGAGCAGATATCGGCAAGAATCCGTTTCTGCTTGAAACGAACCCGCAGGGGTTTCCAATTATGCAAAAAGTATCTTCAACGCTGCGCTATGGTCAAAAAATAATCGGTTTTTGGGCTGATACGGCGGTTGGGCAATCAACTGTCGTTGAACTTTCATACGCCTCATCCATATCCATCCGTTCAAAAACCCGCGTATTGAAGCAGGTTGGCGCAACTGAGGAAACGCTACGCCTCATCCGTGACGATCGCGTGCTCTTTGACGGTGCACTCGAGGCCGATTTCACGCGCTAGAAACCAAGACTGAAATCTGTTATAATTAGTTCGAAAGACTATTTTTTGCGAACTACTCGCAATTTATTTTGTCGGTATTAAAAAGGATCCAGGTGAACGCCCACAGCGAATATACAGCCAAACAAATCGTCGTACTTGAGGGGTTGGAACCGGTCCGTAAACGCCCGGGAATGTACATCGGCGGTACGGGCCTGGAAGGCCTCCACCATTTGGTTTGGGAAGTGCTTGATAATGCGATTGACGAAGCCATGGCCGGACATGCTAGCCACATCAGCGTCACCCTATTGCCGGATTCCCGCGTTGAGGTAACCGACAACGGACGCGGCATCCCCGTGGATACCCACGCACAAACCAAGCTCAGCGCGCTCGAAACCGTGATGACGACCTTGCATGCCGGCGGTAAGTTCGGCACAGGCGGATATAAGGTATCCGGCGGCCTGCACGGCGTGGGCGTCTCAGTCGTAAACGCACTCTCCAGCTGGATGCAAGTTGATGTCTACCGTGCCGGGACACGCTATACCCAAACGTACGAACGAGGAAAGGTAAAAAGCAAAGTAACGAAAGAGAAGCTCGCTCCTGCCGAGCATGCCAAAACCGGGACAACCGTTACATTCGAACCTGATCCGATAATCTTTACGGAGATTTCATTTAATCTGAAAAATATCCTTGACCACGCCCGCCAACAGGCCTACCTGACCAAAGGGATCTGGCTTACGATTACGGATCGGCGCGAGAGAGCTGCAGCGTTCCCATACACGTTTCATTTTGAAGGTGGAATCGCATCGTATGTTCGCCATCTCAACAAAGAGCGCACCGCATTTAATGACCCCCCATTTTTTGTCTCAAAATTGCTCGATGACATCCTCGTGGAGGTCGCGCTCGCCTACACTGACGACTTTAACGAGCATTTATTTACATTCGCCAACAACATTCATACAACCGAAGGCGGTACACATCTTACTGGTTTCAAATCGGCCCTAACGCGCGCCCTGAATGATTATTTACGCCGCACGCTCGGCGCAAAAGATACATCGCACGTGCTCACGGGCGAAGACGTCCGCGAAGGATTAACCGCGATTGTATCGGTGAAGTTGCGCGACCCCCAATTTGAGGGACAAACTAAAACACGCCTCGGAAATCCTGAGGTACGCACGGCTGTTGAATCAGCTACGGCGGAAGCGCTCACGTATTATCTGGACGAACACCCATCTGACGCTCGGCGTATTATCGAAAAAGCAACCCTTTCGTTACGGGCCCGCCTTGCGGCGCGGGCAGCGCGTGAAACAATCATTCGCAAGGGGGCGTTGGAAGGGATGACGCTCCCTGGTAAGCTGGCCGACTGCAGCAATCGCAACCCCGCCGAAACTGAACTCTTTATTGTCGAAGGCGATTCCGCGGGAGGAACCGCTAAACAGGGGCGCGACCGGCGTTTTCAAGCAATTTTACCCTTGCGGGGGAAAATCCTGAATGTGGAGCGTGCCCGACTCGACCGCATCCTTTCATCAGAAGAAATTAAAGCCCTGATTGTCTCCATGGGAATCGGGGCGGGTGAGCAGGTAGATTATTCGAAATTGCGTTATCACCGAATTGTGATTATGACCGACGCGGACGTGGACGGCGCCCATATCCGCACTCTGCTTTTAACCTTCTTGTTCCGCCATTACCCGGACGTGATTAAAAATGGATACCTCTATATCGCCCAGCCGCCTCTGTATGCGATCACGCGCTCGGGGAAAACCACGTATGCGTACTCGGAAGAGGAAAAAAATCTCATACTTTCTGAAATGGAAACCGACATGCCCAAAGGAAAAGAGCACAAACCACCAACAATCCAACGTTATAAAGGGTTGGGAGAGATGAACGCCGAACAACTGTGGGAAACGACAATGAACCCGGAAAATCGGATGCTCTTAAACGTAACGATTGACGATAGCTTGAAAGCGGACGTTACATTCTCAATGCTCATGGGTAACGAAGTCGAGCCGCGCAAGCGCTTTATCCAAACTCATGCCCGTAGCGTAGAAAATTTGGATATCTAAGAATGCCAGAAGAGCATAAACTAACTCCTCGAAAAAACGAGAACCCGAACGTAACCGAGCGTGGGATCGTGCCCGAAATGGAGCGTTCCTACCTTGAATACGCGATGAGCGTGATTGTCGCACGCGCGCTACCCGACGTGCGCGATGGCCTCAAACCAGTGCACCGTCGAATCTTATGGGCGATGTGGGAGATGGGCTTGCGCTCCGGCGCGAAACTGCGCAAATCAGCCACCGTGGTGGGAGAGGTTCTCGGTAAATTCCATCCCCATGGAGACGTTGCGGTATACGACTCAATGGTGCGTATGGCTCAAAACTTTTCGATGCGCTATCCCTTGGTTCAAGGGCAGGGAAACTTCGGTTCGATCGATGGAGATAACGCAGCCGCGATGCGCTACACCGAAGCGCGCATGACCGCTTTGGCGGAGGAATTGCTCTTTGACATCGAAAAAGAAACGGTGGCCTTCGTTGACAACTATGACGCCACGCGCAAAGAACCGGCGGTTCTGCCCGGTAAACTCCCCAACTTGCTTTTGAACGGAACGCTCGGAATCGCAGTCGGGATGGCCACCAACATTCCCCCCCACAACCTGGGGGAAGTACTCGACGCGACAGTGCACTTAATCGATCATCCGACCGCTTCCGTTGAAGATCTTATGCAATTCATTCAAGGGCCGGATTTCCCAACGGGCGGGGTGATTTACGGCCGAGCCGAAATCGTGAGCGCTTATGTTACCGGCCGAGGGCGAATTACCGTGCGGGGTAAGGCAGAGATCACGCAGGACAAAAAAGGGGATTTCAAGATTATTATTTCCGAACTCCCATACCAAGTGAACAAAGCGGATCTAGTCCTTAAGATTGCCGATTTAGTAAAAAATAAAAAAATCCAAGGGGTAACTGACTTGCGAGACGAATCGGACCGTACAGATCCTGTCCGAATAGTGATTGATCTTAAAGGCTCTGCGTATCCCAAAAAAGTATTAAATGCCCTTTATGAATTAACCCCACTTAACAACGCTTTTCATATGAACATGGTAACCTTGGTTGACGGCCGTCAACCAAGGTTACTGAACCTGAAGAGTGTTCTTGAAGAATACATAAAACATCGTACGGTCGTAGTGAAGGCGCGCGCCGAGTATGAATTAAAAGTCGCCCAAGATCGCGCTCACATTTTAGAAGGGCTCACTAAAGCCCTCCAGCAGATTGATGCCGTAATCGCAACGATTAAGGCATCAGCAAGTCGGGAAGACGCGCATCAAGCGCTCAAGAAAACCTTTCAGCTTTCAGATCGCCAGGTAACTGCCATTCTGGACATGCGGCTTGCAACCCTTGCCGCGTTGGAACGCGAAAAAATCAAGGCTGAATACGACGAAATCCTGCAAACAATCGCGCGTCTAAAAGAGTTGCTTGAAGATCCAAAAAAAATACTGGCGCTTATCAAAAAAGAGTTTACGCAATTAAAAAATAAATTTTCCGACCCGCGGCGTACAGGGGTAGTCAGCGCGGCTCTTAAAGGTTTCACCACTGAAGATCTCATTCCGAACGAGGAAGTAATCGTCACTCTCACGCGGGGAGGATACTTAAAACGACAGCCGGTGAGCGGATACCGAGCACAAGAACGCGGAGGGGTGGGCGTCACCGGCATGACCCCGAAAGAAGAAGATATACTTTTGGATGTTGTCGGTGCAAACACTCACGACCAGATGTGGTTATTTACCGATCGTGGGCGTCTGTTTATCGCGAATGTGTATGACATTCCCGCGGCCTCTCGCCAAGCAAAAGGGATTGCGGTTCAAAACATTATCCAGCTCGCCCCTGAGGAGCGCGTCACAGCAACGATCCCTTTACGTCGCGGGAAGAACCTCACTGAAAGTTATATCTTGTTCGTAACTTCGCGGGGAATGATCAAAAAAACCTTGATCAGCTTGTATCAAAACGTACGTAAATCCGGAATTATCGCGATTTCGCTGCGGGCCAAAGATCAGTTGCAGTGGGTGCGCGTTGTACGAGGGGGCGATGAAATCTTCATCGCAACCGCCAAGGGCCAGGCGATTTTGTTTAACGAAACCGAGGTCCGCCCGATCGGCCGAGGCGCAGAAGGCGTGCGAGCGATTAAGTTGCGCAGTGATGATCTGGTGATCGGCGTGGACGTGATCGGACAGGAACAACTGACTAACCAAACAGATGTCTTGGTCGTATTAGAGAAAGGTCTTGGGAAACGGACGCGCCTTTCCAATTTTCGCAATCAACACCGCGGCGGGGTGGGAATTCGAGTTGCGAAAGTGACCGGCAAAACCGGGGCGTTGATTGCGATGCATGTTAGCACGGGCGACGAGGGCGATCTCATCATGCTCTCGATTAAGGGAACAATGATTAGACTCCCCTTGAAACGTGTCCGACGAATCGGACGCGACACGCAGGGCGTGATTTTAATGCGCTTGCGCGAAGGCGACCGTGTCGCATCTGCCGCTCTTGTTAAAACGCAGCCCGACGGTTTGGCGCCTCAAACGCCCCAAGAGCAGGCTCCGAACAAGGCTTAAGCTCGATCAGGGGATCTGCCCTGGGGATCTCTTTTCTTGCCCTGATAACAGGTTAGTGCTACACTTCATGTAATGGCGCTTACGAATAAAGTCCGAAAAAGAAAGATTTCCAAGAAGCAGGCCAAAGCCCTCAAAAAGGCCGAGGTGCTTCAAGCTGCGCGCGACTCCGAGAGATCCGTTGAAGCCCCTAAAATCATCCTCAAAAAAGATGTCAATATTCCTTCCGAGGTGGGGGTGAAAGAGCTTTCCGACATTTTGGAAGTACCGGTAACCGCCGTAATTCGTGCGCTTTTAGATAACGGCGTACTGGCAACCTTGAACGAGCGCGTGGATTACGACAGCGCCGCAATCGCCGCGCACGAACTTGGTTTTGCTCCACATCAAAAAGAAAAAACTCTCGAAGTAGAGTCCCGTAAAGAACCCGTACTTGGCCGAAAGGGGAGTGTCGAGCGGAGCGCGATTGTGACCGTGATGGGACATGTTGATCACGGCAAAACAACCTTACTTGATAGTTTACGCAAAACACGCGTAGCAGAAGGCGAATCAGGGGGAATCACGCAGCACATCGGCGCCTACCAGATTCAGGTGCCCACTAAAACAGGCGGGGATGTGGCGCTCACGTTTATTGATACCCCCGGCCATGAGGCTTTCGCGGCAATGCGTGCCCACGGAGCGAACGTAACCGATGTTGTGGTATTGGTTGTGGCCGCTGACGAGGGAGTTAAGCCCCAAACCGAAGAAGCAATTCAACATGCACGCTTAGCGCACGTTCCGATCATCGTTGCGGCAACCAAGATGGATACCCCCGGTGCAGACTTAGAACGTCTTAAGCAGGAGCTTGGACAACACGGGTTAAATCCCGAGGATTGGGGCGGAGATACGGTTGTCGTTCCCATCTCAGCAAAACTTGGAACAGGGCTTGATACCCTGCTAGAATACATCCAGCTTGTCGCCAGCATGCGCTCCCGCCCTGTTAATCCAAAACGTCCTGGTCTCGGGGTAATTCTCGAGAGTCAAATGAGCCCCGGAAAAGGACCGCTCGCAACGGTAATTGTACAGGATGGTCATTTTCGCACAGGAGATGTCGTTACCGCAGCTCTCAGTTACGGAAAAATCCGATTTATGGAAGATGATGCGGGTAAACGCATCGATCAAGCGCTCCCGGGAATGCCGGTTCTGATTGCAGGTCTTTCGACGCTGCCCTCTGTCGGGGACCAAATCACCGTTGTAGAAAATACCGATGACGCTCGGATAAGTGTTGACCGGGCTAAAACCACACACGCCCAGCGTCACAGTTCCGATGTAATCGGAGGGACTGGAGTAACCTGCATTTTGAAGGCAGATGTGGGGGGCTCTTTACCCGCACTAAAAAATGCGATTAAAGGCATTTTAGCAGAACGGCCAATCACCTATGTCCTCGAAGGCGTTGGCCCGGTCAGTGAGTCTGATATTAACGTCGCGATTGCATCAAGCGCGCTTGTGATCGGGTTTCGAAGCGGCATTACAAAACCAGCCGCACAACTTGCCCAATTGCATTCCATCCGCGTGATTGAATCCGACATCATTTATGACATTGTTAATCAGACGAAAGATGCGCTGACAGTACCGGCCGGTCCAAAAACTCTTGGGAAAGCGACGATCCTCAAGATTTTTCGTTTCAAAAATGGGAAGGGAATCGTCGGTGTCGCGGTAGAGGAAGGGCAATTACGTACCGGCCAAGTTCAGATAGATCGTGAAGGCGAACGTGTCGGTTCGCTTGTGATTGCAACTCTTCGAATTGGCCCGGAAACTGTGACTACGATTTCCCAAGGGACAGAAGCTGGAATCGGAATTGAGAATGCTAGCATTGAGCCCTTGGCAGGGGATATGCTGATCGTAAGAGAAAAAACGGTAAGGAGCGCGGTTGCAGGAAACACTGTCGAATAAAATTTTGGGGGCCGCGACAAAAGTTGACACGCTCTTCGGGCAGTTTAACTTAGTCAAAGACCCGTTCATTATTATTGCCGATATCCTGATTGTCTCGATCTTCATCTACTATATAATTTTACTGGCCAAAGAGACGCGGGCGCTCAGAATTGTATACGGCCTCGGATTGCTTGCGATTGTCTATTTTATCGGCATAGCGTTTGAATTAATTGCCGTAAACTACATTTTCCGTGCCCTTGCGACAACGCTTTTAATCGCGATTCCCGTTATATTCCAGCCCGAAATCCGCTCCGCGCTTGAACGACTGGGGCGAACGCGTTTTACAGGTGATTTTTCCCGCCTGAAAGCCCCGGAACAGGAATACGTAATGCATGAGATTCTATTTGCGGTGGAACGCTTGGCAAAAACTAAAACCGGCTCCCTGATTGTTTTAAGCCGTTTGACAGGGTTACGCGATTATATTGAATCCGGAATGCTCTTGAATGCGCGCCTTTCGGCCCAACTTTTAATGAGTATTTTCCAACCCCACAGTCCGCTACACGACGGCGCGGTTGTACTGGTCGGAAATCAAATCGCGGCGGCAAGCGTCGTACTCCCCCTCTCGGATTCCATCTTCGACACCGAATTAGGTACTCGTCACCGTGCAGCACTCGGGCTATCATCGCAAACGGACGCGCTGGTGATCGTCACTTCTGAAGCAAAAGGAAGCATTTCGGTTGCAATGGGGAGTCAACTGCGCCGACTCGATTTAAAAGGCTTAGAGCGCCTGTTAAAACGAGAGTTTAATACAGCGCACCGGAAAGAGGGATGATGTCGATGCGTTTTACTCAAAATCAGCCCTTAAAGCTCATCAGTATCGCTGTGGCGAGTATTGTTTGGTTTTTGATTGCGTCCGGTACGATATCGCGCAGCCAATTCCCAGTTGAAATTCCGGTTGAAATCGAGAATGTCCAACCTGATCTTGCGGCACTCATTGAGGTAAAAGCCGTAAAAATCTCAATTTCGACCGAAACGATCCGTCTCAGGGAACTGACCGCCCGTTCGTTTCGAGCATATCTCGATTTGCGCGGGATTGCGGAAGGTACGCACGAAATTCAAATCAACGTCGTGAGCAAAGAAGCGGGGGTGCAAGTCGTTCGCGTAACACCGGAGCGAACATTTGTTACGATCGAAAAAGTAAGTGAAAAAAAGATCCCGGTACGGGTCCGTTTCGATGGCAGCGCCGCGGAAGGAAAAATTCCCGCGCAAGCGCTCATCGAACCCAGCGTAGTGACTGCCCGCGGTCCCCAAAGTCTGATTGATAAAATTGAGTCCGCCACAGCCTTGATCACTTTAGCGGGAGAAGCGGAAGAGGTAGAGCGGATTGTACCTGTTATGACTTTAGACGGGAGTGGGAATCCATATGGGGCAATCAGCTTTAATCCAGCGAGTGTTGAGGTACGCGTCCCGATCGTTGACAGCACGCAATCTAAAACCGTCGGTATTCGAGTTCCACTCGAAGGCAGAACTGCTCCTGGATTTGTCGTTACAGCGATCACCACCAACCCATCAACGCTAGAGGTTACAGGCGAGCCCGCCGTATTGGCCGGAACAAACGCTCTCGAAACGGCAAGAGTCAACCTGAACGGGATCAGTGAATCGCTGACGCAAAGACTTGCCGTTCATCTCCCGCCTGGAATTAGCTTAGTGAACAGCAATCAACCTGAAGTTCTGGTCACTATCAGCCTTGCGCCAATCGTGCTCGAGCGGGAAATTATTGCGAATTTTGAGCCCGTAAACCTCAACCCGAATCGTCGTATAGCAAGCACGAATCCTTCAAGTATTAAGGTGATTGTCAGCGGCCCTGCTACTGCGCTTACAGCACTTTCGGCAAGCGACGTACGGGTTCGAGTTGATCTAGCAAGTTACGCAAACCCCGGTAGCTACACGGTTGAACTTACTTCCCGTTCCGTTGTGGCGCCCTCGGGCATCGCGGTTGTTGGAATACCGATACAATCCGTTGTGATCGAACTTCAGTAACGCTCCCTCTATACGAAAGATGATTTGGGATTGACTGATTAAACTAATTTGAGTAGTATAAGAACAACGTGAGCTTACAACAGTGGGTAATAAAGGCCCTGAAAGAAGTCTGGCGTGTCACTGAAAGAATGCGAGCAATTCCTATGCGTCGTATCCGTCTGGGCGGTCAATACGCTGCTTTTTTGTGTACGGCTTTAGCCCTGCTCGTTTTCCAGCGCATCACTGTGCACGCGGAACTAATTCAACTTGAACAAGGAATTCTACTGACCTCATCAGGGCAAGCGGCTGACATTGTGGAGTCAGTCGGCCCATACACCCCCTATCTGGGAGAATCCCGAAATAACGTTGCGGCTCATTTTCGCGAAGAAGAAACGATCACGAGCGCAATCCCCGTTGACGCATCAGACCGTTCAGACGCCCCTGTTGCCTACACAACCTACATTGTCCAAGCAGGGGATACCGCGAGCACAGTGGCGAACAAGTTTGATCTGCATGTTGCCTCGGTCCAAGAAGCCAATGGCCTTTCCAATGACCAGGTTAATGATTTGACCCCCGGTCAAGAGTTAAAAATCGCCAGCAAAGACATTTCAACCTCCCAAGATTGGCTCATCGCCCTCAATAAAAAGAAAGAGGAAGATCGCAGGGCACGCGAAAAGCGCCTTGCGCTCGCAACAAGTACCTCTCGCCGAGTAGTAACCCGTGAACGAATTGATGACCCAGGAGAGGGGCCAGCAGACACAAATTTTGTTTTCCCCTTGTCAAGCGGGTTTCAGGGTGTTTCACGTCGCTTAACCCGTTCCCACGCCGGAGTAGACTATCGCGCGGATACGAACGCTCCGGTTCGAGCGATTTCAAGCGGGACTGTGATAGAAATTACGGGTGGTTGGGGGAGCGGATTCGGAAAATCAATTGTGGTCAGCCACGGTGGTGGCCTTACTTCTCGGTACGCTCACCTTAATCAAGTCTATGTGGGCATCGGACAAACAGTCGGACAAGCGGAAGTAATCGGCGGCGTCGGTGACACCGGAAACTCTACCGGACCGCATCTGCATTTACAAACAGAACGAAACGGCCGACCGTTTGATCCGGGTATATAAGCTTCGCTTCTATCAATATCCCTCCCAAAAAATCAAAGATGGCATATCGCTTAATTGACGAAGCGCAGATTGAGCTCAGCGCTGGCACGGGAGGGATGGGTTGTGTTTCATTTCGACGTGAACGCTTTGTCCCCCGAGGCGGGCCAGACGGCGGCGACGGGGGTAAAGGCGGCGATGTGTTTCTTGAAGTGAACTCATCCCTAACCTCGCTCGATAATTGTGTACGAATTCGACATTTTAAGGCCCAAAATGGTGAAAACGGCGGATCTTCCAACAAAACCGGCGCGAATGCGCCTGATCTGATCATTCCCGTTCCAATCGGGACACAAATATCGGGAAACGGCATACGTTCCGACCTGATCCATACGGGCGAAAGACTTTTAGTTGTCCGCGGGGGGGCGGGGGGATTGGGAAATCGCCATTTTCGCTCTTCAACTAACCGAGCACCGCGAGAATCGCGTCCACCGGGTAAGGGCGAAAAATGCACGCTGGAACTAAAGCTGAAACTGCTCGCCGATGTTGGTCTTGTCGGATTCCCGAACGCGGGGAAATCTTCCCTAATCACCGCGTTAACAAACGCCCACCCGGAGGTTGGTGCCTACCCGTTTACTACAATCCGACCCAGCCTCGGTGTACTGGAAGGTCGCCCTCGGATTGTAATCGCTGATATTCCAGGCTTAATTGGCGGCGCATCAACCGGAAAGGGACTCGGAATCCGGTTTCTGAAGCATATAGAGCGCACCCGGGCCCTCGTATATGTTTTTGACGCTACCCAAGATGATTTACAAGATCAATTCAAGGTCTTAAAACAGGAGCTGCGCACCTTTTCCCCCATCTTAATCCGCCGTCCATATATAGTGGTCATCACAAAGAGTGATCTTGTTCACACCCCCCCGAAAATCGCGCACGACTACATAGTTTCTAGTAAAACTCATCGGGGAATTACTCAATTAAAACAAGGGATTCGAGAGCTGTACGTGCGCGAAAAATTATAATTTCCTTATTTGGTGTAGGACTTGACAAATCAAAAACTGTTCGATAGAGTAAAAATGATCCTATAGACAGTACAAAGGCAAAGGTGTCAGCTATACAAATCGCAGCGAATTAAAAAGCAGTACTTAACTGAAGTTCCATCTTGTGTGGAATATTTTAACATGAGGAGAAAAATATGCGCAAATACTTCTCTCAAGGGAAAGAAGGGAAAACGAACATTTCCTTTCCCAACCTTATTCAACTGCAGCTTGATTCATACCGATGGCTCTTTGACGAGGGTATTCGAGAGATTATTAACGAAATCTCTCCAGTTGATGATTTTACGGGAAAAAACTTACGTCTTGAATTCGGCGATTATGCCCTTGAAGCGCCCCGCGTAGACGAAACGACTGCCCGGGAAAAAAACCTCACCTATAAAGCGCCCTTAAAGTGCAAAGCGATTCTTTATAATAAAGTAACCGGGAAGCAAAAAGAATCTGCCATCTTTCTTGGTGATTTCCCGGTTATGACGAACCGCGGGACCTTTATTATTAACGGTGTCGAACGGGTCGTGGTTTCTCAGATTGTGCGCTCGTATGGAGTGCTGTTTACGGGCGAAGAATCTGCTGGGCGAACGTTATTCGGCGCAAAACTCATTCCGGCCCGTGGCGCTTGGCTCGAAATTGAGACTTCAAACCGCGATATCATCTCCGTCAAAGTTGATCGGAAACGGAAAATTCCGATTACCACATTTTTAAAATCACTTGGACTCGAAAAAGACGAAAGTATTCTCAATACCTTCAAAGATGTCAACGACAATGCTGACCACGATTACATCAAGGCAACGCTTTTAAAAGATCCCGCAAAAACACGCGCGGAAAGCTTCACGGAAGTCTATAAGCGTATTCGCCCCGGAGACCTCACCACCGCTGATACCGCAAAAACGTTCCTCGAAGCCCTTTTCTTCAATCCGAAACGCTACGACCTCGGTAAGGTAGGCCGCTATAAGCTAAACCAACGGCTCAATCTTGCCGGTAAAGATTCTGCCCGCGACCGCATCCTTCGACTCGAAGACATCATTGAAATCGTGAAAGAGGTAATTCGCCTTAATAATGACCCCACCGCCCAGCCGGATGATATCGACCATTTACGCAATCGCCGCGTGAGGGCTGTTGGGGAACTTGTACAAGCCCGGTTACGAGTTGGATTCTTAAGAATGGAGCGCATTATTCGCGACCGCATGAGCGTCGTAGACCCCTTAACAGTAACCGCGGCGCAGCTGGTAAACTCCCGCCCGGTTGCGGCAGTCCTGCAAGAGTTCTTTGCTTCCTCACAGCTCTCCCAATTTATGAACCAAACCAACCCCCTGGCTGAATTGGAGCATAAGCGGACACTTTCTTCTACCGGTCCGGGTGGCCTTTCCCGCGAGCGAGCCGGCTTTGAAGTGCGCGATGTCCACGCTTCACACTATGGTCGTGTATGCCCGATTGAAACTCCCGAAGGTCCAAACATTGGATTAGTTGGATATCTCGCAACGTACGGCAAGGTAAATGAATACGGTTTTATAGAAACACCATATCTGGAGGTCGTTCAAAAACCAGGCCACAAACCGCGCCTTACGAAAAAAATTGTCTATATGGACGCAATGGAGGAAGAACGCTATATTATCGCGCCTGCTTCCACTCACGTAGATAAGGATGGGTACATCACTGAAGCAAGGGTGGTTGTGCGAAAGTTCGGTAAGCCATCCAAAGAAAAAGTAGAAAAGATTCAATATATTGACGTTTCAGCGTGCCAAATTGTTTCGGTTACAACCGGACTCATTCCGTTTGTCGAGCATGACGACGCCACCCGCGCCTCGATGGGTTCCAACATGCAACGCCAAGCAGTACCGCTCGTGCGCGCCTCGGCTCCTTTAGTGGGTACCGGACTGGAAGCGACAGCCGCTCAAAATTCAGGTCAGGTATGCGTCGCCCCCTTTGACGGTTTAGTGCGCTACGTGGATGGCAATGAAATCCACTTAAGCGACAAATCCGGTAAAATCCACCGCCAAAAACTCGAGAAATTTGTCCGTTCTAATCAAGCAACATGCATGAATCAAACTCCGATCGTTTACGTGGGAGACAAAGTAAAAAAGAATGACGTAATTGCGGACGGGGCTTCCGTGGACGGGGGCGAGCTCGCGTTGGGGCAAAATGTACTCGTTGCGTTTTTGTCTTTCTGGGGTACCAACTTCGAAGACGCAATCGCGATCTCCGAGCGTTTGGTTAAAGATGACCGCTTCTCCTCAATTCACATTGAAGAATATTCCATTGAGGTACGGGACACGAAGTTAGGGCCGGAAATCGTCACGCGCGATATTCCAAACGTGGGGGACGAGGCGCTTGCAAACCTTGATGAGGTGGGTGTGATTCGAATCGGCGCAGAAATATCCGCGGGCGACATCTTGGTCGGTAAAATCTCTCCGAAAGGAGAGTCCGAGTTGTCCGCCGAAGAGAAGCTGCTGCGGGCAATTTTCGGCGAAAAAGCAAAGGACGTCAAAGACACGTCGCTGCGATTGCCGCACGGGGAACGGGGAAAAGTCGTCGGCATCAAACTCTTCTCGAAAGACCAGGGGGACGAGCTCTCTTCCGGTGTGTATCAAATGATTCAAATCTCAGTTGCACAACTGAGAAAAATTTCAGTGGGGGATAAACTCGCCGGCCGTCACGGGAATAAAGGTGTGATTTCAGTGATCCTCCCCGAGGAAGAGATGCCATATTTGCCAGATGGTACCCCCGTTGATATCGTATTGAACCCTTTGGGAGTCGTCTCTCGCATGAACCTCGGGCAGATCCTCGAAACCCATTTAGGATGGGCCGCGCAAGCGCTTAATTACAAGGTTGCGACTCCGGTTTTTGAAGGCGTGAGCGTGAATCAGATCGAAGCCGAGCTCAAAAAAGCGGGTCTGCCCGAGACCGGAAAAATTCAGCTCCGCGACGGCCGCACCGGAGAACCGTTTGACCAAAAGACAACGGTCGGCATCATTTACATGATGAAATTGAACCATTTAGTGGACGACAAAATGCATGCCCGCTCCACCGGACCATATTCTATGGTAACCCAGCAACCTTTGGGAGGCAAGGCGCAGTTCGGCGGCCAACGCTTTGGCGAGATGGAAGTCTGGGCACTTGAAGCATATGGGGCAGCTCATTCGCTGCAGGAAATGCTCACCCTGAAATCAGATGATGTCATCGGACGCAGTAAAGCGTATGAGGCAATTATCCGGGGCGAGGAAATCCAGAAGCCTTCCGTCCCAGCCTCGTTCTTCGTCTTAACCCGCGAATTGCAAAGTTTAGGGTTGAACATCGAGCTCCTTTCCCAGCAGGGTTCAACCAAAATTGGAGCAGAAGAGAAGCCCAAAGCCGTCCGGGCGTCTGCACGAGCGACACCGGAACATGAGGAGGACCAGGAAGAAACGTTAGACCGGGAACTAACCGAGTTGAAACTTGACGAACCAGAACCGGTATCCGAACCGGTGGAGGAGGCATAATGCAAGAAACTCTGACCCGCCAGGACACGCGTGTTGCTGATTTCAACGCGATACGAATTTCGATTGCGTCCCCCGAAGATGTGTATAACTGGTCTTACGGCGAAGTCACAAAGCCGGAAACAATTAACTACCGCACACAAAAACCAGAACGCGACGGCCTGTTTGACGAACGCATCTTCGGACCGATTAAAGACTGGGAGTGTTATTGCGGTAAATATAAAAAAATTCGTTACAAAGGTGTCATCTGTGATAAATGCGGCGTCGAAGTAACTCGAGCGGCCGTACGCCGAGAACGTATGGGACACATTGAGCTTGCCGTCCCTGTTGCTCATGTATGGTTTGTACGTAGCGTACCGTCTATTCTTGGTCTAGCGCTCAATCTTTCGGTTAATGATCTGGAGAAAGTGATTTACTTTGCCGGATTTATCGTTCTGGCAGTAGACGAGACAATCCGCACCGAGGCGCTGAGCCAGTTGGAAAATGAATATCGCGAACTGCGCGGCAGATTAAAAAACAACCACGCAACTGCAAAACCCGACCTTAAACAATCAACTCCTCTCACCGAGCTCGAAGGGATGTACCGAACTACAAAAAATGAGATCACTTCGCTTGCTAAATATAAAATCATTACTGAGCAGCGCTACCATGAAATCAGTTTGAAGTACGGCTCAATTATCAAGGTCGGGATCGGGGCAGAGGCCTTCCATCAACTCCTTAAAGATATAGATTTTGTTGAGGTCGTGCGCAATTTGGAAAAGGAAGTCGAGAACTCCCAAGGAAGCCAGCGCCGCCGGATCTTGAAACGTATCCGGGTCCTTAAGGATATGCTAAAGGCAAAAATCGATCCGAAATGGCTGATTACGACGCGCCTGCCAGTGATCCCCCCGGATCTGCGGCCAATGGTCCAACTAGACGGAGGGCGATTTGCCGCCTCCGACCTGAACGACCTTTACCGACGTGTCATCAACCGCAATAATCGCTTGAAGAAACTGATTTCTCTGGGCGCACCAGATGTCATTTGCCGCAATGAAAAACGTATGTTGCAGGAGGCAGTAGATGCCCTAATTGATAACAGTGTACGCCGGGGCAAAGCAGTCTCGACAACAGCTGCTCAGCGCAAACTGCGTTCACTTTCGGACATGCTACGCGGTAAACAAGGCCGATTCCGTCAAAACCTTTTAGGAAAACGCGTTGACTATTCCGGACGCTCGGTGATTGTAGTCGGCCCGAACCTTAAATTGCACCAGTGCGGATTACCCAAGGGCATGGCGCTTGAACTATTCAAACCGTTTGTCATCTCTAAAATGATTTCCGAAGGGTATGTCCACAACGTTAAAAACGCTACGCGCCTGATCGAGCGTGCCACACCAGAAGTATGGGATATTCTTGAACGGATCACTTCCGAACAATACGTACTCTTGAACCGCGCCCCAACCTTACACCGGTTGGGAATCCAGGCCTTTCAACCAGTATTGATCGAAGGAAAAGCAATCCAGCTGCATCCTCTGGTTTGTTACGCTTTTAACGCCGACTTTGACGGAGACCAGATGGCAGTACATGTCCCGCTTTCCAAGCAGGCACATATAGAAGCGCGCGACATCATGCTTTCCACTAAAAACGTATTAAAACCCGCCTCCGGTGAACCTGTGATTACCCCACGTTTGGACATTGTCTTTGGCTGCTATTACCTCACGACGATCGAAGACGGTGTCAAAGGTAACGGCAGAACTTTTGCTTCCAGTGATGAGGCAATGCTTGCCTATCAAAATGGGCAACTACATGTACGGGCGTCAATTAAGGTTCGACTAGAGGATGGCTTTATCACCAAAGAAAATTCTCCCGACCCAGAAGTAAAAGCAGGTGATTTAGTCGAAACGAGTATCGGGCGCATTATCTTGAATGCAATTCTGCCGAAATCTGCACGTTTTCGAAACTATGCTATGGATTCGAAGTCGTTGCGTGAGCTGGTAGAACACATTTTCAAAACAGAAGGCGCCGAAGCCACAACCACTGTCAGTGATGAGATTAAAAAGGTCGGCTTCCGACACGCGACTCTCTCAGGAATGACGATTTCGATTTCAGATATCAATGTTCCAGCCAAAAAAAGCGAGATCATCAAGGCAACCGATCTACTCGTAGAAGAAATCGAAATGCAATATCGCCGCGGACTGATTACCAATCATGAGCGTCGCCTGAAAATCATCGAACAATGGACAAGTGCTCGGGCGAAAATCGAAAAAGAAATGCTTGCTCTGTTTAACTTGCATAACCCGGTAAACGTCATGATGTTGTCCGGTGCCCGTGGCTCCGTAACCCAGGTCACGCAGCTCGGCGGTATGAAAGGCCTCGTGGTAAACCCTGCCGGAGAGATCATTGAATTACCAATTAAATCCAACTATCGCGAAGGATTGAGCGTGTTTGAATACTTTATTTCCACCCATGGAGCGCGCAAGGGAAAATCTGATACATCGCTTCGAACCTCAGATGCGGGATATCTTACGCGCCGCCTTGTGGACGTCTCGCAGGATATGGTCGTTGCCCTAGAGGATTGTGGAACAAAAGAGGGGCTTCGGTTCCATGCTGATCCGAAGCATTTCCGTCACCTTATTGACCGAGTCACGGTCAAACCGATAATGCTCGCTCGTAAAACGATCGTCCCCGCTAACACTTTGATTTCAGAAGAACGCCTACGGCAGCTGAACACGAACGAGCCCTTTGATGTAATCGTGCGTTCGATCCTCTATTGCCAAGCCCGGTGGGGCGTCTGCCAAAATTGTTATGGGCGCGATTTGGCCACAGGAGAGATGGTAAAGCACGGTGAAGCAGTCGGAATTATGGCTGCGCAAGCGATCGGCGAACCAGGTACGCAGTTGACGATGAAAACGTTCCACTCGGGCGGTGTCGTCGGCGAAGACATCACGAGTGGTCTGCCGAGGGTCGAGGAATTATTCGAAGCGCGTACCCCACAGAATCCGGCGACACTCGCGCAAATCGCCGGAACGGTTAAAATCTTTACCGAAAAAGGACGTCGAACACTCCAAATCGTCACGAACCAAAAAATGGAAGAAGTATATGAAATCCCCGAAGGCTACGAAATAACCGTCAAAAACGGCGCGCCGGTTGTAGCCAAGCAAATACTGGGCAATGCCAAAGACGCCAAGGCAATCCGAACCAAAATTCCCGGGACAGTTCGTGTGAAAGAACGCCAGATAAAGGTTATTTCTTCGGAATTTACGTCAATCAGTTTCCCGCTCAGGGCAAACGAAACTGTGCTTGTCAAAGACGGCGACGTCGTTGGCATCGGGCAGCAATTAACTGATGGTCACTTTGACCTCGGGGAATCACTCAAGTTCCGCGGTCGAGTTGCGACGCAAGCCTATATCATCAATGACGTGCTTTCGATTTATTCTTCCCAGGGGCAAACAATCAACCCGAAACACATTGAGATGATCGTACGTCAAATGTTTTCAAAAGTGCGCGTGACCGACGAAGGCGATTCCGAGTTTCTACCTGGGCAAATTATTGACAGTCTGCATGCCGGGATTGTCAACGCAGAGCTTACAAAAAAGGGGCGCCGGCTTGTGCAAGTTGAAGACGTCGTGATGGGCATTACGCGCGTTTCTTTAAAAACCCAGAGTTTCCTTTCCGCCGCGAGCTTCCAAGAAACCACAGGAGTGTTGATTGAGGCCGCCGCACGGGGGGCGGTTGACCACCTCAACGGAATGAAGGAAAATGTGATTATTGGAAAATTAATTCCCGCGGGTACCGGTTTTGACCCGAGCAGTGCTCGTAAAAAAGCGATCCACGGAACACGCTGATGCCAACCATTGCACAGTTAATTCGTAAGGGACGAAAACGGATCGTCGCAGCCCCGGCGACGCCCGCTCTTAAGCGTGGGATGAATTTTATGAAAAACCGGTCTACTTGGAACAGGATTGGTGCGCCCCTCAAGCGGGGAGTATGCATCAAGGTAACCACGATTACGCCCAAAAAACCAAACTCGGCGTTACGCAAAATCGCCAAGGTACGTTTAACATCCGGCACTGAAGTCACGGCCTACATTCCAGGTGTTGGGCATAACTTACAAGAGCACTCTGTGGTGCTGATTCGCGGTGGTAGGGTCAAGGACCTTCCGGGTGTGCGCTACCACATTGTACGCGGTAAACTCGATACAGAAGGCGTAAAAGATCGCAAACAGGGTCGTTCCCTGTACGGCGCCAAGCGAGCGTAATTATGCGACGACCAGCAACCAATCGCCGTGCAATTAAGCCCGATCAAAAATATCATTCGATCCAAATCGAACAGTTGATTAATAAAACAATGCTCTCAGGGCAGAAAATGACTGCGCGCTCAATTGTGTATTCCGCCCTTGAAGAGGCGGCGGCGAAACTGAAAACCGACCCCCTCACGGTTTTTGAACGAGCAGTCCAAAACATCGGCCCTGTGTTAGAAGTCCGCAGCAAACGGATCGGTGGAGCAACGTATCAAGTACCGGTTGAAGTCCGGCCAAACCGCAAGCAGGCTTTAGCGCTGCGCTGGATATTGGATAGCGCGCGTGCGCGAAAATCCCAAACAATGGCTATCCGTTTAGCCTCTGAACTCATGGACGCCTACAACAATACCGGTACGGCAGTTAAACGCCGCGACACAATGCATAAAATGGCAGAAGCAAACCGCGCCTTTGCCCATTTTGCCCGAATGTAAGATGCCCCGCGAATACTCTCTTGAGAACACCCGTAATATTGGCATTATTGCCCATATTGACGCCGGTAAAACCACTGTCACGGAACGGGTACTGTACTATACCGGCAAAACACACAAAATCGGTGAGGTGCACGAGGGCGAAGCCGTGATGGACTGGATGGAGCAGGAACGGGAGCGTGGCATTACGATTACCGCTGCCGCTACCACCTGCTTTTGGAATAAGACCCGCATCAACATTATTGATACTCCCGGGCACGTAGACTTCACCGTCGAAGTTGAGCGATCCCTGAGGGTATTAGATGGGGGCGTAGTTGTTTTCGACGGTGTGGCTGGTGTCGAACCCCAATCTGAAACAGTGTGGCGTCAAGCCGATAAATACAAAGTTCCCCGGATTTGCTTTATTAATAAGCTCGATCGCATGGGAGCGGACTTTAATAAGGCATACGCTTCGATTAAAGAGCGCCTTGGTCCCCACGCCGTCAGAGTCCAATTGCCAATCGGTACGGAAGCAAATTTTCATGGTTTAGTGGACCTCATTCGAGAGAAAGCTTTTGCTTGGGGTGGAAAATTAGGGGAAGACGTTTTAGAAATCGAAATACCATCTGAGATGAAGGCAGAGGTGCGTGCGGTCCGCACCGAACTGGTAGAAAAGATTGTTGAGACTGACGACACGCTGCTGCACGCATACCTTGAAGGCACACACCCTTCTGCTGAACAGCTCAAATCCGCTCTGCGCAGCGCAACGATTGAGTATAAAATTGTCCCGGTCTTGTGTGGTTCAGCCCTAAAAAATACGGGTGTACAAAAGCTGCTTGACGGCGTTGTCGATTATCTTCCTTCTCCACTAGACGTGCCGGCGATTCATGCAAAAGCGCCAAACACCGATGAGCTAATCGCAATCAAAACCGACGACGACGAACCGTTCTTAGCGCTTGTGTTTAAGATTGCAACCGACCCGTTTGTCGGGCGGCTTGCGTTTTTTCGGGCCTATTCGGGAAAACTTGTAGCAGGCTCCTATATTCTGAATGCCTCGAGTAACTCGAAGGAACGTGTGGGACGGATTGTGCGTCTGCATGCCAACCATCGAGAGGAATTAAAGGAAGTTTTTGCGGGTGAGATCGCGGCCGTAGTCGGCCTTAAAAACGTAATGACCGGCCAAACGATCTGCGATCCTTTGCGTCCAGCCATCTTGGAATCGATTCAATTCCCTGACCCGGTGATTTCAGTTGCGATTGAACCGAAAACGAAAGCAGATCAAGAGAAAATGGGGATCGCCCTGCAAAAACTGGCTGAAGAAGACCCGACGTTTCGTATTACCACCAACGAAGAAACGCTTCAAACAATCATCGCGGGGATGGGGGAATTACACCTCGAGGTACTGGTGGACCGCATGAAACGCGAGTTCAATGTGGCAGCGAACGTCGGCGCGCCGGAAGTGGCGTACAAGGAAACAATTACGAAGCCTTCGAAAGCTGAAGGGAAATATATTCGACAAACCGGAGGCCGTGGGCAATATGGACACGTCTTTCTCAAGCTGGAACCTCGTGAACGCGGTCAAGGCTTTGAATTCGTCAATAAAATTGTCGGTGGCGCAATTCCGCGCGAGTTTATACCCGCTGTCGAAAAAGGTATCCGGGGGGCTTTGGACCGCGGCGTAATCGCTCATTACCCGATTGTCGACATACAAGTTACCTTATACGATGGCACGTACCATGACGTAGACTCATCTGAAATGGCTTTCCAGATTGCGGGCTCGATGGCCCTTCAAGACGGTTTTAAATCCGGCACGCCGGTTCTGCTGGAGCCGATTATGAAAGTCGAAGTCCTTACTCCTGAATCGTTTTTCGGTGATGTGGTCGGGGATTTGAATTCGAAACGCGGACAAATTCTTGCAACCGGCGAACGGGTAGGAATTAAAACGATTGAAGCTTTAGTTCCACTGGGGCAGATGTTCGGATATGCGACTACAGTGCGCGGCATGACGACCGGAAGGGCATCTTACACAATGGAATTCGACCACTATGAACCTGTTCCAACAAGTGTAGCGCAATCAATTATCCAACGCCGCAGCCCGAAAACCGCTTGACGGAACCCGAATGCACCCATATAATAAAAACGCATTGTTTTTGGGGGAAGTTTAAGGTGGCCTGAAACACTATTTACAGTGAAAGGAGTAATCGATGGCAGAAGGAAAATTTGAGAGAACCAAGCCGCACATCAATGTCGGAACAATCGGGCACGTTGACCACGGAAAAACGACCCTAACCTCGGCAATTACGAAAGTGCTCGCAAAAAAGGGTTTAGCAAAAGAAAAGAAGTACGAAGAGATTGATAATGCGCCTGAAGAGCGCGCGCGGGGGATTACGATTGCCACCTCGCATCAGGAGTACGAATCCGAAAAGCGCCACTATGCGCACGTTGACTGCCCTGGACACGCTGATTACGTCAAAAACATGATTACCGGCGCGGCCCAGATGGACGCGGCGATCTTGGTTGTGTCTGCTGCCGACGGCCCCATGCCCCAGACCCGCGAACACATTCTTTTGGCCCGCCAAGTAGGCGTACCGCGAATGGTCGTATATCTCAATAAAATTGATCAAGTCACCGACAAAGAGCTCCTGGACCTCGTTGAAGTCGAAGTGCGCGAATTGCTCACAAAATATAAATTCCCGGGCGATGAAGTGCCCGTGATTAAGGGTTCTGCCCTCAAGGCACTGGAAGGCGACCCAGAAGCGGAAAAATCCATCCTGGAGTTGATCGACGCCTTGGATGCGTACATTCCCGAACCGACGCGGGAAACTGACAAGCCGTTTCTAATGCCGGTTGAAGACGTCTTTTCAATCAAAGGGCGCGGAACGGTTGCAACCGGAAGAATCGAGCGAGGGATCGTAAAGGTCAACGAAGAAATCGAAATTGTTGGAATCCGCCCCACTAAAAAGAGCGTCGTAACCGGCGTGGAAATGTTCAAGAAGCTGCTTGACCAAGGTCAAGCCGGCGATAATGTGGGCGTGTTACTGCGCGGTATCGAGCGCACTGATATCGAACGCGGACAAGTGCTTGCCAAACCCGGTACCGCTACCCCGCACACAGAATTTGAATCCGAGGTGTATATCCTTACCAAAGACGAAGGTGGACGGCATACTCCCTTTTTTAAAGGCTACAAACCCCAGTTTTATTTTCGGACAACGGACGTAACAGGCGAAGTCGAACTGCCGGAAGGTACCGAAATGGTAGTTCCGGGAGATACGATCAGCTTCAAAGTCAAACTGATTGTTCCGATTGCAATGGAAGATGGCCTGCGCTTCGCAATTCGTGAAGGTGGTCGAACTGTCGGCGCGGGAGTCGTAACAAAGATCAACAAGTAATCCGCCAACTGGCGAACTGCGTATTCGCACCTTAGGAAATCCAAAGAGCGTGGCAACTACAGAAAAATCAACACAACGAATCAGAGTCCGTTTACGCGCCTATGATTACCGTATTATTGACCGATCTGCGAAAAAAATCATTGAAACCGCCGAACGGACCGGGGCAAAAGTAATCGGGCCGGTCCCGCTTCCGTCAGAACGGAAGTTATTTACTGTGAATCGCTCGACGTTTGTGCATAAAGACGCGCGGGAGCAGTTTGAAATGCGGATCCACAAACGCCTGATTGACATAGTGGAACCCTCCGCTAAAACGATCGACTCCCTCATGAGTTTAGACCTGCCTGCTGGCGTGGATATCGAAATTAAGACCTAAAACAGTTGCAACTGTAGCGGGACTACTGCTCTTGCTTTACGTCGTTTGATCAACTCCGGACTGAGCCGGAGTTGATCGGTTTTACGCATATTGACCACGAATGGAATATCAGCTATATTAACTCCAGAGGTCAGGAAAACGTCCCGAGTATCCGCCAGCTGGCGGAGGGATGGTTCCGGACACGTTTTAGTACTGGAGTATATGAGTTATTTACTAGTTCAAAAAATTGGCATGACACGTATCTTTACGAGCTCGGGACGAGAAATTCCCGTGACTGTTTTGAGCGTACCTGAAAATACGGTTACTCAAGTAAAAACACTGGAAAAAGATGGCTATCGGGCAGCGCAGATCGGCGCGGGAAATACAAAAAACAACTCGAAGCCGCTCAGGGGTCATCTGAAAAAATCGGGCGCGAAAACCCGGATTCTTAAAGAATTTAAGATTAAAACACTCCTTGAAGTCGGTACTAAACTTACGCCCACTCAATTCAAAGTAGGCGACCGGGTAAGGATACAGGGGATCTCAAAAGGGAAGGGTTTTGCCGGGGTTATCAAACGGCACGGTTTTCACCGAGGGCCCCAAACGCATGGATCGGATCATCATCGCGCTCCGGGCTCGATCGGTTCCGCGTTCCCACAACGCGTTGTGCGCGGACGACGCCTTCCCGGCCACCTCGGCCATACGCAGATTACGCTCCACGAACGCGAAGTTATCGCCGTACAAGATACTACGAATCCTCCGACGATTTTGCTTAAAGGCCCTCTTCCGGGTCCACGCGGCACATGGATAACGCTTGAGATCGAACCCGCACGAGGAAGCGATGAGTAGTACCGGAACACGCAGCGCGTTTACGCTTGTGAAATTAGGCGCGGAAACGTTACCTAAAACTGTGTTTCACGCTTCGGCCAACCCGGAATTAACCAAACAGGTGGTCGTAATGTATGGAGCCCGTCTCAAGCAGAACACCGCCCATACTAAAACGCGCGCCGAGGTTTCAGGCGGAGGGCGAAAACCATGGCGTCAAAAAGGAACCGGACGAGCCCGTGCCGGCTCGATTCGCTCTCCACTTTGGAAAGGTGGCGGGATCACATTTGGGCCGCGTACAAATTCCGCTGATGCGCAAAAGATTTCGCCGACGCTGCGTCGCAGAGCGCTTATCGGCGCATTAACGGATCACACGAAAGAAAAAAAAGTGATTGTCGTAAACGCACTAACATTGAACGCACCTCGAACAAAAGAAGCCCTTGCGGCACTTGCAAGTTTGCCGATTGATGAGGGCTCAATCCTTTTTATTGATATTACACCAGACCCAATGATGCTGAGGGCAACCCGGAATCTAGCTTTCACTACATGCCGCACGGTTGCCGAAGTGAACGCCTTGGATGTCCTCACGCATAACTGGGTCGTAATTACTAAAAACGCCCTCCCTCAACTTGAGAAGCGCCTTGCGCTCAAGAGGAAAACGCTATGAAACTGAGACCGCACTTAACGGAAAAATCATTACACCGCGCAGGAACTGCAATCTACACGTTCGCGGTTCCTCTTTCGAGGAGCAAACCTGAAATTGTACGGACGATTAGTAAACTTTTTGATGTAGTGGTTACTAAAATTACGACCTCCACGAGAAAACCAAAAGCCCGACGTTTCAAGCGAATCAAGGGGGCGGTTTCCGCGGTTAAGTTTGCCTACATCCACTTAAAAAAGGGAATGACAATTCCCGGATTTGAATTTTCATCCCCCGCGGGACATGAATCGCGCGAAAAAAACGAAAAAAAGAAATTAAAAAACAGCACCACAAATGACCGTCCAGATAAAGGCAAGGATACGGAGAAGTAATGGCTTTACGCACAGTTAAACCAAATGCTGCCGGTTCTCGAGCCATCACGTACCCTGATTTTAAGGAGCTCACGAAGCGCACACCGCTCAAAAGTCTGACAAGGGCGCTCAGAGTGCATTCTGGCCGCGATCAATCGGGTACAATTTCGATCCGCCACCGAGGTGGTGGGGTACGACGTCGATTTCGAATTATCTCCACCCTTGAACAACTCGGTCGGCACACCGGAACAGTTACGACAATCGAATATGACCCGAATCGTAGCGCGCGGATTGCGTTGGTAAAAGCCGAAAGCGGGAAGATGATTTATATCCTCGCGCCGGATGGTTTACAAGTGGGGCACATCATTGAATCGAACGAAAAAGCAGAAATCTCAGTTGGAAATCGAATGAGCCTAAACGCGATTCCAAGCGGAATTGAAATTCATAGTGTGGAACTCTTTCCCCAAGGAGGAGTCCGGGTTGCGCAATCTGCCGGGGCAGCCGCGGTAATCGTTTCCAAAGAAGGCGACTATGCGCAAGTGCGTTTTCCATCTGGAGAAATCCGCAAAATCCAGCTTCGTTCGCATGCATCGATCGGAAAAATCGGTAATCTATCCCATTCGACGATCAGAATCGGCAAAGCCGGGAGGGGGCGCTGGATGGGGAAGCGTCCGACTGTGCGCGGAAAAGCAATGTACCCAGCCGCTCATCCTCACGGTGGAGGTGAAGGTAATAGCCCAATCGGATTGAAACACCCCAAAACCCCGTGGGGCAAACCGGCGCTTGGCTTTAAAACTCGTCGGCGCAACCCCCTGGCACAGTTAATCGTGCGAAAAAGGAAATAGATATGTCACGTTCACTAAAAAAAGGGCCATACATAGACCAGCGATTATTGAAAAAAATAACCGCTGGAAATGGACCGATTAAAACCTGGGCGAGGGCAAGTGTTATTACACCGGAAATGATCGGGGTGCAGTTCGCGGTCCACAACGGTAAAATCTTCATTCCTGTCAAGATCACGGAAGACATGGTTGGCCATCGACTTGGAGAATTTGCAAGCACGCGCACGTTTCGCCGACATGGAGGGAAAATGGCCCGCGAGCAAGAAAAGCGACAGGTGAATTCATGAAAGTGCACACTGTTTCTCGATTTCAACGGATTGCGCCGCGCAAAGTTCGTTTAATCGCGACAACGATCCGGGGCGTGCGCGCTCAGGAGGCTTTGGATCGCCTGACCTTTATTCCCAATCACGCGGCGCTTATACTGCTCAAGACGCTTAAGGCTGCCACAGCGCTTGCAAAAGATCGGGAAATGGATATTGAAAAAGCACGCGTGATTGCCCGAGTAGATGAGGGACCAGCCCTCAAGCGGCGCATTCTCCACTCACGCGGGCGCAGTGCACCGATGATGAAAAAAATGAGTCACATCCACATTGAGCTCAGCGACGAGAGTGAGCCAAAACCAAAAGGAACGCGATGGGCCAAAAAGTAAATCCGATTGCAATGCGTACACTTTTAACGCGCGCCTGGCGCAGCCGCTGGTTCAGTGGTCGCAATTATACGCGCAACCTCCTACAGGATCTGGAGATTCGACGCTTCATCCGTGCCCACTTTTCCACTAACGCCGGGATTGCGCTCGTGGAGATTGAACGTGGACCAGCCGACATTACCCTCACGCTTTCAACCTCCAAACCAGGTTTGCTCATTGGCCGCAGTGGGCAGGAAATTATCGCACTGAGAACTAAAATTGAAGCACACCTAACACGCACTGCGGGCGCGTTAGTGAAATGTAAAATTAATATTCTTGAAATCAAAAAACCGGACCTACACGCAAGCTTAGTCGCCCAAAATATTTCCAATCAGCTTAAAAAGAGAATCGCGTATAAACGTGCGATGCGCTTAGCAAGTGAAAAAGTCATGAGCGCCGGCGCAAAAGGTGTTCGAATCCAACTTTCAGGAAGACTGGGCGGGGTCGAAATCGCCCGTACCCAAACTGTAACGATCGGCACTTTACCGCTATCGAGCTTTAGGGCCGATATTGATTTTGCTGTCGAGCACGCCCGTACGACCTATGGCGTCATTGGAGTTAAGGTCTGGATTCATCGCGGCCAATATAGCGAGGAGAGTATCCATGCTCATGCCGCGTAAATTAAAACATCGGAAGGTTTTCCGCGGTGTTTTACCCGGAAACGCTTCACGCGGAGTAGACCTAGCGTTCGGCAAATATGGCTTAAAAGCGATTGAAAGAGGGCGCCTGAGCGCGCGTCAAATCGAGGCGGCCCGCCGAGCAATGACTCGTTATGTCAAACGCGGAGGCGAGATTTGGATTCGAATTTTCCCTCACACGCCGGTTACGAGCCAACCCGCAGAAACTGGCATGGGTGGCGGAAAGGGCGGGCTCGACCACTTTGTCGCACGAGTACGGCCAGGACGGATACTGTTTGAGATGGACGGTGTATCTGAGCCAGTAGCCAAAGAGGCGATGCGACTTGCAGCCCATAAGCTCATGGTAAAAACAACGTTCCTCGTGAAAGATAATCGATGAAAACCCGTGACGAGCTAAAAAAAATCCGAGAAATCCCTTTGCAAGCATTGGGGGAAGTGATTGTGACCACAAGATCTGAAATTATAAAAACAATCCACGAAATCGGCCTCGGTAAGCAAAAGAATACAAAAAAAGTACGCGCGCTGCGCAAGAAATTGGCTCGTACCTGGACGATTTTAAGGGAGAAATCTAATGTTACAGCGTAAAAAAGGAGTAATCGTGGGCTTGATCGGGGACTCAACGGTAAAAATCGCTGTTGAGCGATCAATTATTCATCCTTTATACCGAAAACGTCGAATCGTTTCCCGCCGCTACCTCGCACACGTAGAAAAGGGAACATTTGGGATCGGAGAAAATGTGACAATCGAAGCTACTGCGCGTCGATCTCGTCTGGTAGCATGGAAAGTTGTCACGAAGGCTAAGGAGCGCTCATGATCCAGCCTCAATCCCATCTTGTTGTTGCGGATAACTCCGGGGCTAAGAGGGTTGTCTGCATTCATGTTTCACGCGGCGCCCCCCGCTCTGCGGCCCAGCTCGGCGATCGGGTTGTCGTGACGGTCAAATCCGCGTTACCAAATGCTGGAGTAAAATCCAAAGAAGTAGCGCATGCGGTTGTAGTCCGCCAGAAAAAACCGTTTAAGCGGCGGGATGGGTCAACGATTCGCTTTGACGATAACGCGGTGGTGATGATTCAGCCCGATGGAACGCCCCGTGGGACCCGTGTTTTCGGACCGGTCGCGCGCGAGTTGCGCGAGCGCGGATATACAAAGATTCTCTCTCTAGCGCCAGAGGTATGGTAGGACATATGCATTTTAAAGTTGGTGACACAGTTACAATTCGAACCGGAAAAGACCGCACAAAGGTCGGAAAAGTGGAACAAATCAACCGCCAAACGTCACGGGCGATTGTGGGTGGCCTTAATATTGCAAAAATCCACTTGAAGCCCGGCCGATCGCATCCACAAGGTGGAATAATTGATAAAGCAGCCTCGCTACACGTTTCAAATCTTATGCTTGTCTGCCCACGCTGCTCCCGCCCAACGCGTGCGCACGTGAAAATTCATGCAGGTGGACGGACGCGGATTTGCGCTAAATGCAAAGAAGCCCTGTATGACTAATCTCGCGCAAAAAGAATTTACACGCAAGTTGGGGGAGCTGATTGTGAATCGCAACCCGCACGCAGGAACGCGCATTAAAAAAGTAGTCGTATCTGTCGGGATCGGCAAAATGCGTGCAAACAAACGATTTACGGATGAGGTCCAAAAAACTCTGACACTGATCACTGGCCAGAAACCAATAAGCACGCGGGCCCGTAAAGCGATCGCGGGCTTCAAAGTCCGTGCCGGAGATGAAGTGGGCTACATGGTGACGTTACGGGGCACACGAATGTGGGATTTTCTGAAAAAACTTGTGGCAATCGGCCTTCCGCGAATCCGTGATTTTCGCGGGTTCAAGCAATCAAGCATTTCCGATACCGGAGCAATTACGATCGCATTTACAGAACAAACGACATTACCGGAAATTGCCGCCGAGCAAGTACAAGAAACTCACGGCTTGTCGATCGCAATCGCAACGAGTGCTAAAACACGCCATGAGGGTGAGGCCGTCATCAAGGCCCTGGGGATCCCGTTTCGTACACATGAGTAAGGAAAATTATGGCAAAAAAATCTCTGATTGAAAAAGCAAAAAGAAAACCGAAGTACACAAGTCGCACCATCCGGCGCTGCAATATTTGTGGAAGAGGGCGCGGATATATGCGCATGTTCGGCATGTGCCGAATCTGTTTTCGAGAGCACGCCTCTCGGGGTGAAATTCCGGGAGTAACGAAAGCGAGTTGGTAGGAATTATGACAAGCGATCCAATTGGTGCAATGTTAACCACGCTTAGAAACGGCACTGCCCGGCGGGCAGAGTTTGTGAGCGTACCTAAAAGCAAACTCAGTGCCGCGATTCTGAAAATCTTGAAAGACGCAGGGTATGTATTTGAAATCGAAGAATTAAAACCCAAAGATAAACCCGGATTACTCAAAGTGGGGTTGCTCGGCGGAACAAGAAAACCGGTTTTGAGAGCAATAAAACGCCTTAGTCGACCGGGTTTACGTCGCTACGCGAAAGCAACTCAGATCCCGATTCCGCTCGGTGGATATGGGTTAATCGTCATTTCCACTCCGAAAGGAGTGATGGCTGGAGAAACAGCGCGCTCCAAAGGACTGGGCGGCGAACTGTTGTGTGAAGTCTCTTAAAGAAGGTTAAATGTCACGACTCGGAAAAATTCCAATCAAACTCCCTGAGGGCGTACACGCCCAGCTTCTGGGTAACGAG
Organism: uncultured Candidatus Saccharibacteria bacterium; assembly: GCA_964362865.1. Lineage (GTDB taxonomy): Bacteria > Patescibacteriota > UBA1384 > JAGVHQ01 > JAGVHQ01 > JAGVHQ01. The sequence continues at coordinate 26,344 of CAYIGD010000002.1, read as the reverse complement.
CTATCTCTGAGCGGTCCTTTGGGAACGATTACGCTTTCCCCAACGAGCACAATCGTGCCGAGCATAACGGAGTCAGAAATCGTTGTGAATCGCAAAGACGACACGCGGACCGCAAAAGCGCAGCATGGCCTCTGGCAACGACTTATTTCCAACGCGGCCATCGGGGTTAAAGACGGGTATGTTCGCCGGATTGAAATCAAAGGGGTTGGAATGCGGGCAACACTCGAGGGCGTTACCCTGTCACTGAACCTCGGCTTTTCTCATCCTGTACATTACTCCCCACCCGAAGGGGTCACGCTTAAAATGGAAAAGAATACGATTGTAATTTCTGGCATTGATAAGCAGAAAGTGGGCGAGGTAGCGGCAAGCATTCGGCGCTTGCGTCCCGTGGAGCCGTACAAAGGCAAAGGGCTCCGCTATTCCAACGAACGTGTTATCCTGAAACCCGGAAAAGCAGGCAAAGGTGCCGCGACTAAAGGAGCGTAATGAGTTTTTCAAGTATTCGACGAAAACAAAAAGTTCGTGCGCGGGCTAAATCCGCGCTCTACCCGCGCCTTGTAGTCACAATTTCAAACCGGAGTTTCTATACACAAGTAATCGATCACGGTGGTCGGGTCTTAGCCGCGCAACTGGTGCGTCCCGCCAAAGGCGAAGCCGCCCAAGCGGCAACTAAGCTTGGGGAGACGATTGGTAAAGCAGCACTTGCCAAAAAAATTACACGCGTTGTATTCGACCGCGGAGCACGCGCATACCATGGCAACGTACAACGAATTTGCGACGGGGCGCGTAGCACGGGCCTTACGATATAGGAGTAAAATGCAAGATTCACCCGAAAAACCAGAGTTTGAAGAGCGAGTGATCGAAATCAATCGTGTCGCTCGCACCGTAAAAGGCGGTCGACGGATCCGTTTCCGTGCCGTCGTTGTGATTGGTAACCATCAAGGTTCAGTCGGGATCGGCGTGGCAAAGGCGGCGGAAGTGCAAGCTGCCGTAAAAAAAGCCTTTACCCAAGCAAAGCGAAGTCTGTTTTCAATCCCGCTTCACGCTGGTACAATCCCACATCCGACAACTGGTTTCTTTTCTGGCGTGACCGTCATGTTAAAACCCGCCAGAGCAGGAACATCGGTGATCGCGGGAGGCCCGGTGCGGGCGATTGCGGAAGTGGCCGGGATTAAAAACATTATTACGAAGAGTATGGGATCTTCAAATAAATTGAATACGATTCGGGCCACCCAACAGGCGCTGCTTTCGTTTCGACCTGAAAAATCCCGCATCGCATATCAAAATCCAACGCAACGCGTTACCGTGAAAGCTAAAAATCAAAAGCAGAAAGAAGAGAAACATGAATCTAACCGAGCTTCCAAAAAGACAAATAAAAAATAGGGTCCGGGTCGGGCGGGGGATTGCAGCCGGGCAAGGTAAAACTGCCGGACGAGGTACCAAAGGTCAAAGAGCCCGATATAGGGTATCTGCGCGGTTTGAAGGCGGGCAAACCCCCCTGATCCGTAGAATCCCTAAAAAACGCGGCTCACTCTCGCGGCAGATGCGCCAAGGCACAAAACCGATTGCGGTGACGATCCAAGCGCTCACCCAAAAATTAAAGCCTACTCAAGTTACGCTCGAAAAATTACGCCAAGCCGGCCTGCTTAAAACAAGCGTAAGTGCAGTGAAGCTGATTGGCGGACCGCTTCCCACCGGATTCACACTGGGAGAGCATATCAAACTTACTAAAAAGCACGCGCAGCGGGTCTAAACGTATGCGAGTGCGAGCGCGCCTGGGGCTGCCCACAATTTTGAAGCAAAGGGTTCGCTCACGATTTTTTTTGACAAGAATTCCGCTGAAATCTGTCATGAAAGCACTTTTTGAAGCCGCACAATGGGCACCCTCATCCCACAACACACAACCGTGGCGATTTGTAATACTCCGAGATAAACCGGTGCGCACGAAAATTCATGAAAATCTTCATCCGGGAAACGAATGGGGGGCAGAGGCACCGCTTATGATTGCCGTCTGGTCAGATCCGGCTTTTGACGACCGTATCGGCAACACCTTATTTTATTTATACGATGTAGGCGCGGCTGTTATGGCGTTCACACTCGCAGCGCTTGAGCGCGGTTTAATCGTTAATCAAATTGCCGGATTTAAACAAAAACCAATCGCCGAGCTGATCGGAATACCCCATAGCGGGCGCGTGATTGTTTTATTAGCGGTGGGATACCCGAGTACGCCGTTTTCAAAAAATAAGCTGCAGCGTAAAGAGCTATCTGAAATTATCGCACTCAATACTGCGTATAGATCGCAACACCCCCGCTACGAACGTGCTCCCGAGTTTGGCAGAAAGAGCGCATCCAGTGTAAACGAAACTCTGTTCGGGTATAATTGATTCTTGATATATGTTCAATTTCCTTGTCAAAATCTGGCGCTTACCTGACCTGCGGCGCAAAGCCCTGATAACGGTCGGGATTCTTATTTTAACCCGCTTTATTGCGCACGTTCCTTTGCCGGGCGTGGACATCCGCCAACTTTCACAATTTTTCTCCCAAAACCAGCTTTTTGGATTACTGGATCTCTTCTCGGGCGGGACACTCAGTAATTTCTCAATCATGTTGATGGGAGTCGGCCCCTATATTACCGCATCGATTGTCGTGCAGCTGATGACCTACGTGGTCCCATCGCTCGAGGCGCTCCAGAAAGAAGGGGAGTTTGGCCGCAAAAAAATCACCCAATACACGCGGCTCCTAACCGTTCCGATGGCGATCTTACAAGGGATCGGAACATTGCTTTTATTCCGACAGCAAGGGATCCTGCCAGAATGGGATGGAATCCAGATCGCAACCATGCTCGCGGTCACGACCGCCACGACCATGCTTTTAATGTGGCTTGGAGAAATTATTTCTGAAAACGGTATTGGCAATGGAATCTCGATGTTAATCGCGCTCGGGATCGTGTCCGGCCTCCCAACTCAAGTACGCAATACATTGGCGGTTGTGGATACCGGTAAAATTTTTGGCCTGGTTGCGTTTGCCGCAATCGGGATCGCAACGGTCGCCGCGATTGTATTTATTACGCAGGGCGAACGCCAAATTCCGGTAACGTATGCCCGCCGAGTAAGAGGGCAACGCAGTTGGGCGGGCGTGAATACCCATATTCCGCTCAAGGTGAATTCCGCCGGCGTAATCCCGATTATTTTTGCGCTTTCAATGTTGATCTTCCCAACCGTAGTCGCGCGCTTCTTTGCTCTAGCTAAAACCGAATGGATTGCGAATGCCGCGAACACGCTCACGCGATTGCTTGAAAATCAAACCGTATATGGAATCCTGTATTTCGTGTTTGTTTTTGCGTTTACTTTTTTCTATACATTCGTTGTCTTCCAGCCCCCTCAGGTGGCGGAAAATCTCCAAAAACAGGGGGGGTTCATCCCCGGCATCCGGCCCGGGAACGAGACTGCCACGTATCTGCGCACGAGCTTAATCCGCATTACCACTTTGGGGGGGTTATTTATCGCGCTGGTTGCGGTTCTGCCGTTTATTGTACAGTCACTCACGAAGGTCCAGACTCTGGTGCTGGGTGGGACTAGTATTCTTATTTTGGTTTCCGTTATTATCGAAACCACCCGCCAACTCAAGGCCCAAGTCGTGATGCGCACGTACGATACGTTTTCGTAAGATGAAACGCGCACGAAAAACATTCTCAACCGTGATTTTCATGCTTGCCTTGGCCAGCTTCGGGTATTTGGTCGTACGCGCCGATACGACAAAGCCGACGAGCGAAACAAGCTCAAGCGTGATTATATCGAACGCGAGTCCAACACCAGAGAACCAGAGTTCACCGAGCAGTAGTCCTGAGCCAGAGAAAACGCCCGTCGAGCAGATTATTTACGCATTCTCGGCTCCGACCGGCGAAGTGATCGCCTATAATCTAACACAGAAAAACTCCCAAATCATTACCCGTGGACCTGGGAGCGGGTATTTGGAAGTGGTCTATTCCAGCTCCGATTCCATCATTGCAACTCGCGCTCGAGAAAATACGGATCTTATGGGAGCTGTTGTCGACTTAGTGCTCTTTCCAAAAGCAGGGAGCGCGCAGGCAACGGTGCTTGCCGAATCGGTTTCTTCTGTGCAACCACCGAGTGTATCTTCCGACCGAAGCGCATATCTTACCGTTCAATTTAATCAGAACGCGCAGGGCGCGTCATTTGATCTTATGAAAAACTCACTCGGCAACAGTGGACCCTCCATACTTGCCCAAGAACAGGAAGGCATTCTCTTCCCCCAGTGGTCGGGGGACGCAAGTGCGGTCTATTATATCGCGCCCAGCAACTCCCAATACCTGCTGAAGCGAGTTCCCACAACGCCTGCTGATCCGATTGTTTTAAAAACTTTTACACAGCCGGTACGCGCGCTACGGGTAACGGGCGAACGAGTGCTTGTATCCTTCAAAGTAACCGATCTGAAAACAAGCGTTCAGACATTTTCCCTAACCGGACAGCTTTTGAAAGACTATGGCGAGTTTGACCGGATCTTCTCCGATGCCCACGAAACCCCAACTGGCCTACTTAATATTAGTCGCGCAAAAATTGACACACCCACCACCCTTTTCCTCAACAACACAACCCTCGGGCCGGCAACTAACATCCTCAACATTCAATGAACATTGCTTTATTCGGCCCGCAAGGAAGCGGGAAGGGAACGCAAACTAAGGAGCTCGCCAAGCATTTTGGATATCGAGTTTTTTCCACGGGAGACGTTCTGCGGGAATTTGCCCGCACTCATCACGACCCAGAAATCGAACGGATACTTTCGCAAGGAAAGCTTATTCCGGATGGATTCATTTTCCAGTTGATGGAGGATTACTTTAAAACCCATCAGGCTAATGGAATAGTCTTTGACGGATTTCCGCGTGATATGCGCCAGTATAACGATTTCAACTTCCTGTTGAAGAAATATAAAGGAGCGGAGCCGTTCGCGGTCTATATTACGCTACCCGAAAAAATTTCCCTTGAACGCATAAAAAACCGTCGTATTTGCACGAATTGCAAGTTGGTTGCCACAATCAAAGCCCCTTCTTCGTCCGAAGAATTTGCCGAACAGTGCAAAAAATGCGGGGGGACGCTTGTGGTTCGCCATGACGATACCGAACAGTCAATTCGAAAACGGCTTGATATTTTTCGGCGTCAAACCCTTCCGGTAATTGACCATTATCGCGTACAAGGCCGCTTAGTAAGCGTAGACGGCACCCCGCCGATTAAAGATGTCACGCGCGCTTTGCTTACTGAAATCAACACTTTTTTAAAAAAAGAGGCACGATGATTCTTTCCCAAAAACAAATAAATGCCATGCGCGAACTTGGTCCGCTTTTAGGATATATCCTTGCTCTCACCGCACAGGCCGCAAAACCCGGCGTAACTCTTATCGCTTTGGACACGTTCGCCTACGCGCGCATAAAACAAGCGCGGGTCAAGGCCGCATTCCTTAATCATCAAGGATACCGTTATGCAACCTGTCTTTCACGCAATGACGCCCTGGTGCATGGCATCCCGAATAACGAACGTATCCGCACTGGCGATGTTTTGGGAATTGACATCGGCTTGAAGAACAAAGGTGTATTTGTTGACTCCGCCCTTACCATAATTATTGGAAAACCTCGCTTGGAAGACGCCCGACTCCTCCAAGTGACCGAATCTGCTCTGATGGCGGGAATCGCGAAGGTACGGGATGGGGTTCACCTCGGCGACGTACAGGCCGCGATTGCAGATGTAATCACGCAAGCTCGGCTCGGGATTGTGCGGGACCTGTGCGGACACGGGATCGGACCCGCACTTCAGATGGATCCGCGGATCCTGAATCTTGGAGAAATTGGAACAGGCCCTATCCTGGCAGCGGGAATGGCATTAGCGATCGAACCGATGGTCACTCTGGGTGACTGGCACGTTGTGACTGACCCGGACGCTTGGACAGTGCGAACGGCCGACGGAAAAAACGCCGCTCATTTCGAACATACGATACTAGTTACCAAAAAAGGGGCTGAGATCTTGACGAAACGCCCTCAAAACGCTACACTAGAGGCGTACGCTCGAATTCTCGGGCGAATTGGAAGAGTTGAGGTAGAGCCCACGCATGAATAAAGATGTTATCGAAGCTCAAGGCAGAGTGCTTGAGGCACTGCCAAACGCCTTATTTAAGGTAGTGTTAGATAATGGGCATGAAATCTTAGGCCATATTTCCGGCAAAATGCGCCTCCACCGCATCAAAATTCTTCCCGGCGACACCGTCACGGTCGAACTGACTCCGTACGACTTGTCGAAAGGTCGCATCAGCCGCCGTCTCAATCTCCAGAATGGAACAGTACAATGAAGGTAAGGCCATCGGTTAAGAAAATGTGCCGTAACTGTAAAATAATCCGCAGAGCGGGTGTTGTTCGGGTAATCTGCACGAGCCCGAAACATAAACAAAGACAGGGATAATGATTCGAATTGCGGGCACACTTTTACCGATGGGAAAAAGGGTCGTGGTGGGCATTACCGCCATCTACGGGATTGGACCATCCCTTTCACGCAAGATATTACGAGATGCGCGCGTGAAAGAAGACGTGCGGCTCAAAGACCTCACTAGTGAAGAGGTGGAGCGCATTCGAACACGAATTTCCGCCTACAAGGTTGAAGGAGACCTCAAAGTGACGATCGGACAAAACATTAAACGTCTCAAAGAAATCCACGCTTATCGCGGACTGCGGCATGCGCGCAACCTTCCCGTGCGCGGGCAGCGCACAAAAACAAATGCCCGTACGAAACGCGGCAAACGGGTGACGGTCGGATCAGGCCGTAAGAAAGCATCAGAAAAGACATAAAATGGCGCTCCAACGCAAAAAGAAAAAGATCATTGCTCCAATTCAACGCGGCCGAATCACAATTCAGTCCACGTTTAATAATGTCATTATTTCCATTGCCGATCAGCTCGGAAACGTCGTCTCCTGGGCCAGTGCCGGCTCTTCTGGATTTAAAGGTGGCCGCAAGGCCACGCCCTATGCCGCACAGGTCACAATGCGAAATGCTTTAGAGCGCGCACGCCCATACACAATTGCAGCAGTGGATATTTTTGTTTCCGGTGCCGGATCAGGCCGCGATGCTTCAATCCGCGCGCTCCAAGGCGTCGGTATTATCGTGCATTCAATCCAAGACGTGACGCCCATCCCGCACAACGGCGTACGGGCGAAGAAACCGAGGAGAGTCTGATGGATTTGCGCCGCGCGAAGACAAAAATTTCACGACGCCTTGGGACGTACCTCACCGGATCGGTAAAGGCATTTCAACGCCGTCCATACCGGCCAGGCCAACACGGAACAAGCCGCGTTCGTATGAAAGAGAGTAACTTTTCCCTTCAGCTGAAAGAAAAACAAAAAATTAAGGCGCTGTACGGACTCAAAGAGGCCCAATTGCGTCGAATGTTTAAAATTGCAGCCCGCTCTACCACTAATACCGGAGAGGCACTGCTAAAAATCCTGGAACAACGCGCCGATAATGTCTTGTACCGATCAGGGTTTACGCGCTCTCGCGCTCATGCGCGCCAGCTGATTACGCATGGCCTTGTACTCTTAAATGGAAAACGGATGAATATTCCTTCCGCGCACTTAAAGATCAGTGACACTCTGACGCTGAAAAAGGGAATGCGAGAGTCCGAGGGCCAGGTTGAAAAATGGCTCAAAGCCAACGCCACCAAAAAAGAAGTAACCGTGAGTGCTCTGCCCGAGCGTGAGCAGATGCCAACAGAAATTAATGAACAACTTATCGTCGAGTATTATTCTCGGTGAGAAAGGAACAGATGTATCAACTCCCAGAGACTGAAATTGTTAAGGTAACCACGCAGCACGCTTCCCGGGGAGCAGCCGAAATTGTAATTGAGCCGCTTTTACCCGGTTTTGGAGTCACGATCGGTAACGCGCTGCGCCGAGTTTTACTCTCGTCTCTCGGTGGGGCCGCTATCACAACCGTCCGATTTGAAGATGCGACCCACGAATTCTCAACCATTAAAGGTGTTCGAGAAGATATCGTCAATATTATTCTGAATCTTAAAGGCGTGCGCTTGAAACTCGAAGGAGAAGAAGGTGTCACTCTCACCCTTTCCAAAAAAACACCCGGTCCGGTTAAGGTATCTGATTTTACTCCCAACGCACGTTCAGAGTTTGTTGACCGCGATTTTGTCATCTGCAACCTTGAAAAAGGCGGGGCGATTAACTTGGAAGTGACAGTCGAGCATGGCCGTGGCTATGTTCCGACGGAGAAGCGCGTGGATGAAAAGCTACCGATTGGGGTGATCGCGATTGACAGCATTTTTACGCCGATCCGTAAAGTCCATTATGAGGTTGAAAACACGCGCGTAGAGGGAATGACAAACTTTGATCGTTTAACGCTTACGCTTGAAACTGACCAAACGATTCCTCCGATTAACGCCGTCAAGGCAGCGATTACAATCCTTGGTGATCACCTCGAACATATTCAGTCTCAGGTTACCGAACCGGCCGCGCCCAAACGATCTGAACGAAAATTATCGCCGAAAAAAGAAAAAGCACCTGCCTCCGATAAGAAAAAAGGAAAAGTAGCGTCTGATGCGTAAACTTTCCCGCCAACGCGGCCCCCGAAAACACCTCCTGAAGAATCTTGTTTCTTCACTAATTCTGTATGAAGGTATAACCACCACGCACGCACGCTCAAAAGAAGTTCGACGAGTATTCGCGCGCGTACACTCAATTGCACGTACCAAAACACTTTCCGGATACCGGCAGTTGCGCGCCTCTCTAACAGGCCCCGCCGCAAAGAAAATGCAAGAAAACCTGGGCGCGCGATTGGAAGATTCGTCGGGAGCGCTTCGGATTACTTCAATTGGTACGCGCAGCGGAGATAATGCTCCGCTCGCCCGAGTGGAGCTGATTGCGAAAGAGCCGGTCGCCTCTCAAAAGGCACCCGCAAAAAAAGAACCTAAACCAAAAATAACTCCGCGGAGTAAGCAGTGAACGAAAATACGGTTACGATCAACGTCGCGGGTAAAATTTTAGGGCGCGTCGCAACGGAAATCGCCGTAAAGCTGCGCGGAAAAGACCGCCCGGACTTCCTTGCCAATCGTGTCCCTGCGGTCAAAGTATTGGTCGCAGGAGTCCGCTCAATCCAAGTGACCGGTGGGAAGCTAAGTACAAAACGCTATTACCGCCATTCGGGCTACCCGGGCGCGCTGACATCCAAAACACTGGGGGAACGGCTTCAGAAAGAGCCGGAAAACGTATTGAAAGATGCTGTTCGCCGGATGCTGCCAAATAACCGTTTAAGGGCGCGATACTTAAAAAATCTTCAGTTCATTCGAGTGGAAAATGGCGACTAACCACTACTATTACGGAACAGGACGCCGTAAGAGCGCTGTGGCGCAAGTGCGGGTGTATTCGGGCGCCGGTATTTCCACAATCAACGAGAAAGAAGTGGAACTTTCTCCGATTGTCCAAGCAGCCTTCTCAATCATTGGAAAAGAGGGTGCATATCATCTGAGCGCCCACGTTCGAGGCGGAGGAAAGGTATCGCAGCTGGAAGCGATTCGTGGCGGTAGCGCACATGCGCTCATCGAGCTCAACCCCGAATATCGCTCCGTTCTGCGCGCCGCTGGATTTCTCACCTCTGATTCGCGTGTCAAAGAACGTAAAAAACCCGGCTTAAAACGTGCGCGTCGAGCACCGCAGTGGGCCAAGCGCTAACACACCCTTTAATCTGATATTTCTTGTTCTATCCGTTGAGTAACATGGTTCAAGCTGTTACAGTAATGGTAATGTATGAACGTGAACGTTTCACACGGCAGCTACAAGAATCGTTACAAGCGATCATTGCTGAAAACTTTCCTGCACTTGGATTTATCACAATCTCGGGTTTGGTTGTGAGAACAGACAAACGGTCCGCGACTGTTTTTATTAGCGTACCCGAGAATACAAGGCGCGTCCTGCGCGTCCTCAATCAATCCTTACCGAACATTCGGGAAAAATTACATGCAAAGATGGTCCTGCGCTATATCCCGCAGCTCGAGTGGCGCCTGGATGAGCAGAGCGTGAAGATTGATGCCGCGCTTTCACGCCTACGGCATCAATGAAAAAGCTCCTTTCCTCAGTACGATCCGCGCTGATCGGCTCGCTTATTATTTTCAGCTTGATTGTATTCGGATTTCCGCCAAATTCCAGTGATCAACTTTTAATGGGTAGTTTTTTCGCGAGTCTTTTTTTGATTTCTTCTTCCGGGGCAACACTGATCGTCTATCGTATGCGCGTTGCGCAATCCAACAAGGAAATGATTCTTGGCTCGATTATCCCATCAATTCGGACTGGTCTTTTGATCGGTGGCGGGATTACATTTATCTTAGTTCTTAATACATTACAGATTCTAACAGTCTGGAATGCATTACTCGCGGTCAGTATCTTATTTTTAGTTGAACTATTTTTTCAGGGTGGAAAATGACACAGTCAATCCCTGCGCTGCTGAATGAAATCGATCGTGTTCTCACCCACGGGGCACGCTCCCAAGATGCCCGAGGGCTCCTGTTAGGAAAGGAAGGTCTTTTACGCCGCGCCTATCACCAACTAAAGGCTCTTCCTCAAACTGAGCGGCGTAACCTCGGGAAGGCGCTGCACGAACGAGAAACTCGGGCGAAGACTCTTCTAGATTCAATTCCAGACATAACACAAAAAGATGCGGGAGCCCCTCCCTATTTTGACCCAACGTTTCCCGGCGAAAAATCTCAAGCCGGCCATCGCCATCCTGTCGGAATAATTATTAACGAAATTGTTTCTTTTTTTACTAAAATAAACTTTCAAGTACTGGAAGGCACCGAAATTGAGACCGCGAAGTACAATTTTGATTTATTAAATATCCCTCCTTTACATCCTGCCCGCGAAGCGCACGACACGATTTGGATTAATCGTCGAAAAGGAACACTCTTGCGCACACATACCTCTCCCATGCAAATCCGCGTGATGGCAGAGTCAAAACCACCCCTGAGGGTGATTGTCCCGGGGCGGGTCTATCGCTACGAAGCAGAAGATGCGACCCATGCGAGTGTTTTCCACCAAGTGGAGGGGTTTGTTGTGCAACAGGGGACAACTGTGGCGAATTTGAAGTGGACACTCCATGCGGCGCTCGAAGCGATATTCGGGCGCTCCGTAAAGTTGCGATTCCGACCGAGTTATTTCCCGTTTACGCAGCCGTCGCTGGAGGTCGATCTTGCCTGCATTCAGTGCGAAGGAGAAGGGTGTGCGATTTGTAAACAAACCGGTTGGCTTGAGATTCTCGGAGCAGGAATGATCCACCCCCAAGTTCTTCAAAATGTCGGCTATAATCCCGCTCATATTTCGGGATTTGCATTTGGTGTAGGTGTCGAGCGGCTGGCAATGATCAAATACAAAATTACTGACATCCGTTCCTTTCTTACACCCGATCGCTTTGTGATGGAGCAATTTCCTGGGGTACTCAGATGAGAATTCCGCTGGCGCTTGTAAATCAATTTCTAACACCTGCTCTCTCTGGAGAGGAGGCGGCCCGCACCCTGACGCAGCGTGGAATTGAAACAGAGTACCTTGCGCAACGTCTTGAAGGGGTCGTAGTCGGAAAAATCATTTCCATCCGAGCGCACCCGAACGTTTTGCGACTGCGACTTGCAGTAGTTGATTATGGCGCAACACGCCCGCTGGAAGTGGTGTGCGGCGCGCCTAATATCGCCCTCGGGCAGAAAGTTCCGCTCGCTCTTACCGGGGCGCGCCTACCTGCGTTAACCGTTACCCCCAAAAAAATCCGAGGGATTGAGTCAGAAGGGATGCTACTTTCACAAAAGGAAATAGGGATTGGTCACGAAACTACGGGAATCCATATCCTCTCCCCGGAAGATGAGATCGGCGCACCTTTTGAGACCGGACGCATGCTAGAAGTTGACACGAAAAGTCCACGGCATGACATCTTGGGGGCATATGGCTTAGCGCGCGAAATAAGTGTTAAGACACGTACACGCTTGAAAGCGATTACCAACCCGCTTAAAAAAGAGATCCCGCTCGGATTCCCGATCGCACGTGGGAGCGCGGCACGGCTTGATGTTTTACTAATCAATCTAAAAAACATTACTATTCCCGATCAATTATCGGAGCTTATCACACATACGGTTCTGAAGAGAGTACATCCGATCGTGGACATTCTCAACCTCACCATGCTAGCCACAGGCCAAAGCGCGCATGCCTATGATGCTGATTTACTTTCGAGTCTATTAGTTAAAACGGTAACAAAAAAACAGGCATTTGAAGCCCTTGATGGCCAACAATATCTGCTGCAAAAAGGTGATGTAGTCACAACTGACGGACACGACGTGCTTGCACTGGCAGGAATAATTGGCGCTCGCGCGGGAGCAGTCTCTTTCAATACAAAACGGATCGCAATCGAACTGGCAACATTTGCGCCTGAGCCGATTGCCCGCACCTCAATCAGATTGAACCTTCAGACTGCAAGTAGTCTTCGTTTTCGAAGAGGCGCAGACACTGCCAATATTGATCGGGCGCTCGGCTACTTAATTGTGCTTTTACAAAAAATCGGGGCGAGCATCGAGGGGTACGAAACGATTAAGGGGCCTGTCCCGAAGAAGGCGATACCCTTTCATCCCGATGCTATCAATGCGTTACTGGGTACGCGAATCCGGGAATCTAGAATGCGGATTGCTCTAAAAAGAATCGGATGTGAGCTACATGGCAGGAGTGTTAATTCGCCGAGTTTTCGCAATGACCTCGAACATAGCTCTAATTTAGCGGAAGAAATTGCGCGTGATATTGGGTATGACGCGATTCCAGAAGCGCCGTTAACCATTACAACCACCCTCCCGCAGCAAAACACCTCTTATTTAAAGGCGGAATACATTCGCGCCCTGGCGATTGCTTATGGTTTTTCTGAAATCCTGACAACAAGTTTTGTAAAGATTGGCGTAGTCATTCCCGAAAATGTCCCCACCGGCAAACAAGCCCTGCGCGCTAATTTTGCGCAAGCCCATTTAAAGGCGATTGGTACCCTGCTACAGTCGGTTGACGATCCGATGCTGTTTGAAATCGGCACAATTTTTCATAGGGGGTCGGAACGAACTGCGGTTATGTTCACGCCCACTGCCCCAAAAATGCCTGTGCTCCAGCAATTGAGAACACTACTGTGTGGGGCGGGCAGCCCTTCAGCAGAACCCGCATCCGCTGAATTCGATGCTCGATCGTCCTTTGCTTGGAAACAGAATTCAGAAAAAATCAGCTTGGGATACCTTACTCTCCCACGTTCTCACACCGCCAAAAACCACCCTCAGATTGCATCCCTGAAAATAGAGTTGAACGCATTACATGACCCATTCCAACCTGTTCTGGGAATTAAAGAACCGTCTTCGTACCCGGTCAGTATTTTTGATGTGTCATTTTTCACAGGCCGCGTTTTATTTTACGCCATACAAGCTGAACTCGATAAAAAAATTACTGCCAACGTTCGAGGGTATTACGTTATTGATGCATTCTCATCTGAAAAAGGGGAGAGTATTACCATCCGATTTGAACTTGATTTTAAAACGCATACGCCGACTCAAAAAGAGCTTGCCCAGACACAATCTTCAATACTGAATATTTTTCGCACAATCAAGGGCATAACCCTGCGATGATAAAAATCGGTGCGCTCACCGCCCTAACCCTGATACTGCTTCTTACTAATTTCCCCGCAAAACCAGTCCCTGCTCAAAATCGCTTTTCATATTCAAAATCAATCATTAATAAGCCGGCGCTCACTGTGGATGCTCCACTGTGGGGTGTATATATTCCCCAAAGCGGTCAAATCATCTCTTCTTCACAGGATGCAATCGGAATCGCAAGTCTTACAAAATTATTCACGGCACTGGCCGCCTTGAAAAACACCTCGCACCCAGATCAGCTTTTGGTACCAGAAGAACTGCCAACTCCTGCTCCCTTGATTGGGTTTATACCAAAATCAAACATTACGTTTTCCGATGCATTGCAGGCCACCCTCATCTCATCCGGCAACGACGCCGCTGCAATTCTTGGAAGCGTTAATTTTTCTGCTGCTCGAGAACTTCCGCAACAACTCGGTTTAACTGCAACTGAAATCGTCGAGCCAACCGGACTTAATCCGCACAACATAAGCTCTGTTCAAAATATGCTATTAATCGGCGCTCTTGTAGTGCGAAACCCCTTGCTCAAAGAAATTGTCTCTCAGAAAACATTCACGTTCGAAAATCGAGTTTACTCAAGCACAAATCAACTTCTCGGTAAGGGACTTTCAGGGATAAAAACGGGCTATTTACCTGAAACTGGAGCTCACTTGCTCGGCCTTACCGAATCAGATCCTGCGATCATTACCCTTGTGATGGGCACACCCACCCAGGCAGAACGCTTCCAACAAACTTCTTTGTTATTGAACCAGTTGCTACGCCAAGGAATATTGCAGAACTAACTTGACGGGCGTCCATTAAGCATATAGTGTTGGGCTATGCTTAATTTAACGTATGAAATCTTAATCCACCTTGAAGACGCAAAGGCAATGGTGGAGATCGAACTCACACGCCTTGCGCCTTCTCGCAAGATATACGGTGCGCTCGGGCAGCTTGAGAAGAGGGGGTGGGTAAAAAAAACTGTTGAAACGAACCAAAAAAAATATGTACTCACACCTGCAGGTCAACAATTCATTGATTCAACGTTAAGCCAATTACGGGATAAACCCATCAGTGATCACTGGACATTCGTAATGTTTGACATCCCGGAAAAACGCCGTGGACTCCGGGCCCAGTTACGCGCACTCCTTACTCATCTTGGATACGGAACATTACAACCGAGCGTTTGGATTTCAACAATCGGCAATACCGAAAAAATTGAACAATTTGCGCTCAAACATAATCTTTCCCACCGAATTCATATTTTATCAGTCTCAAAATGGGACGTGCAGCCCACAATCATTGCCCGAGTATGGAACATAAAGAAACTTGCAAGCCGTTACAATCGCTTTAATCGTGCCGCTGGGACTCTGTTAAAAAAAGGTGGATCTGAAAACACTCGAATGAGCGCGAAAGAACTGATTTTCGATTTCGCACTTATCACTGGTTCTAATCCCAATATTGAAGAATCACTCTTACCCAAAGATTGGCCGGCCACAAAGGCATTTGCCCTCTACGAAAAACTCCGCCCACTTGCGCGAGGGAGCTAATTGCGTTCAAAGTTATCAAGTGCTATTTTTGCCGCTGCTTGCTGCGCTTTATTCTTTGAAGCACCTTCACCTTTTCCAAGTAATTCACGCTTAACATACACGCCGACAGTAAATACTTTATTATGATCCGGCCCGATTTCTTTTAAGACGCGATACAGTGGAGTCTGACCGCGCAATTCTTGCATTAATTCTTGTAATTTACTTTTGGGGTCAATATAAAGCTGCTTTGAGAAGATTTCTTCCAGGCGCACGATCAATACGCGCTTGATGAAGCTTTTTGTTCCTTTAAATCCCGCGTCCAAATAAAGCGCCCCTACCAATGCTTCAAACGCGTTGGCTAATATGAGTTGCCGTGCCTTACCATGGCTCTTGGATTCTCCCTTTGAAAGTAGGAGGTATTCTTCGATCCCAAGCTCGCGCGCAACTTCCGAAAGAGTTTCGCCTTTTACCAAAGCGCTTCTCCAGTTAGTAAGCTCACCCTCAGGATTAGGGTATGTAAGATACAGGTGTTCAGTTACAATCAGCTCCAAAACGGCATCCCCTAAAAACTCGAGTCGTTCGTTATGCTCAAGTTGAAAATCACGATGCTCATTCAGATACGAACGATGTAAAAATACCTGCAGCAAAAGCATTGGATCGCGGAACGCGTGCCGAATCTTTTTTTGAAACGGTTCGATTTTAGTTAGTAGCTCGGTCTTTAACATCATCCTCCGCAACGAAGCGATCACTTTCACGATAGAGTGTCCCGAGCACACCATTTACAAATTTCGATGAGTTCTCCCCCCCAAATGATTTCGCCAGTTCCACGGCTTCATTGATTGCAACCTTTGCAGGAACTTGGTTGTCAAACAAAAGCTCGTAAATCGAAATCCTCAGGATAACCTTATCAATCACCGCTACTTGATCAATCGGCCATTCTGGCGCGGCTTTCATCAATAGGGCATCAATTTTATCATGATCTTTTTGGATTCCAAGCTTAAGCGAATTGATGAAATCCAAATCAACCTCTGCGTCGTATTGAGCGATGTTGCGTTCAATTATTTCATCCAGTTTTTCGCTCGGTCGCACATCCCATTCGTAGAGCGACTGCATAAGGATCATGCGCGAAAGATGCCGGTTCATTTTTGTTTCTTAAGCACAACTCTCCCGCGGTACATGCCACACCTCGTGCATACGCGGTGCGGGTACATCGCGCTGCGGCAGTTGGGACACGTTGTAAGAGCTGGGGCGAGCAGCCGGATTTGGCTGCGGCGACCGCCGGACCGCGTCCGGGTCATCTGCTTCTTTGGCATTGCCATTGCGTTCTCCTTGCTGGCTCACTGGGGCCTGGACACAAAGGCATGCAATCCAAACCGGTATGAATCAGTATATTTACTGTACTACAAAATTAACTAGACGACCATCTACGACAATTACTTTTTTCACCGATTTGCCCTGAATGTGACGCTCAATACCCGCACGTGTGCGCTCCTCTAATGCTTTACGTGTAATGTCGCGGGGTAGAGCAACCGTCGCGCGCAACTTGCCGTTTACTTGCACCACAATCGTTAACTGCCCATCGAGATGTTCTTCTCCTTCTGGCCAGCGGGAGTTAAAAATTGAATCTGATTTTCCAAGAGCATGCCACAGCTCTTCGGCAAGATGTGGGAAAAACGGCGCCAACAGTTGCACATAAAGTGCAAATTCCGCTTTGTTCGGTGTGTTGTGAGCGTAGTCATGACTGATCGACATGAGGCGCGCAAGGGCGGTATTGGGCCGCAGGCCTTCGATTTCGCGCGTCACCTCAAAAATAAGTTTTTTCGTGCGCGCAGGCGAATCAGTGTGGTCCCCAACGTTTCCGCTAATCTCCCATATTCGCTCAAGAAACCGATAGATTCCCGTTATCGCGCGCGGATTCCATTCCACATCTTTATCCGCCGGACCCAGAAATAGTTCGTATCCCCGCAGCGTGTCTGCGCCAAAGTGCGCGACGAGCTCATCGGGATTCACCACGTTACCCTTCGACTTGCTCATTTTTGCCCCATGCAAATACACAATCCCGATATTAAACAGGCGCGTGAAAGGTTCTCGGAACCCAACGAGCTTAGCATCCGCAAGTGCTTTCGTAATAAAACGCGCGTATAGAAGGTGCAGGATGGCATGCTCGATCCCGCCCACGTACATATCTACAGGTAGCCATTTTTTAAGCTCTTCTTGAGAAAATGCTTCTGTTGTATTGTACGGGTCGGTATAGCGTAAAAAATACCACGAGGAGTCCACAAACGTGTCCATTGTGTCCGTTTCGCGCCGCGCCGTACCGTTGCAATTCGGGCACGTTGTTTTCGTAAAAGTCGCATGCCGAGCAAGCGGGGATTCGCCGGTAGGCTTAAAATCCGCGTCGTGCGGCAGAATAACGGGCAGGTCTTTTTCGGCAACCGGCTGAATGCCGCACTTTTGACAATAGACAATCGGGATCGGCGCGCCCCAATAGCGCTGGCGTGAAATCAGCCAGTCGCGCAGGCGATAAATAATTTTTCGTTCTCCAATCTTTTTATCTTCGATAATAGAAATAATCTCATGTTTATTCGCCAAAGAGTCATACCCTTCAAATAATGGCGAATTTATTATTCGTCCGTGATGGGGATAACATTTTTCTCCCTGATAGAATGGCTCTTTCTCTTTTCCTGATAATGTAGCGTGGTTGTCAGTTCCTGAATGAAAAATCATTACAACTGGATCAATGATTAATTTGATCGGTAGGTTATATTTTTTAGCAAACTCAAAATCACGCAGGTCGTGCGCGGGCACGGCCATAATCGCGCCCGTACCGTAGCCCATCACAACATAATCAGCCACAAAAATGGGAAGTTTCTCTTTCGTTACGGGATGCAATGCGAAAGCTCCAAGATTAACTCCCGTTTTCTCGCGCTTTTCCGCCACACGCTCCAGCTCCGAAAGCGCGCTTGCCGTTTTACGATATGCTGCAACGCTTGGTTTATTTGCAGCAAGAGTAATTTTTTCAAGAAGCGGATGCTCGGGGGCTAGCACGAGATATGTGCAGCCGAAAAGCGTATCCGGTCGAGTAGTAAACACTTCAATTTTTTCCTTAGTATCTGCAATCGCAAAGCTCAATAACGCGCCCTCAGAGCGTCCGATCCAATTACGCTGCAGGGTCTTTACTCGTTCTGGCCACTCCAGTTTTTCTAAATCATTTAGTAATTCTTGGGCATACTTTGTAATCTTGAAAAACCACTGCTCGCGCTCTTGTTTTTCAACGGCCGTATCGCAGCGCTCGCACTTTCCGTCCACAACCTGTTCATTGGCCAGAACAGTTTGGTCTGAAGGGCACCAATTCACCAGCGCTTTTTTACGGTAGGCAAGGCCCTGTTTATACAGCATAAGAAAAAGCCACTGCGTCCATTTGTAATAGGCGGGATCGCTCGTGATAATTTCACGTTCCCAATCATACAGCGTACCGATTTCTTTGAGTTGTCCACGAATACGCCCGATCGCTTCTTGCGTAAATTTTTTCGGATGGGATTTACGTTGAATCGCCGCATTTTCGGCCGGCAAACCAAATGCGTCAAAGCCGATCGGATGCAGTACGTCATACCCGCGCATCTTTTGGTAACGCGCCCACATGTCCGAAAGTACGTACCCGCGCCAGTGCCCAACGTGCAGCCCATCTCCCGAGGGATAGGGGAACATATCTAAACAGTAATATTTTTTCTTGGGGTCTTTGGCAGTTCGGTAAAGCTTTTCCCGCTCCCAAGTCTTACGCCATTTTTCTTCGATTTCTTGCGGACGATAGCGCTCCATTAGTTAGAGTCCTGAAAAAAGCGGTCAGAATTATTCCAGCCCTCAACGGCTGCCTGGAATACTCCCTTTCCACCGCCGGCGGTAGGGTTCGTAAGTTCGGGCAACGTGACTGGCTCATTTTTGTTTTCTAAATTGGCGTACATCGCGCAACCAGAACCCCCGTCAGTTACCAGATAACGGTAAAATGTTTGTGCATCCGTACCAATCCGCGGGTCTTTCGGGATTCTCTTAAACAACCGCTCAAAACCCGTGTATTTTGTTTTCAGTTCTTGGGCGATTTCTGCTAGGTCGTACTCGCCCGCGCCCGCTTGGGGCACAAAACACGAGAGAGACATGAATTGTCCGATCTGGCTGATTTCCGATTTACGTACGCTGTCGCGCGCTTTTGCCCTTGCCCCGCTGACGACAAAAAGTATGAGTGATGCGAGAAGTGCAATTATAGCGACAACAACTAATAGTTCAACAAGCGTAAATGCTTTCCGCGGAAAAAAGCGAATCTTAATCATTGCGTGCATATATCGTAGCGCAACCTGTTACATTCGACTATAGAGGCCGGTTAGAACCGTCTTTTCGATCGCGCGTGTCGCAAGCGCGTTTTCGAGTGTCTTTCGATCTGATCCCTCTGGTAATTGAAGCAATTCCCGCAGCGCATACAGTTCAAACATATACCGATGCGTTCCGGTACCGCTCGGGGGGCAGGGGCCGCCGTAACCAACTTTGCTAAAATCAGTTGTACCCTCTTGGCATCCGGGTGGCAAACTCTGCGCGGAAAAGGTTTTAGTATCGGGCGGAATGTTCCAAACGCTCCAGTGCAGAAAGTCGCCGTTCACCGCATCGGGGTCGTGCAGAATTAATGCAAAAGCTTTTGTACTTTTCGGAACACCTTCAATCGCAAGGATAGGCCCGATATTTTTCCCATCGCAGGTAAACTGAGCAATGATAGGCTTTTCGTGGCCGATATCTGGCGAAACTAATTTCATCATCGTTCGTATTGTACTTCAAAGTAGTGGAAATACCGTAAAAGCAAAAAAGTTACTGCTCGGAATACGTGGCGAGGATCTCCCCGTTTTTGCCGGTCGCTTTCAATTGTTTCTTTATCCAAGCCGCACTGATTGTTGGCCCATCCATACTACAGCCATCGGCGCCGCGACAATTCAGGACAGGGTCATTGGCGATCGTGCCAGTCCAGACAACTTGGCCGTCCGACTTTAGCTCGAGCGTAATCGGCAAGTAGAGGCGGATATCGGGGTTCCCACCGGTACTGGCAACAATAATATGGACCGCTACCTGTGAGCTGGTTGGGAGATTAATTATCGGCTGGAATTGCGAATCAAGAAACTCAAATTTGCCCAGGGCTTTGACTACGGTCGGCGTTGGTGGGGTCGGCGCTGGAGTGGGCGTTTTTACAGCATCATTTCCTGACGAGGATCCGCCATCGGTTTTGGATGGTGTCTTTGTTGGCTCTGTTACGCTTGTCTTATCTGGAACTCTCCCATCCCCACCCGCACAGGGGGGACCATCTGCTCCCGGGTTTGCGTCGTCTATGATTGGATTTCCGTCCAAGCCATCTTGATCAACCGCACTGGGAATGTCGCGTACCTGAAGTGGGTAATCAAGCCGCGCTGTTCCACCTGCCCCTCCGCTTGCGCCGCCCGCACCGGGCAATCCGCCTTTCGTATCACATTTGGAACTGTCCCCGCCGTCGCCCGGGCTCGCGATGCCGTCTCCGCCGTCACCAGCAATGAGGGAATCAATGTAAATATTTTGTAAATCAGCTATGCCGCGCGCGCGTAAAGCCTTGATGTTATCCGCGCCATTCCCCCCGGCGGCTATGGCCGCTTTTCCGTTTTCACCGATTTCACCGTTTTTGCCATCTCTACCGTACGCGGTCGCAGCCCCGCCAGCGCCTGATACGCCGGGATGAATTCGAAACGGACCTCGAATCTTGAGCGCCCCACCAGTGGCAGTATTCATCTTGAAATTGCCTGATTGGCCACCGTGCCCAGCAATCGCTTTACCGATCGGGTCGCAATCTGGATCGGTAGTTGCGTTCCCGCCCCGTCCACCATCACCTAAATACAAATCGAGCTCCCCAATCGTAATGTTGCGAGCCATCACCCGCATGCGCATCGCGTCGCGTGCCTTTCTATCGGCTTCACTCTCTTGCTTAGGGACATTGATGTCGCATCCACCTGTGATATCAGGGCCGTCTTGCCCATCTGGTGAAAGGATCACGCTCTTGTCCCTAAACTCGACATCCCCATTGGGGAAATACGCCCGCACGACAACCCGTTTTACTTTCTTGGGGAGTTTTTTCACGTCAATCCATTTCGGGAGCGGCTTGTCCCTCGAACCAACATACAACGTGCCGCCGATGAGGATCCGCTGGATCGGACCCTGCGCTCGCACGCGTGCAATCAGCGAGGATTTTCCGGGAAGAATTTGAGTTGGCAAATGATTCAATGTACTGACCGGTTTCGAGCGCGTCTGCGTCCCTTGGTCAGGTACGCTATCCTTACCCAGTGAACCGAGAGGCCCAATCCGAGGTTCATCACCTGAATCTTCACCGATCTCGTCGAATGCTTGATCAAGTTCTTGTTCGGTTAAAAGATCCTCAGCCGTGGGTACAATTTGAACATGGCCGTTACTTGCTACCACTGAATTACTTTGAAACTCTGCTGATCCGCCGACGACAAGGGCCACCCCTTGGGGAGCAATGGCACTTGCGTCATCTGATACAACACGTTGGCAGGCGATTGTATCGTTGAGCACAAAATCGCCGACAACGGTTACCTCTAATCCCCCGTCTTTGCAACCAAGGTACCCATTCACCGTCAAGCTGCCTTTAACTGTCAGCGTTGCCCCGCCTTTCATCACAACTGCCCGGCGGCCAACGGAGTAGTCCCCGTCAATAATCACGTTGCTGGTGAAAATTATCGGGCGCCACAATATCAGATAGGCAAATAACGCCAGTACGGCAAGGATGCACACTGCGATAAAGTAGAGGCGCGCATGTACCATTGTTACTCCTTTTTACGAGACGTAATCACGATTCCCATACCAGATACAATCGCAATTCCCAAGAGACTGAGTGCGATGGGGTCTTGAATCGGAGAGCGCGCGGGATTAGAGCGTAGATTCGTAATCTTTGTGTCAAGTTCAGGCGCGCTAGACGTGGCTTTCGCTTTTTCTTTTGATTGGTCGTTCGGCAGTGTTCCTTGACTGAATGTCGCCAGTGTTTCCCCGTTAGTCCCGAGTGCCGTAATCTCAATCGCAGTTTGGGAGCCCTTGGGCGAAATGATGGGACCGGGCAAGGCGCACACATGAATATCTTTGCAATATTTAGCCGGATCATTGGGAATACGATCAGTCGCTATCACACGAGCGTGTCGCACGTTGAGCGTAATCGGCAGCTGCTGCGTGAGATCCTGCGTTTCTGACACAAGTGCGATGACGTATTTTTTACCAAAAGGAAATTCGCTCACTCGAACGGAGCTTTCTTCGAGCGTGAATAATTGCAGCTCTACCGCGCCAGCAGCCCGCGCCGGAAAAAACCCCCATCCCCACAATAATGTGAGTCCTGCCACCAACGGACTTATTCCCCTCAATCCCGTGATATGTTTCGTTTTCCCCTCTTTAATCCAGCATGCACAGATCTGGTTCAATGCGCAAGTCTGACTTGCGTTTAAAATCCGGGGACAATCCGGATGTCTTTAGCAACGACGGTATCTGTGGCATCAAACCAAAACCGCGCTCGAACGCGTTTCCCTTGAAGAACATGGGGCAGCCAGTGTTTGTCATCCGACCACATCTGCGGGTAGGGGATTCGGTCGAATCGAAACCATACCGGCCGCATCTCTTCCGATTCTTGGGGAACACCCATAAAATCCGATGTGCTATAGACGTGCATCACAATCGACGCGCGCGCAACGCTGGAAAAGGTAATCACACCGCATTTTTTTAGATTTCGTACCCGAATCCCTGCCTCTTCTTCTACTTCCCGCCGCGCCCCCGCACGCAACGTTTCTAGGGGATTGATTTTACCGCCCAATCCGTTATAGCGGCCAGCGCCGAATCCACGCTTTTTCATCCCTAAAAGAATCTTACCGTCGGAAATCACTAAACAGAGGACTTGTATGTTTGAATGCTCCATGAAGTCAGTATAAAATATACTATGATAAATAAAGGAATAATTTATCTCGTGGCAACTCAAGGAGGCAGCAGATGGAAAAAGGGAAGCAGAAAGCAATCATGATTGGCGTGATCGTCGTGGTCGCGCTAGCAGGACTCGGCTGGTTTATGACACGTTCCAATGAACGCGCGACTGAGAAGGCGATCGAAAGTGCCACAGGCGGAAAAGTTGATGTTGATCTAAAAAATGATAAGGTTTCCGTGAAATCGGAAGATGGCGAGAGCACAATCGGACAAAATGTTTCGGTTCCGTCCGACTGGCCCGAAGACGTGATGGTCTATAAGGGGATCAAGCAATCGAATATAGTGGCCAGTACAACCGACAAGAAGGGCGGGTTTAGCGTATCGCTGACCACTAAGGACTCTGCCGAGACCGTGAAAAACACCTATGACGAGGCACTGGCTAATAACGGCTGGGCAATCAGCGGAGAGTGGGCCGTCCAAGGGGGGATAGTGATTACCGCTACCAAGGACACGCGTAATCTTTCGATTACGATTGGCACCGGAGCCGACAACCTGACGAGCGTGACGATCGTGATTGCGCCTACGACAGAGTAAACTCAGGTTCCGAGAATCTTTTTCCCGCACGCGTTAAACTCTTCTATTTTAAGATTGTACTGAATCACGAGTTGTTTGAGTTCGTTGATGAGCGTGTTGATTTCTTCTACGAGCGCGTTGTATTCGTTCACTTTCTGGTTATACTGCCCGCTTTGATGATCCATGCCCTCAATCTCGATTTTGCGTTGGTCCAGCTCTTTTTGCTTCGCGTCAATGGTCACTTGCAGATCCGTGATCCTTGAGCGGGTCGCTGTATTCGGACGCGTACACTCCGATTGGGCAGTGGCGAAGATTTGAACCGCGAGCCACGTTTTTTCTCCCTCAAACTCACCCTTGCCGAAACCGACTCCGATTTGAGAAAACTTGGCATGGAGAATGTTTGCGCGATGCCCTTCGCTATGCATCCAAGCCTCCACTAGATCCTGATCGTCTTTATAATTGCCCAACGCGAGATTTTCTCCTACCAAAAAAAACGTGTAGCCCGCTTGGCTCACAAGCGTCGAGGCGCTCTCACCGGTCGGGGAGACATGCTCGAAAAACTGACGCCGAAACATATCGTCCACTTTCGCTTGCGCGGCGACGTCTAAACGCGGATCGCCTGTCAGCTCGGTAAAGCCGTTTTGGGTACGCCGGGCGTTTGTCTCCCGAATAATCCCATCGTGCGTGAGCGCGCCGGAAATAGCTGATAGAGTTGAGCGCAGAGGAGGGGGCAGAACCGCAGGCTCGGGCTGTTCAATCGGATCCACACCACTCATATTGGAGAGGTTTAAGCGCGCACGCGGTTCGCGTAAAACCTGCCTTCCTGAGCGCAACGCGTCGGGATGCTCATAAAAATAAAATGCGATCGTAAATAAGCTCGCAAGTACGAGTGCGCCAATCGTAAACCGCTTCCAAATCGGATGCATCTTATCTTTACGCTAACGTATTGGGGACTCCCTTGCAGCCCCGTTCGGATCAGGCCTATACTCAATTTGATTTGTCGATTCGTTAACGTCCTCCAGAGGGGAGGTGAGACGCAGCGTGAATCCGAAATTGTTTCTCACAATTGGTGGCGTAGTTTTAGTGTTAGTCGCCATCCTCGGTTTTATTGGCATAATCGGTCCGACGGCCGAAAAAAGTATCTTTGGGGATGCATGGTGGTTTGATAACCCAGAAAACTGGGCTCACCTCGTGATCGGGGTGGTCGCCTTAATTGCTGCATATTCCGCTGGAGCAGCCGGTCAAAAAATGCTTGTGACGCTCGTGGGCATCCTCGCGCTTCTGGTTGGCGTGATTGGTTTCTTCGGAGCGAATTTCCTCGGCGCAAACCTAGAGAACCCCGCCGACAATATCTTGCACATCGTAATCGGTGTGTGGGCCATGCTTTCCATGGGTGGCAAGAAAGCGTAAATTTTTTGATTGCAAGCAAAAGAACAATCCTCCAGCTGGCGGATTGTTCTTTTGATGCTATGTACGAAGCAAATTATTTCTTCGTCGTCCGTTTCCGCCCTTTGCCTCGACGTTGAAGAAGTGACCGTAATGTTGCTCCAAGTTTTTTACGCGTATTTTTATTCGAAATAGCCGCCACTGTAACGCCCGCGGCGGCACCAATTGCAGCACCCGTAATTCCAGCCATAACCGGATTCAAACCTTTACGCACTGTGCCCTTCGTAATCTTAGAACGTAGCTTACGTGCCATACCGCTCACCCCCTCCCTTTACGTTTGATTGTCCCTTGAAAACCCTGTACCAAACCGCTTACAGCCGCAATCCCGCCTTTAATCGAATCCTTTAACGAACGAATATCGCGCGCGATATCACGAATGTCGCGCAGAATCGGCGGCAGCTCGCGCAAACTCTTCGTCAGCTCGCGCAAAGTCATCACCAAATAATACACGAGAATAAGGAAGCCAAACGCAAGGGCAAAGTACAAGATATCGAGTGCCTGCATAGATCCCTTCCTTTCAAGACAGGGTTTTATAATGTATCAATATTACTCAATCACCCAATAGAACAACTTGTGAGCAGTTCCGTTGACGGGGTTATTGGCCGTTTTGATGGTAAAGGTAGTTGTGGTGGTACTGGTGGCGTTAATATACCACTGTTTAGCGGCCCCATCAGCATCCGCACCACTAATGATGATCGCCTTTGGCGCGGTGACATAGGCGGCATTAAAAGTGACCACCGTATCACAAGTAGTGGGACTCGTACCGGAGGTAATAGTTAACTGACCGGCAGTATCGGTTGATCCGTCAGTGACGGAAGCCGTGGGCGAGCCGGTGCCGCAGTTCGTGGGTGTTCCGATGGTGGGCTTAGTGGTTTGGACAGATTGAATGTGACCGTCAAAGCGAGCAATTCCGGCGTCAATCCACAGGGCGTAGGCCGAAGTGAGAGTCATGTTAGTTCCAGCCGCCGGAGCGCCGGCAATATAGAGCGTAGCGGCGTCAGTGGTGGTGACGGAGGTGTTGGTAGCGGCAAAAGTTGGTATCCCTAACGAGGCCGCCACGGCCGAGGCGGCCGTGCCGGAAGCGGCGGTTGAGGTATCGGTGTAAGTGGCGGCGGCGCCTTGGAATTGAATACCGG
>CAYIGD010000001.1:83119-98387 GCA_964362865.1 uncultured Candidatus Saccharibacteria bacterium | reverse complement strand
TTTAAGTGTAGGGGGGAGTAAATTTTTTGCCCGCGCGCCGTCCGCGGAGCACCGGCGGCTGGCGGCGGGGCGGAGCGGCTGTCCTTTTTCAGTCGTTTTTGATAAAGTAGGTTCGAGCGGACTCGTAAATATACTCCACAATTAGAGATTCTGGAGGCCTGGACGGGAATCGAACCCGTGTACGAGGTTTTGCAGACCCCTGCCTTACCACTTGGCTACCAGGCCATCGCGGCGGATCTAGTATACCATTCTAAACTAGATATTTCGATGCCTGGGCCCTAGAGTGTCCGAGAAAAGTCCTCAAAGTATGCCTGGCGCTTCGAAGGTTTGACAACGATTTTACTTAACAGAACAAGAAGCGAGGGCACAGTAAAGTGTCGGTTTTTGAGTAAGGTAATCAGACTGCCGATGGAAGCGGTCCCTTCGTTGTTGTGGTCCACCTCGCCGGTTTTTGCAAGACGCTCCCCAACAGCGCGATGACGAGAGTGCGGGCTCATGATCGTGACAATAAAATCGGCCAATCCGCCGGAAACAAGAGTTGTGTGTCGGCCGCCGCCTAACTTTTCTACGACGACAATCATTTCTTCCAAGGCCAATGTCGCCAGCCAGCTTTTTCTATTCAAACCCCAACCAAACCCGTCGGTCATGCCCAAGAGAATGCCGTACACATTTTTTAAGACTCCTGCCAGTGTAATCCCCCGAACGTTAGATGTGGTTTTAACAAGGATTCCCGTGCCTTCAAATAACGCGGTAAGATTCTGCGTGGCCCGCTTACTTGTAGAAGCGATAATAGCAACGCCGCCAGCCCCTTCCTGGAGCTCCTCGGCCATGAGTGGTCCGCCGATGACCGCCCAGGAAGCAGTAGGAATAATTTCCTCTAGGACTTCGTCAATGCTTTTGAGGGTTACATGTTCAATGCCTTTGGCAAACGATGCCACGACAGCGCCTTCGCTAAGCTCTCCGAGATTTTTGAGGACTGCCCGTGTTGCCCACGATGGAATGCACAATAGAATAAATTGCGCTCCGCCCACGAATCTATCATTGCTCGTAAGCTTTTTTCCTAAAGAGGGGTTGGAATCGTAGAGTTCAACAATGTGGCCGCGCTCTTTAATTAGAGCGCTAAGACTTGTGCCGATGCGGCCCGCACCGATAATCGCAACCCTTAAGCTCACGGGCAGTGCTTGCGAGGTTTGACCGCGTACAAAGCGAATGCGTACGAAAGATTTTTTGGCACCCAGGGACGCATAATTAGATTGTAGAGCGTTTGCACCCACCGCGGGAACTTGGCGGTATACAATATCCAGTTGTAATAGCGCACCTCGGTGATGTTCCAGCCGGCTTGCTCGATCAGCGTTTTCCAGCCATCATACGTGAAGTACCGTTCAGAAAAATCCTGTCCGCCTTCCGAAGGTTGCGCCCCGCGAGTGAGGGCAAACCAGATGTGGCCGACAAAAAAGAGGTTCGGGACGTAAAAAAGTGCTTTTCCGCCTGGTTTCGTAACACGATACATTTCTGCAAGCGCGCCTTCAATATCCACGAAATGTTCCAGGCTGCCGATGCAGGAAACGTAGTCAAACATGTCGCTTGGGAGAGGTATTTTTTCCGCGGGTGCTTCGATGGTGTGCGCCTCCGGCACAAAATGGCGGGTACGCTTCAGGGCCACTTTCGAGAAATCAAGCCCCCAGACTTCTACTGGCCAGCGTTGCCGCACCCAATGTAAAAAGAAGCCGTTGCCGCATCCCACGTCGAGCAATGCTCCTTCCGACATCGCCCTCTTACGCATAAGCCACCCGTGCAATTGGTCGTAGATCGGATGAATCCCGCCCTTGATGGGAACGTTGACGTCGGTATGCCAGCGATCGTAGTGTTTTTTTGACAACGCGAGGTCCGCTCGCAGTTCCATTACTTCAACACCTTTTTAAATGATAGGAGCGTCAGGGTAATCATGACTGCGCATAGTGCGAGCGCCACCAAAAATCCTTCTAAAATCGCGGGGTCGCCCCAGCCTTCAATCACGAGCGCGCGTACGCCTTCGATAATATATGTCACGGGATTATATGTTGTAAGTCGAGCATAGAATTCCGGTAAAAATTCTTTGGGCATCTGCGCTGTGGTGATGTAAAGGAACGGGAAGAATAATACAAACAGTGATTGCACCAACCGCGGATTTTTTGTTCTGAGTGCAGAAATCATGCCGATGCACGACCACGCCATCGCAAATAACATCAGGATTCCGAATGCGGCAAGGACTCCCCAAAAACCAGTTTCAAATCGTACTCCCACCGCCAACAAAAGCAGCAGGACGATTACTCCTTGCATGAGCGATTGCACCGCCACTTCGGTGAGTTTTCCAAAAATGATCGCTAATTTATTAATCGGCATGATCGCGAGCTTATTAAAGTAGCCCGAGGAAATGTCCATCACCAGTTCGATGCCGGCATTGCCGGAAGAAAAGAAAATCGCCATGAACATCGCCACCGGCGCTTGAAATAGCAGGTATGATTCCGCAGGGAAGCCGGGAAGCAACGATACATTCTTGAATGCGAGAGAGTTAACAACAAAGAAAAGCATCGGAATAAACAACGAAGGGAGCAGCGCCATCAGTGGTCGCCAAATCTGTTTGACGTTGCGGATTGCCAAATAATACCAGTCGGAAAGAAAGGTATTCATCCTCGCCGCCACATCCGCATATACGCATCGGGCGCGTTGGGGTCGCCCTCTTCTTCTCCGAGCGTGTGTCCGGTAACTTTGAGAAATACTTCTTCGAGATTGCTTGCGCGATGCTGTTTTTTCAACTGTGCTGGTGTCCCTAGGGTGACGATTTTCCCCCGATCAACGATGGCAATTCGGTCGCAGAGCGCTTCCGCTTCTTCCATAAAGTGCGTCGTCAAAAGAATCGTCATCCCTGCTTTATTTAACGAGCGCAAGTGTCTCCAAATGAGTTGGCGCGCGTGCGGGTCAAGCCCGGTGGTCGGTTCGTCCAAAAAGAGCACCTTAGGCTCGTGAATGAGTGCCAAAGCCAAGTCGAAGCGGCGCTTCATCCCCCCCGAATAGGTGGAAGCATACCGATCGGCGACGTTTTCCAGTTCTACGAGTTTCAGGAGTTTTACGATCTGTTTTTCAATTGTGGCTTTCGGCATATGGTAGAGCCGGCCGTGCAGCTCAAGCATTTCGTGCGCCGTGGCAGTCTCGTCGAGGCCGACCTCCTGCATTGCAAACCCGATCCGCTCGTAAACTTCGTTGGTATGTTCGGAAACTTCCAAGCCATCAATTTTTGCCGAACCGCTTGTTTTCTTGACCAAATTTGCAAGTATGTTAATCGTCGTGGATTTACCCGCGCCGTTCGGCCCTAAAAATCCGAAAAACTCACCCTCTTTAACCGCAAATGAAATCCCGTTCACGGCTTTGGTACCGCCCGGGTACACCTTCTTGAGATTTTTGACTTCAATGCTATTTTTTTGCATCAGAGAATGATTGTAACGTGTTTGTCAGAGCCCTGACAAGGGTATAACGTAAAAGCTGAAGGAGTTTTATGCAACTATCCACAAGGATGATAGAGCAACTCGCGCAACTGATTACCGCCGCGTTTGGGTTTGTGGCGGCGCTCGCCTGGAACTCGGCGATCCAAAAATGGTTTGAAAGTCAGCCGTTTTTAACCAAAGGCGGCCCGTGGGTCTACGCGATTTTTGTGACCGTGATTGCCGTGACTGCCACTGTCTGGATCTCCCGCATCGCGCACCGTTTAGGCGTTGAGGACGTAAACAAAGGTAAAAAGTAATTTAAGGAAACATTCCTTTTGAATCTTACCCGCAACGAAAGTGAACTTTCGTTGCGAAGAGGAGGCACGAACTTTCTTTTGCGCTACCCCGATCCGCCAGCTGGCGGAGGGACGAGCCAAAAAGTTCCGTGCCGACGATGGAGCGGCAGACCGGGATTGAACCGGCGACCTTCTCCTTGGCAAGGAGACGTTCTACCACTGAACTACTGCCGCACTGACCGAAAATTACGACGCGATCGAATTGAATCGTAGCATATTTATTCTCTATTTTCAGAGACTTTGATATTTCGGATTTCAAATTCGTTGGTGAAAATTTGCGATTGAAAAAGCAACGGCGAGTGGGCGCCGCGATCATCCAAGGTGAATGTGGCGGACAGAGTCTGCCATTCGTCCGAAGGGCGTACGCGCCCGGTGAGCACGGTGAAACCATTGATATCTAACCGACCGAAGCCGTCCAGTACTGGATTAGCACTGGTTCGCACTAAGCGTGCTTCAAAGCTAACTGTGTACGTTCGACGCGGTTGAAAATTAAGCGGGGGGGTTACCGGCATCAAAGCCAGTGAATACTTACCGTTACTGAGCCCTTGAGTGTATGTCAGGTTGGCAAATGTCTGTAAGGCGCTTTGCGTAAAGAACACCCGCTCCCCCGTCGTTTTCGTTGGGCTTACTCGGAAAAGTTCTTGGGAGTCATCCAAGCATATTCCGCCTTTGATC
Organism: uncultured Candidatus Saccharibacteria bacterium; assembly: GCA_964362865.1. Lineage (GTDB taxonomy): Bacteria > Patescibacteriota > UBA1384 > JAGVHQ01 > JAGVHQ01 > JAGVHQ01. The sequence goes on along the minus strand of CAYIGD010000001.1, from coordinate 93,895 downwards.
AGCCGTTGTCCCGGAGTGCGAGTGCGATATTCTGCCAAACTTAACTCCAAAAATGAATTTTGATTGTATTGAGAAGGAACATTTTCTTCGTAGAATGGAATACGCGCCGTATAGTGGTAGTCAAGCGTATTTTTGGAGATGACGACGTAATCCGCATTTTGCGCTTTGACTTCTTCGAGCGAGAATATTTCTGCGAGCTCTAATTTTCTGATGTCTGCAATCGTGGGAGGAAAGCGTATGTCTTGCGTTGCAAAAACCGTTGCATCGGGCGGAATCGTGGCGTTGATGAGCGCGTGCATCGTGGAATATGTCGAAGGAGCGCTGCAGCCCGCAGATGTTGCCCATGAAATGCGTGTGGGCTGGTAGAACGCCGCTGCGACAATCAGGATCCCAATCGGGAATGCGATGATCCGTAAGCCCCGCTTTTTGAACATAAACAGACTCCCTAATCCAAGGCCGGTCATGACCGCCAAAAATGGATATACGGGGAGCATTAAACGCTCATAGCGCGCGCCTACAACGAGGGCAAACATAACAAACAGGGCTGTCGGGATCGCGAGCAACATTGTCGAGCGCGTTTCCTTCCAGAGACCTATGCAGAATCCGACTGCTGAGGCGAGTGAGAAGAGGAGCGTGTAGCCGATCCAGATCGAATAGTTGAGCACAAACCGATTCGCAAATGGGTCGTCTGATTTGCTAAAAAATCCGAACTGACCCGTTTTTTCATTCACAATGCTGTAGGCCGGAAAGTTGATTTTTATATCGGCATATACTTCGTTCCAGTTCGTTACCACATACGGATTGCCAATGAGATATCCCATCGCAAAAAGCGCGGCCCCGGTTATGATTGTTCTGACATTCCAAAACCGCTTCGCGTGTGCGGTACCCAACATAACTAACGGCGCAATGACCGCGACAATGCCATACAGTGGCGAGAATTTTATCGAGGCCGCGATACCTCCGATAAACAAGCCCCAATATAAAAATCGCACACTCCCCTCCCTAATCGCACGGAGTGCACAATATGCGCTGAGCGTAATCGTAAACATCAGCACAATGTCAATCGTTGCAAACTGCCCGTCGCGCACGGCAAGCGGCGCAACCGCAAGCGCCGCCGCGGCAAACAAAGCCGAAAGGTGGTTGCCAAACGCGCGTCGCGTAAGGTGGTACACAAGCAAGACCGTTGCTGCTCCAATGACCGCAATCACTGCGCGTGCTGTGATCAGCGTAATCATTGTATGTCGCAGCGCCTGCGGCGCTCCCCCACCTTCGTTAAATGTAGTTATGTATGTGAGAGCCTCTGCGACTGGCAGGCCTTGGGCGCGTTCGATTACAAACGTAACTCCGGCGACGGCCGTCAATATAAGTCCAAGAAGTTGTGGGTAAAGGGAGCCATAGATAAAGCGGTGTGGGTTAGGGTCAAAATGCCCAAACAATCCGGCCGCCGAGGTCAAAGCCGGGTCGATCACTTTACTTTCGTCTGGATGGTAGGGAAAGTTCGGCCAAATCCCCCAAAGCCGAAGCGCCAGCGCACCCCCCACAATTATAACTAGCGGCAGAATCGGTTTTACTCGTAACTGCCAGATCCCACGCGTTGCGCCTTTGAGAAGGGCGATTCCATGTTGGAAAAACTTCATTTTTGATTCCCCCAGTTCCCGAGCGCCGTAGGGTATGGGCACTTCGGCAATTCGCAGACCCAGCTCGCGCGCTCCGATCAAAAGGTCGAAATCACCCCACGGTTCATGTCCCATCGAGATTTTAAGATAATCGTTTTTTAAGAGCGCTTTTGTCCCACAGAGCGTATCGGTAATGTGCGTGCGCAACGCAAACGTGAAGATGAGACTCATGATTTTATTGCCGATTCGATTGCGTGTCGGCATCGCAACGGAATCCATCGGGTAAATCAAACGCGTACCGTTGGTAAAATCCGCAAAACCCTCTGCAATCGGGGAATAGAATCGCTCCAGTTGATCAGCGGGTACGGTGCGGTCGGCGTCCCAAATCATCAGCACCTCTTGCTGCGCCGCTCCAAAGCCGGTTTGCACCGCGTGTGATTTCCCACGATTAGGCGTATAGGAAATCACACGCCCATCAGCATATTTTTTGACCATAGCGCGCGCGCGTTTCGCCGTTTCGTCTGTCGAACCATCATCCACGATAATGAGTTCCGTCGCAGTGGGCATCCGTTTTTGGAAGGATTGAAACTCCCTGAAAATGTGAGGGATATTTTCCTGCTCATTATGGCAGGGAACGATGACGGAGCAGCCGTAGGGTTTTACCGAGGGCTTCTCTCCCGCGCGAATATGGATGACATAGCGTGGGTTGAGCCACCGGTACAACCATGCGAAGGGACGCAAAATCGCAAAATCGCCCTCGGGCATGATCTGGAACCCTGCTAATGTCAGTTGGGTGCGAAGCGTTGCCTGCGGAACCCAGTTTTTAGTATTCCAAAACGTTTGAAAAATTGGCTTAATGTCTTCGATTCGAATCAGAGTTTTTCGGGTCAACGTCGAGCGTAACGCAACAAATAGTCCGTGTACGTCGGGTACACGCGGCATACAATTGCGCACGATGATTGTTTTGGGCGCGCCCTGGTGGTGCATGAACCCGCCCACTTGGTCGTTGAGTTTATCCCAGGGAACGGCAAGGAGCGCCTGATCGGCTACAAACTCGGCGCGTTCTCCATTGGCACGGATGATAATCGTATCTTCCACCCAACTCCTTTTAGGTGTTGCTAGGCCGGGTACAATGTTTGATAGATCTCACTAAATATCCTATCAAGATCAAACTCCAGCTTCCATAAGGGGTAATGCGAGCGAACCTTGGTCATGTCGGAAATATAGACGCGGTGGTCGGCTGCGCGCTCCGGGCCATGGGTGTAGCTGGTTTTTTTACCGGTCATTTTTTCGATCCTGGTGATTGCTTCCAAAAGCGAAGTGGAGTTTTCGCGCCCCCCGCCGATGTTATAAACCTCTCCGGGACGTGGGTCGTCAATAAAGAGTGCGAACAAGCGTGCTAAGTCGCGGGCGTGAATAACATCCCGCACCTGCTTACCGCCGTAGCCGTAAATCTTAAGCGGTAGCCCTTCGACGTTGGCGCGGATAAAGTAGGGTTCCCAATTGTGTTGCTCAACTGCCTTAGCCACTCCGCCGGTAATGCAGCCCATCCGGAAGATACCGGTTTTCAGGCCATACAGCCGCGCGTATTCTTGGGCATATAAATCCGCCGCGGTTTTAGAAACCCCGAGCGGCGTGTGCATGCTTTGGTCGACGGTGAGTGTTTCGTCGATCGCGTCAATGTCGCGGAAATCATAGCGCGTGGGCAATTCTTTGTACGGGAGTTCATTTGGGGCATCGCCGTACACTTTATTTGTGGAGCAATACACAAACACAACTTTCGGGTTGAGTTGGCGGGCCGTTTCCAAAAGTAAGAATGTGCCGTAGGCATTCACCGAAAAATCTTCGCGCGGGATATCGATCGAACGCGGGTGCGAGGGTTGGGCAGCAGTGTGCACGATCGCGTCTACCTGCGGAATGTATTTTTTGAGGATTTTTTCGTTGCGGATATCGCCTTCGACGTGTTCGATGGTGCTGAACTCTTTGATGCTTTTTTTCACATTGGCGCGCGTATTACCTGCGCTTCCGAAAAATTTTGCCCTCATATAATTGTCAATCGAAATCACCCTCTCACCGCGGGCCGCGAAAAGCCGGACACATTCCGTCCCTACCAGCCCCGCCCCGCCAGTTACCAGAATCGTGCGCTTTGATTTTTTCTTTGATTGGGATTGGGCCTTTGTCATTTTTGTCTTTGCAGTGGACTAATTCGTGGATGAAGCTATTTTTCGGAACCACACTCTCGCCGTTCCAGCGACGGCTCGGGACTGCCTCCCTAGCTGTGACAGATGTCCCGCAGGGACACAATACCTTAATGGTTTGACAGCTGCCACCCATCTCGATATACTCGCCAACGTATGAAGTCAACCTTAATGGTTGTGGAGATCGTGCTCGCGTTCCTGCTGGTGGGGAGTATTTTGCTGCAGCAGCGCGGTACGTCGCTTGGCGGAGCATTTGGGGGGGAAGGGAACGTTTACCGTTCTCGTCGGGGAGCTGAGCGCGTACTATTTCGGGCAACGATTGTGATCGCCCTTGCTTTTGTGGGCGTTGCAATTGCCGCCCTTTTTGTATGATTTGGTCCCTCTTGGGGCGTGCAAAAATATTTATTAGTTATCTCTATCGGGCGCTGACGCCGTCGGAAAAAATAATTTTAACACTTGCGCTTGCGCTTGCGCTTGCGAGTATTCCTTTGGGGATCAAGGCGCGTGTAGCGCTCGAGCGTGAAATCCCCCTTGAGGGAGGGATCTTTAGCGAAGGAGTACTCGTGAAAGCGGTGGATGCGATTGATTTGACTTCCGTGCGTTTAACCCATCGCGGGATTATCCTCTTCGATCAAAATGGGCTCATGCAGCCCGATCTTGCCGAAACAGTCGAGTTTGATAAAGACCGCACACGTTTTGTGATCCGTTTTCGGGAAGGCGCCCCGCTTGCAGCAATCCGCACGGCAATGGCAGCCGAGGAGCCCTACAAAGAAGCCACTGTGACCGTTACGGATAGTCGCACCATTCTGGTTGAATTTGGGCAGCCAAAGCGTGAGTTTCTGGACGAGCTTGCCACACCCCATATTCCGTTTGGTCCTTACGTGTTGATGGAGGGCGAGGGTACGCAGCGCGTGTTCGAGCGCAACGAGCAGTTCAGCCCTGCGCCGCACTTGGACAAAATTATTTTGACGCCGTTTGAAAGCGAAGAAAAGCTCGCCTCCGCCGTGCTCCGCAGAACAGTGCTGGGTGAATGGGGGCTTTCGGCAGCGCCGGATGGGGAAGGGTTGCGTACATACGAGGTTCCGAGTGCCTTAAGCGTCGTCGTATTCTACAACTCCGCAAAGCCGGGGCAAAAAATGGCGCACGAGCGTTCAAGCATGCGTGACGGTGCGGTAAAAGACCGTACGCTGCGCGTGCTTGCGACTGATTCAAAAGACGTCCACGCCGTGCTTACCGAGTGGAGCGCGCGACTCGCGGTCTCTAATAGTCGGCTTGAGATCACGACCACCTCGCGTGCAGATGTGGCGAATGAGTTTATGAAAGATCAAGCGTATGACGCGGTCGCACTTGTGGCTGATCTTTCGAGCGATCGGGCCCAGAGGGCATTCTGGCACTCTTCGCAGCTTGCTCCGCTTGGACAAAATTATGCGAAGTGGTTTAACCCCGACCTTGATGACGCGATTGAAACGCTCGAACGCGTTCAGTCAAATGAGGAGCGTTTACGTCTTCGCGGAAATATCAAAGAAATTTTAACTAAAGACGTGCCGGCTGGGATTTATCCCGTGCAAACGGTCTCGTATGTGATTTCGGACAAGTTCAAAGGGGTTAAACTCTCTCCAATCCATGCGCAATCAGACCGTTTTCAGTCCATCGAGGGTTGGTATTTGAAAGGAAAACGCGTACACTAGAGGGCGTGCACTGATGCGTCTATCCGGGGATGTGGTGGAATTGGCAGACACGTACGGTTCAGAGCCGTATGACCGAAAGGTCGTGAGAGTTCAAGTCTCTCCTTCCCCACCAAAACTAACTTTATTGGTGCCTGACCCAAGTTCGAAGATCTAACCAAGAATGTCTTCGGTGAACAAGGTGATACTGGACAGTTGACATATAAGTAGATATCATGTTGAAGGCAAACATCGCACATTTAAAAACTAGCGTGAGGCACAGCCCTTTCTTTAGACTATCAATCTAAGAAAAGGGCTGTGCCTTGGAGTAAGCGTGCGCTTATTACTTCACCAAAAGGAGAGGATCTATGTCTACGACCGAGCCGGTCATCGTGGTATACGATGCAGCCCGCGGGCTGCATCTTCCTGACGTGCGTTTGTCGCCCGTGGAGCTGTTCGAGTTTCAGCGCACTACATTAGCCCGGGGGGGGCTGGCGCCGCTTGAAATATTCGACCGTTTCGCGGACTGCCTTCCCTCCGACCTCTTCATTCTTGTGCCGCCGCAACCGGCACGGGTTGACCTGCTCGATTGGGTTGATCTGATGGGGAAGGTCACGTTCAACGGAAAGGGAGGCCAGAGCGACCTCAAATCGCAGCACCTGCTAGACTATGGTTGGGAAGTAAAGGTTCCTACGATGCTCATTGGCGTCGAGGACGAATCGAAGAATCGAAGAATCCGACCAATGGACTCGCGCATGAACATCATTCAGCGCGAGGGTCGTCAGCCGTACGCGCTCTGGCATGGGTACATCGTTGTGAGGCTATTCCCCCAGGTGCTCACGCACCACTCCTTCTGGTGTGTCGGTACGAGGTACATGTCGGCGTACAAACCGCATTTCTACCTTAAGCACGGGAAGCCGACGCTCTCCTGCCACGCGCAGGAAGTGATGTTCTACCGCTATGGGGAGGGGTTGTGTCCAGAGGAGGTGTGGGATATTCCGTCTTACGCGCGCAGCCAGACCTAGGTGTGCCGACAGAATCGCCGAAATCAGATCAAGGGGAGGGGGAAGGCAATGCCTCTGAAGCTTGGGTTGGGCACTAAACCGGCTCTGGAAGTCAAGACGTACGGTAGCGGTCCCAGGGCTAACACTGTCGATCTCGGCATGTATGAGATCTCCATGGAAGATTTTGCAGCCATGGTCATATACGTGCTGACCAACGCGGAGCTTGGACCGGACGACCCCCGGCTCGAGCTCGTCCGGCGCGTCCGGACCATGCAAGTGATCGACGGGTACACCCTAGGTAAGAGGCGACTGGAGCTGGAATCTGTCGCCGTTCGTGCGCGGTCCTAGCAGCTCGTGTTGCTGGGACAAGTCCGCTAGAGCCGGCTCGCACCCGCGAGCCGGCTCTTTCTTTTTTATTTTTTGATCATCGAATTTTCATCTACAAGAATGTACCGTCAACAGGTGAACGAAGGCCGGGCTTCTTCTTTTATGGAGCTTCGTTGTTCTGTTATAGTGGCACCGATGTCTAAAGTTTTTGTAACCGGCGGCGCGGGGTTTATTGGCAGCCATGTTGTCGAGGCATTGCTTGGGAGCGGTGACACAGTCGCAATTTTAGACGACCTCTCTACGGGGAAAAAAGAGTGGGTGCATCCTAGAGCGCGTTTCTTTGAAGGCTCCATTACTGACCCCGAAACGGTTGCGCGGGTTTTTAAGCAAGTAAAGCCTGACATTCTCTACCACCTCGCCGCGCATAAAGACCTACGTGTGTCCGTTGATCAACCCGCGCATGATACAGCGGTGAATATCAACGGCACGCTCAATCTGCTTACCACGCCGCAGGCCCGTGAGCTCAAGCAGATCATATTTGCTTCAAGCGCGGCAGTGTACGGAGATGCGGCCCAGATACCGACTCCCGAATCTGCTTTAAACCAACCTCAATCGCCGTACGGTATTTCCAAGTTGGCGGGTGAGTATTACCTGCGCTGGTTTGGCGCGCTCAATAAAATTCCCGTGGCGGTATTGCGCTTGGCGAACGTTTACGGAGCACGTCAGGACCCTTTTGGAGAAGGGGGTGTGGTCGCGATTTTTACTGAGCGTCTGCTAAACGGAAAACCACCTGTTATTTTTGGCGATGGTAAGCAAACTCGTGACTTCGTCTACGTTGCCGATGTTGCCCAAGCAATGCTTAAGGCAGCAGCGCAACACGCGGATGGGATTTTCAATATCGCAACCGGTACCGAAACGTCTGTGAATACAATTGCCCGTGAACTACTGGGCATTCTTTCCATACAGATTGAGCCACGATCAGCTCCCGCGAGCGCGGGTGAACAACGCCGCTCCTGTCTTGATAGCGCGAAAGCAAACACTCACCTCCACTGGAGGGCTAGGAGCTCATTCGCTCACGGTCTGCGCGAAACCGTAGCGTGGTTTCGCGCGCATCCCGGCCAAAGCAAACAAAAATCATCATGATTGATTGACACGGCGCGCTCTGTCCTGTACAAAACATACATGGGTCAAAAATTGCGTGTATCCGCGGGTGGGGTGGCGTATACCGGTACGGGCAAAGATCTTCGGATCAGCCTCCTTTACCGCGCCAAAACGGATACATGGCATCTCCCCAAAGGAACCCAAGTAACAGGAGAAACGCTTGAGGCAACAGCCCAGCGCGAAATCCAGGAAGAAACCGGGTTTCAGGTAGTGCTTGGCACACCCTTGGGCTCTCTCCACTCACGGATGGAAGATGGTGGACCAAAACAGACCCACTATTTTCTGGCCCGTGTGACAGAAAAGGTAGGCAAAGGTGACGGGGAGCACGACCTCGTGCGATTTTTCACCCCCACCCAAGCGCTGCGTCTTCTGAAACACACTCCTACCTTGTTTGAGCGGGAGGATTCAATTCTCGCGCGAGCAAGCGCCCTTTTACAATAGATAGAGAGAAATTCCTTAAGGAGGAAGAGGATTTGGAAGTACTTGTGGCGATTTGTGCCCACAACGAGTCGGTCGGACTGCGCGAGCAGCGGATCGTCGAACGTATCCCCGCCAGCTTGGGAAACGATCGGATCGACACACTGGTGGTGGATGACGGCTCGGATGACGGCACAGGCGAAGCGGCCGCCGCGCAAGGAGCGCACGTCATCACCCTCCCCGAGAATCAGGGAAAAGCAAACGCGTTAAAACACGCTATGCATTTTTTCCTTGACGGGAACTGGGATGCGTTGGTCACGATGGACGCGGATGGCCAACACAATCCGGCTGACCTTTTGCGCTTCTTGGAGCACTTGGAGTCTAACGACGTCGTTTTGGGAGAGCGGTATCATCCCGAATCTTTCAGAGTGGGGGTACCGTTTGATCGCGAGCTGATGAACCTCATGTTCGCGCAGACGGTGAGCGCGCTAACCGGGCGCAAGTTCTACGACGTTCTGTGTGGTTTCCGTGCTTTTCGGCGTCCCGTGGTTGAGGCGCTACAATCGCACCTTGAACTTCCCGAATACGGGGTGGAGCTGGAGACGGTCATGGCATTGTGCTTTCCAATGCGCGTCACCCGCGTGGCAACAATTCCGATCAGCGCGGTCTATACCGGCACTGCCGAACTTGCGGAGCTGTACGAATACTCGGACCGAACGATGGCTGCGAAGCGTCGGGAACGGGTGCTTGTGCACTTCGATCAGCTTCAAGCGCTCTGCGAGCGCTATGGGGTGAATCCCGGAGAAGCTTCGTTCGTTTAGTGAGGGAAGGGAATGACGGTCGTCCAACCTGGACGACCGTCACTTACGTTTTGAGGCATTTTACGGTAGCGTTGAGGCACATGGATGCGGTTCAACCGATTGTGTTAGCCGCGGGTAAGGGGACCCGCTTTGTCGGATTTGACGGACCAAAGGTTTTGGCTCTGTTTCGGGATAAGCCGCTGGTGGGATACATTTTGAGCGTGTTGGGGAAAATTTCCTTGGCACAACCGATTGTGGTGATTGGTTATCACGCGGAAAAGGTGCGTGCCCTCGTCGGTGGACGGGGAACCTGTGTGGTGCAGAAAGATCAGTTTGGAACCGCGCATGCCGTGTCCGATGCCTTGTCCGCTCTCGACTCATCAGTGCAAACGGTAGTAGTGGTTAACGGGGACACGCCGTTTTGGAAACCAGAAACGTTTGAAAAACTTGTTGAAGCCCACCATAGTTCTCATGCAATGGTGACGGTTGTCACAGTAGAGTTTGATGACCCAAGCGGATATGGACGGATTGTGCGGGATGGGGCCGAGCGGGTGAGAGCGATTGTGGAGCATGTCGATGCCAGTCCCGAGCAATTGCAGATTAAAGAGTGCAACAGTGGCCTATACGCCCTTGACCACGCGTGGTTAAAAGAGAACATTAGTGGGATCAAACCAAGTAAAAAAGGCGAGTATTACCTGACTGACATCGTCGGGATCGCCATTGCCGACGGAAAGAAAGTCGAAACGGTTTCTGCCGACTGGCGTGAAGCTCTGGGCGTAAACACGCCCGAACAACTCAAATTTGCCGAGCAGACAATTCCGCAAGATTGGTTTGCTTGAGCTGAACCATATTCTGTGCGATAATACGTTCGATTTGCCGAGGTGGCGTAACTGGAAGCCGCACTACCTTGAGGTGGTAGCGCCCGCAAGGGCATGGAGGTTCGAGTCCTCTCCTCGGCACCATTTACTTCGAGCGCAGCGAGAAGTTTACCTATTACTTCGAGCCCCTCAAGGGTCTTCGGGGCGAGAAGTTCCTTGCCTAAACTATAGCGAGAAGTTTACCTATTACTTCGAGCCCCTCAAGGGTCTTCGGGGCGAGAAGTTCCTTGCCTAAACTATAGCGAGAAGTTTGCCGCGGAGAAGTTTGCCGCGGAGAAGTTTACCAAAAAGCGACTATGTACAATTAGTATATGGGTTGGTATGTGTATATCCTTCGTTGTCGAGATGGGACTTTTTATACAGGAATAACCACTGATTTAGCGAGACGATTAAAAACACATAATCAAGGAAAAGGAGCACGTTACCTTTTACGCAGATTGCCAGTTACAATGGTATGGTATGAAAAATGTATCCACCAATCTGCAGCTCGAAAAAGAGAGGTAGAAATAAAAGATTGGCGTAGGGAAAAGAAGTTACTTTTGATTAGAAACTTCTCTTCACTTCGCTCATCGAAGTGAACGAATACATAGAGAATGGTCATTTTAGCCTTCTCCTCACTGTGTTCGTCGAAGTAAAGCCTGGGTAGCTCAATGGTAGAGCGCTTGCCTGAAGAGCAAGGCGTAGGTGGTTCGATTCCACCCCCAGGCACCA
>CAYIGD010000001.1:54561-83019 GCA_964362865.1 uncultured Candidatus Saccharibacteria bacterium | reverse complement strand
GATTCCACCCCCAGGCACCAGAATTTCATGTTCCGGATTTGATCACTTTACGATTATGAAAAATAAATTGATACTATTATCAGTACTCTTTAGTTCGATTTTGGCGATCGGCGGAGGGTTCTTTTCTTTTGCAATCTTCAGGTTAATGAACGTATAGTTGCACCAATATAATGCTTACCTTCACGGATTTCAAATCATGGGCCGCGCTGACCGAACCCACTCCCCCACTCGGGGCAGGGAAGTGGATCTGGGTGGGCACCTTCGCGGCGCTCGTACTGATCGCGCTTATCATTCACTGGCGCACTCGAACTCATCCGGCTCGCTCGGTAACGCGCTTGCGCGCTCATCTCTTTAATAATCTGATTACTTCTGGTATCTTAGGACTCGCATACGCGTTTATGAGGTTTGAGGGGATTCCCAACCTTTCAGCGCGGATTGTAGTAGTCGGGATTTTGTCGCTGTTGATTATCTGGGGAGTCATTGCTCTGGTGATTGGGTGGTACAGTATCCCGAAAGAATTGCACCAGCTTAAAAACGAGGAGCTTCTCCGCGCATATCTGCCTAAGCAAAAATCCCACTCCGCTCAAGCTTCGCGGGGTAAGAAAGTCAAAAGGAAAAGTAAAAAATAATATGCCCTCCGCAACAAAATCCAAAGCAGACATCAAAACCGAAAAGTTGAGCCCGATGGCTCAGCTTGTGCAAGATGTTGGGACGGGAATCGTCCCCTTTCATCAAGGTGACGTCATCACTGTGGAGGTGGTTTCGGCCACGCGCAGCAAAATCGTGGTCAACGTGATGGATTTGGCAATGGGTTTTATTCCAGAGCGCGAATTTTCGACCGACCCACGCGAGCTGAAACCGGGTGATAAAATCCCCGCTTACGTTGTTTCAATTGAAAACGAAGACGGCTTGGTTGTGCTTTCGATGCGCCGGGCCGATCGGGAACGGGTGTGGGGGGCGCTTGCGGACAAGATGAAATCAGGCGATGAACTGGAAGTGCGCATCAAAGACGCCAATCGCGGTGGTTTACTCGTGGAGTACAGTGGGGCGGAAGGATTTATTCCCGTGTCTCAACTTGGGCAAGAGCTCAACCAGCGCGGCAAAGAGGTGAATACCCGCGCCCTCAAGGAGCTGATTGGTAAACCGCTGACGGTGAAGGTAATTACGGTTGACCACAAGCAAAACAAACTGATTTTCTCCCAGCGCGCTGCCGAGCTTACCAAAACTCAGCAGAAAATGGGCGGCTTTACGATCGGTCAGCATCTTACCGGTAAGGTTACCGGCATTGTGGATTTCGGGTTGTTCGTTGACCTGGGTGGGCTCGAAGGGCTCGTGCACATTTCCGAAGTCTCTTGGGAGCGGATCGACAGCTTAAAAGACCGCTATAAAGTGGGCGATGAAGTTGAGGTAGAAGTGATCGCGATCGAGGGTGGTAAGGTTTCGCTTTCAATGAAACGCTTGCTTCCCGACCCTTGGCTTGAAGCAGTGGCGGATTTGGAAATCGGCGCTCAGGTGGAAGGTGCAGTGACTAAAACAACCCAATTCGGCGCCTTTGTGAAATTAAAAGAGGGCGTCCAAGGACTCGCGCATATTTCAGAGCTGGGCGAAAACGTCAAAAGCACTGAAGCGATCGTCCAAGCTGGTCAATCGTATCAGTTCCGGATTCTTTCAATTGATCCCCTGCAGCACAAGATTTCACTCTCCTACCGCAGCGCAGACGTCGAGCCGCCGGTTGTTGAATCAACAGTGCCGAAAAGAGTGGTTGCGAAGAAGACCAAAGCTCGTTCTAAAAAATCCGAATAAACTTTTCTGGCAACTGGCAACTTTTCTGTTACACTAGTTTCTTATGGTAATCACCTGGCTCACCGATCATTTTGTGATCAAAACAAAGTCCACCTCGATTATTCTGGGGGAGAAAATCGAAGTGGGCGAACAAACCATCCCGGGGCCGGGCGAGTACGACATCGCCGATATTTTCATTGAGTCACTTCCTTTTTCCGAAACCCCTCGCAGCGCTGTGATGATTCGCACCGAGGGCGTCACGCTTGTCTGGATCTCTGAGCTCACAGGGACACTTTCTGAAAAATCAATTGAAACGCTGGACGGCGTGGATGTCCTGCTCTTCCCACTATCACCTCAGATGAACGGCGAAACAGCACAAGCGGTGATTAAAGCCCTTGAGCCAAAGGCCGTTGTGTATCACGATGGCGGTTCTGCCGCCGAGCTTTCTAAGGGAATACAGGTGGAAGAAACCAAGGCGTTCAAACTGACATCCACCGTGCTCCCGGAAGAAGGAATCCATTTTGTACACATAAGTTAGCGCGATGGACACAATCGCTTGGAAATTGCGGAGCGCCTCTCGAATCTTAGTCCTTACCCACGAGCACCCTGACGGGGACGCGATCGGATCGGCTGTAGCACTCACGCATATATTGCGCACGCTCGGCCTTGCCACAACAACAGTCTGTGCCGACGCGGTCCCTGAGCCATTCAGGTTTTTAACGGAAGGGGTGATGTTTGAGAATACATTGACGCCTGTATCGGGCGATGTGGTGGTAACCCTTGATTGCGGTGATCTCAAGCGTACTGGTTTTGCGCAACAACTGACAGTGTTTAGGCGTGGGGGCGGGACGTTGATTCATATTGACCATCACCCGAAAAGCGATTTGAGCAAACTCGCCACGCACAACTTAGTCGATAGCGCGGCTTCTTCCACAGCCGAAGTTTTATGGCGGCTCTTTGGAATGCTCGGGTTTGAGCGAGTCTCCAAAGAAGTCGCAACCGCCCTTTTGTGCGGTGTGTTTACTGATACGGGTGGCTTCCGGCATTCCAACACAAGCCCACGCTCCTTTGTCTTAGGGGCTACGCTTCTCTCATGCGGGGCGCGTCTCAAACGGATTCGCGAAAACGTGAGCATGCATAAAAGCGTCTCGGCCCTCAAATTGTGGGGGATCGCGTTCGAGCGGATTTACCGCCATCGTTTAGCGATTGTTTCCTCGGTTGTCACCCGTGAGGACCTGGAGGCAACTGGCGCAACCGACGAGGACATTGCCGGAATCGTCAATATGCTGAGTGCTATTCCTGATACGCGAATCGCGATGATGATTGCCGAACAACAAGATTACATCCTGAAAGCCAGCATGCGTACCGAGGACGAGCGCGTGGACGTGGGCGCGATCGCCACGTTGTTTGGAGGCGGTGGGCACAAAAAAGCAGCCGGATTTACGCTGCCCGGGCGGATTGTTAGTTATCGAGGTAAGTGGCGCTTGGAGATTGATGCTTCAAAACAAAAATTTTTCGAGAATTTATTTGTCATTGCATGAAATGCTCACATTGCATGCACAGAGGAGGCATACAGTTTCCCTGCGATATTGCCCTTCGTAATAAATAAGACATTGATTACGAAAAAGGGGCTACAAACTTTTTTGTGAAGTCCTGATCCGCCAGCTGGAGGACCAAGGACGAACCTTAAAGTTTGATAGCGACGCGCCGACGAGGGAGATTGAACTTAACTCCCTACGAATGTATACTTTTCAAGGTACGATTTTACAAGATATAATGGTTTAATCGGCTGTAGTTGATTACGTTTGGAATGTCCTCATTGCAAACGTAGAGGAGGAACGAACTTTTAACTGTGTGGCGCTGATACGCTGCCGAGCTCAAAGTTCGATTCCGACTAGCCCGGGTGGCGGAACGGTATACGCGGCGGACTTAAAATCCGCTGCCGCAAGGCGTGTCGGTTCGAATCCGACCCCGGGCACCAGAATCTGACTTTCAGAAAATTGACCGACTTTTTGGTTGGCGGCGCTTTGCGCCGCCCACTCCGATGATCTGAGATCACCGTTCAGCAATTGCTCGGTGCCACAGCCTTGACTTATTCGACCTTTCACGCTACCATGTCAGTATTCCGCAAGACAAGGAGAGTCAGCGTGAAGTACGTATTTGTCCTGTTGGCGATATCTTTCCCATCGGTTGCCAACTCCCAGGTGAGTTTGGCAGGGTTGCTCCCGCCTCACATTGAGGCGATCGCAACTGGGATCAGCGATACCGGCATTGTCGCCGGGTGGCTGGTCGACCTGGAGGGCCAGCAGAAAGGCTGGTCGCTGAATCTGTTGAACAATCAGGTTTTTCTGCTTGAGACCCCACGTCCCGGCCAGCAGTCGGTCGCGTGGGGCGTTTCCGGCATGGTAGGTTCTGACCTCCTTTTAGTTGGGAGTATCGGACAGGGACCTACCAGACCGGCCCTCTGGGGCGCTGAGGGAGAACTGAAGTTCTCCCTCCCCCAGAAGGGGTTCTTTACGGATGTTAGGAACGGCCTAATGGGCCAGACCTACGCCGCGCTTACTGTGGGAGATGGCTCCCTCTATCGCTTAGAGGTTCGGGACGGTCGGTTCTTCACGCTGGATGGGGACGATCGATTGAAACAGGTACAAACCGCTCGAATAAGTGCAGGTGGTGATATTTCGGGTCAGTTGCTGGATCGACACAGTGGGAATTTAGTCGCTGGCTTCTGGCGTAAGGACAGAGCAACGACCGCGTTCGTACCGTTAAATGCCCTTTACCCCGGCGGACGAGGCGAGGCTTTGGCCGTCAATCGTCGCCGGACAGTTGTCGGTTGGTCCGAGGATGCCAACGGCGACTGGGTGGCAACAGTGTGGACCAGAAAAAGCAACTGGACTCCGTTTCGGATCGGGCTCCCAAGGCCTGGAGCCGATAGCCAGGCGAACGACATCGACAACGCCGGCACGGTAGTCGGGGCGGTAGGAATCGAGGCCTTCATCTGGCGCCTAGGGGAACTTGATCTCTCCTCGCTTCCCAGCCCTCCGAACGCGGAGTATGCCGAAGCGAGAGCGATCTCCTCCTTCGGGAGGATCGTCGGGTTTGCGTCTATCAACCGCCGCCTGACACCGATCATCTGGTAGGCGGTAGTCTACTCATTGAGCCCTCCTCCGCTGCCGGGGGAGGGTTTTTTCATGTCAGTACCACGCTTAGATCTATTCGAATGGCTATTTGTCCTCTTACTATCTGACCACCACCGGCGTGCCGATCGGAATTTTCTCAAAAAAGTACTGTGAGGCATCGAGCCCCAAGCGTACGCACCCGTGCGAGACCGGTCGGCCAAGGTGACTCTCCCCTTCAATGCGGGTACAATCGCGATCAAAGCACGGCAAGCCGTGGATCCCGTATCCTTCGTAGCCGGAACCATCCGGATTTCTGGCTAAAGCATTCCAATTTTTCATCCATAGCTTGTAAAGCGGCGAGTACGCAAACGGGATTTTATTTTTGATATAAAACGTGCCTTTGGGCGTGGGTAGACCCGCTTTACCCGTTGAAACTAAGTGTTCGGAAATCTTGTTGTTGCCTTCCATCACGAACAATTTTTGGTTTGCTAAGTTGATGTAGATATAGATGCCTTCGTACAGAGCGCCTTCGTATTCTGGATCAACGGTTTTTTGAGTAAACGCAATTACCTTCACCGGAATTTTAATCGGACTTTCCCGTGTACGAGTATTTTTTTCGTATGTCGCTTTGATGCGCAGGGCAAGCTCCCCAACCTGCACCTGGGTCCCGTCCCGGCCCTCAAATACCACGCTGCCATCGCTGGATTGCACGGTGTGGGGGATCATTTTGATATTGTGCTTTTGAGCAATTGTTTTCGTAAGGTACTCTTCCAATTTTTTGTCGTCCAGTTTCCAGTTCAGCCGCTTTTGGGCTGATTCGTACGCGATGAGACCGTACTGGTCGGCAACGGAAATAGTATATGTCGTTTCTCCATCTTTAAGTGTTAATGGAATAAGCGTTGCTTCAATCTCCACCTTCGCAGTTTTTGCATCCTGCGTGCTCACGCGCGCTGCGCTCATAGAGTAGGTCAGCACAACTGTTGGCTCGCCCTCGCCATTCATGTAGCTGCCCAGTTTCTCAACTGTGCGCGCAGTGTCAAACGATCGTCCGATTTTGGCCGGATGGACTACCAACTCCCCTTTTTCAACGGTTAATGCCGCATCAGTGGCGCTGTTTTCGATCCCGAATCGTTGCTCAATGACCGTTTTTATGCGCGCTTCATCAAGCGTGAATATCAGAGGAAGCGATTTTTGGCGGAAAAAGTCGCGCCACGTTTGCATTCGCAAGGGGAAATTCAGTTGCGAAAACTGGTTTAATTGGGCAAGCGTCGCCTGTCGGTTAATCGTGATTCCCAATTCTGCGAGCGTGAAGATTTTTTTTGTACTCTCGAGTTTGAACGTCAAGGGCCTTTTTTCGAGTTGATTAAGGGCAGCCAGAACGTGCGCATTCGCATCCTCAAGCGCTAGATTGGAGACGTTGCTCCCCGCGAGCGCGGTGCGCGCGAGCATGCGATCGGTGTATATCACAAACAGGGCCGCGCCGGTCGCGCTCGCAACCGAGATCACCGCCAACGCAATCATTCCCCCAAAAATGCCCCAGCGCGCAATCCGTTGCATTGTTACTTCAAGATACTCACGAGGCCCCACAGGGCAATCAGGGCCCAAATTATATTCGTCACCACGGGTTGATAGTCATGTTTTTTATAGGCGTGCCAGCCGATTCCGATTGCCCCGCTTAAATTGAGCAGCACGTAGATTGGGTGATGCACATCTACGATGTCCGCCATAATCATGACATACGCCACGAGGACTGCCCCGACTCCGTACCATGCAAAGAATTCTCTAACAGTGCGCTTGCTCATCTTGAACCTTTCTCCTATTTAGAATATCGTACCCCCTGTTACGTTACGAGGGGGTTAGTCCTTGAACAATCCGAATAGGGGTGATCTCCAACGCATTAACCAAGTATCAGCGCAACGCTTGTTGGCGTCCCGGCCAGACGAGGCGTTTTTTATCTATCATCATTTTCAAGAAGTGAAGAAGCAGTATACTGGTTTGTATGTCTCACTTTCAGGTGCAATCTAAGTTCGCCCCGGCCGGTGACCAGCCTCAAGCAATTAAGGCGCTTGTAGAGAGTTTGCGCTCGGGCAATACTCATCAGACATTGTTTGGTGCAACTGGCAGCGGAAAAACGTTTACCGTGGCGAATGTGATTACCCAGTTGAACCGCCCAACCCTTGTAATTGCGCACAATAAAACACTCGCGGCCCAGCTTACGTCCGAGTATCGTTTATTTTTCCCGAAAAACGCGGTCGAGTATTTTGTTTCGTATTACGATTATTACCAACCCGAGGCCTATATCCCCCACTCCGACACCTATATTGAAAAAGAAGCCGATATTAACGACGAAATCGACCGTCTGCGGCATGCCGCGACGCAGGCGATTCTCTCACGGCGGGATGTGATTATCGTCGCTTCGGTTTCCTGCATTTATGGACTCGGCTCTCCTGAAGAATATCAGCGTACAACCCTCACGTTTGAGGTGGGAAAGCTGTTTGATCGAATCGCGATAGCGCGTCGGTTGGTAGACATGCAATTTAATCGTAGCCACGGGGAGCTGCGGCGCGGCACTTTCAGTTTCAAGGGTGAAACGTGTGAGATTATGCCTACCAACGAGGAACGTTTATACCGCCTTACCTTACAAGACGACCGTCTTGTAAGTATCGAGGCGTTTCATCCAGTTACCCGCCGTCCACTAGGGAAGCTGCAAACGTTAATGCTTTTTCCGGCTAAACAATATGTGGTCGCGCCCGACCAAATGCAACGGGCCCTCAAGGCAATCGAGTTAGAGCTGCGGGATCAGCTTAAAGTGTTGCGGGAATCCGGCAAACTGCTGGAGGCCGAGCGTTTGCAACGGCGCACGGATTACGACTTGGAACTTATCCGCGAACACGGATATTGCAACGGGATCGAAAATTATTCCCGCCATTTTGACGGGCGCTCGCTAGGCCAACCGCCCCATACCCTGATTGATTTTTTCCTCCACTCTGTTGGGGACGGGCGGACAGGACAAACCGATGATTTTCTCGTAGTCATTGACGAATCGCACCAAACATTACCCCAGATTCGGGGAATGCTTGCGGGCGACCGCGCCCGCAAACGTAATTTGGTTGATTTTGGATTTCGGTTGCCATCGGCCTTGGACAATCGACCGCTTTCGTTTGCGGAGTTTGAAAAAAAGACGAAACAAAGACTCTACACCTCGGCCACCCCGGGACCGTATGAGCTGCACCATTCTGGGCTGCCCGAAAGCGTAATCGCGGAGCAGATTATCCGCCCAACCGGTCTTGTAGATCCCGAGATTGACATCCGGCCGTTAATTAACCAAGTTGATGATCTAATGGAAGAAATCCGCGTACGCACGGAGCGTAAAGAACGGATTCTCATCACCACTCTTACGAAAAAAATGGCCGAAGATTTAACCGAGTATCTTAAAGCAACGGGCGTGAAGGTGCAATATTTGCATTCTGATGTGGCAACGCTCACGCGTGTTGATATTCTCTCTGATCTGCGCAAAGGAAAATACGATGTTTTGGTTGGGGTGAACTTGCTGCGGGAGGGTTTGGATTTGCCGGAGGTGTCGCTCGTGGCAATTATGGATGCCGATAAAGAAGGTTTTTTGCGTTCCGACACATCACTGATCCAAACAATCGGTCGCGCAGCGCGTAATTCCGTGGGAAAGGTAATTATGTATGCTGACCAGGTAACCGGCTCAATGCGTAGGGCGATTGCAGAAACTGAGCGCCGCCGCACAAGGCAGCTTGCCTATAATAAAACGCACGGAATAACTCCACAGACGATCGTCAAAGAGATTAACTCGATTGTCACCGATGAGATGCGCACCGCCGCTCGAGTTGCCAAAATTGACCTCAAACTTAATCGGGACGTAATGCAGTTAATTGCCGAAAAAGAGCGCGAGATGAAAGCGCTGGCCGCGGCCCTGCAATTTGAGCAAGCGGCGCTGGTGCGGGATGAACTGCGAGAACTAAAGAAAATACAGCATAAAGAAAAGATCGCAAAGAGCATTATTCCTCGAAGATAAATATGGTATGCTCGCTCAAGCTATGGAAGAGAATGTAATCTCAATTAAAGGCGCTCGGGAACATAATCTAAAAAACATTTCATTGGATTTAGAGCGTAATAAACTGATCGTGTTTACCGGTATTTCCGGTTCGGGAAAATCTTCACTGGCGTTTGACACGCTGTATGCCGAAGGCCAGCGCCGGTACATGGAATCACTCTCCAGTTATGCGCGCCAGTTTTTAGGGCAAATGGAAAAACCGGATGTGGATCACATTGACGGCCTTTCTCCGGCGATTTCGATTGACCAAAAAGCGGTCAGCCGCAATCCGCGTTCGACCGTGGGCACGGTAACGGAGATTTACGACTATTTGCGCGTGTTATTTGCGCGTGTGGGAATTCCGCACTGCCCAAAATGCGACCGGCCGGTGCGCGCCTTTACTCTGGATCAAATGGTCCAGTTCGCTCAAGAGTGTATGGCCGGAAAGCCGCTTCTCGTGCTCGCGCCGGTGGTAAGAGGGCGCAAAGGTACGTACCATCAACTCTTGCAAGATTTGTATGCCGATGGTGTGGCGCGCGCTCGCATCAATGGCACACTGCACAAACTAAACCAGCGCGTTACGCTAGCGCGCTATAAAGCGCACACGATTGAGGCGGTCGTGGACGAGTTTTTGCTGGACGGGTCCGAGGATTCGACAATCCGTTTGACAGAGGCAATTCAAACCAGCTTGCAGCGCGCCGAAGGGCTTGTGACACTTGCCCCGATGGAAGGGTCTTCTCGCGGGGCTCGAAGTAAAGAAGAAATCACGCTCAATGAACAGCTTACGTGCCCCTACGACGGCACCTCGATCGGTGAAATCGAGCCGCGTATTTTTTCGTTCAACTCCCCGTACGGTGCCTGCCCAACATGCACCGGTCTGGGATTTAAGAGGGAAATTGATCCTTTACTTGTCGTTCCCGATGACCAAAAAACAATTTCCGGCGGGGGAATTTTACCGTGGAGTTTTGAGCACGCTCGTTACTACGCCGCCTTGATTATTTCAGCCGCAAACGAGTTTGGCATTCCGATCCAAACACCGGTTAAAAATCTTACCAAAGACCAACTCGACACGATGCTCTATGGAGCGAGCCAGCCGGTAAAAGTTCGGGTGCGTTTCTTTTCCAGCGGGCATAACCGCACGTTTGGAATGTGGTTTCGGGGGATGATCCCCATGCTGCAGGAGCGCTGGCGCACGACCACTTCTGAAACCGTGCGTGAAGAAATTGAGCGTTTCATGACCAACCTGCCCTGCCCGACGTGCACCGGCGCGCGACTTAAACAAGAAGCGCTTGGGGTAAAAATCAACGCTCGCTCGATCGCTCAGGTAACCGCACTCTCGATTACCGAGGCACTCGCGTTTTTTGAAACTTTGGATTTATCAGCGCGTGAGCAAAAGATCGCCGAACGGGTCCTGCGCGAGATTATTGAACGCCTGAACTTTTTGAAAAATGTGGGATTGGAATACCTCACGCTAGATCGCGCGGCTGTGACGCTTTCGGGTGGCGAAACGCAGCGAATTCGGCTCGCAAGCCAAATCGGCGCGGCGCTTGTGGGTGTTTTATATGTTTTAGACGAGCCCTCAATTGGGCTGCATCAACGCGATAATCGCCGATTGCTGGACACACTAGTACGTTTAAAAGAGGCAGGCAACACCGTCATTGTGATTGAGCACGACGAAGAAACGATGCGTACCGCCGACATTCTGGTTGATTTGGGGCCGGGGGCGGGAATTCATGGTGGGGAGATTGTGGCGCACGGTAGCCCGGCGGAAATTGAACAAAATCCGGCTTCGCTCACCGGGCAATATCTACGTGGTGTAAAAAAAATCGCGATTCCACACCAGAGGCGCAAGCACGCTGGTCGGTTTTTAACCGTAATCGGCGCGCGCGAACATAACCTCAAAAATATTGATGTAAAGTTTCCTCTTGGCTTGTTTACGGCCGTCACAGGAGTATCTGGTTCAGGGAAATCAACACTCGTAAATGAAATCCTTTACCGCGTCCTGTATTTTAAGTTGCATCGCGGTTGGGAAAAAGCAGGGGCGCATACGCGAGTTGAGGGGATACATGAGATTGACAAGGTAATTGACATTGATCAATCCCCAATCGGCCGTACCCCGCGCTCTAACCCCGCAACGTATGTCAAGGCCTTTGACCCGATCCGTACTCTTTTCGCCAACACTGCCCAAGCGCGTGCGCGCGGCTATACTCCGGGAACGTTTTCATTCAACGTCTCGGCCCGCAGTAGTGGAGGCCTACCTCCAAGAGAGGCGAGTAGTGTAGCACGAGCGCACCTGTCTCGCACTGAGTCGAGAGGTGGACGGTGCGAGGCCTGCCGCGGGGAAGGGCAAAATAAAATCGAAATGCACTTTTTACCGGATGTGTACGTGCCGTGCGAAGTCTGTAAAGGTAAACGGTACGCCGCCGCAACGCTTGAGATCCGCTTCAAGGGTAGATCGATCGCGGACGTGTTGGATATGACAATCGAAGAGGCATACGAATTTTTCGAGAAGATCCCGCCTGTCAAAGATAAACTCGCTACGCTTGTGGACGTGGGGCTTGGATATTTGAAGCTCGGCCAAAGCGCCCCGACCCTTTCGGGCGGGGAGGCCCAGCGTGTCAAATTGGCGGCCGAGCTTTCGAAACGCGCTACCGGAAAAACAGTCTATATTTTGGACGAACCGACCACCGGACTGCATTTTGAGGACGTGCGCCGTTTGCTTGGCATTTTGCAACGTTTAACTGACCAAGGCAATACGGTAATCGTGATCGAGCACAATTTAGATGTGATCAAATCTGCGGATTGGATTATTGATTTAGGGCCCGAGGGCGGAGATAAGGGCGGGCAGATTGTCGCAATCGGCCCGCCTGAAATCGTAGCCGGAATTACGCGCTCTTACACTGGTCAGTATGTCAAAGAGATTCTTTCCCGATGACACTTTATTGACGCACAATCCTTATTAATTCAGATATAATAATTTCTCCATGTCTTCTACATTGTTGGAACTCGTAAAAACATTTCCTGATACACCCGGCGTGTATTTGATGCGTGATCGTACTGGTACGGTTATCTATGTGGGCAAAGCCACTTCACTGCGCCACAGGGTCACGTCCTATTTTCAAAAAGCGCACAACGCTAAAATCACTCAGCTTGTACGGGAGATCGGCACAATCGAGGTCACTCCAACCGTTACTGCGCTTGAGGCCCTTCTGAAGGAAGCGGAACTGATCAGACAGTTAATGCCGCGTTACAATGTGCGGATTAAAGACGATAAAAGCTATCTCTACGTCCGGGTAAACAGGGCGCGCAAAACACGTACAGCACCGAAAGTCGGTGCAAAGGAATGGCTTGATCGATACTATCCGGCAGTTGAGCTAGTAAGAGCACGAGAAGTACAACGACAGCGCGACACGAGCGCGTGGTATTTCGGGCCATATTTGAGCGGATTCCTTCTGCGCAAAGCGTTGGATGCGATTCGGCGAGTATTTGTTTTTCGCATGGTTGGCGGATACGCGGACCGGCCGAACCTCTATTTTTACGGTAAGCAGCACAAAGCACCGTGGTTGGGTGGCGCCACTCCCGCCCAATATGCGCGCGATCTTAAACGACTGCGTGAATTTTTACATGGAAATCGTACGGATTTGGTAAAAGCGATAACGAAAGAAATGCAAGCAGCCGCGCGTAATCTTTTATTCGAACGCGCTGCCGCCCTCAAAACGCAATTGGATGCATTCGAACATCTGTTGGATATCGCATTGATTCACGATGCAGATGAGGTAGGGGGAGCGGCGTTGCGCATTGAAGGTTACGACATTTCCAATTTAAAAGACGAGGGGATCGTAGGCAGTATGGTCGTTTTTGTGGGAGCGCAGCCGGCACGGGACCAGTATCGGCGCTTCCGCATGCGTGGATTTAACCAAAATGACATTGCTGCTTTGGTGAATATGATTGCTCGGCGCATCATCAACCATCAAAAAGATTGGCCCCTGCCGGATGTGATTTTAATCGACGGCGGAAAAACTCACTTGACGGCCGTCAAAAGAGTATTGGGAGAACAGAACCTTTCCCTTCCGATTGTCGCAGTCGCCAAAGGTCCGCAACGCAATCGTTTGGACCTCACGTTCGAGGGGCCGCAGTTGTTGGATGAGCTTAATTTAATCCGTGCGATCCGTGATGAAGCGCATCGTTTCGCAATTACATTTCAGCGGAGCTTGCGCGTGAAAAAAGTGCAAGAATCAGCGCTGGACGCAATTCCCGGAATTGGCGCCTTCCGCAAAAATGCTCTGCTCAAGAAGTTCGGTTCGGTTGCGCGCCTAAAAAAGGCAACTTTGGAAGAGATTATGGCCACAAAGGGGATGTCGTCGACCGGGGCAAAAGCGGTCAGTGAGTATTTAAATCAATAAGCGCCTTATCTTCGAATACCTACTAGTCGCGTATTATTTCTTTTTGCATCGCCCTTCTTTTCTGCAAGGCAGTGGCCGTGCCACTTGGGGCAGGGAATGTCGAGCCCGCTGAAGTTGCTTGCCGTGTTGTTCAGCAAAAGCATACGTTGTTTTCTCGACTCTCAAGCATTGAAAGATTCGTCCGATTCAGGAGGCCCCATCCGACTACTTTGTTGGGTAGAGGCTCTTTTTCTTTATCTTCCAAACTGAACCTGATACGCTGCAACTGTGACGAGTACGCAGCTTCGCAAAATTTTTATTGAATTCTTTGAGAATCGGGCGCATCTACAACACACGCCCAGTGCGCTTGTGCCGCGCGATGATCCAACGGTATTGTTTACAACCGCTGGAATGCAGCAGTTTAAGCAGTACTATACCAACCCTGATAAAAGCAAAAGTAAACGGATAGTTAGCATTCAGCCTTGCTTGCGCACCTCTGATATTGACGAGGTTGGGGACGAGGCGCACCTGACTTTTTTTGAGATGCTCGGAAACTTTAGTTTCGGCTATCAGCAAGGGGTCAAGGGTCATGGACCAAGGGTTAAGAATGATCCTTATTTCAAGTTAGACGCGATTGATTGGGCTTGGGAGTTTATGACAAGTCAAGCGCTCTTAGGGATTAACCCGGCGCGCATTGAGGTTTCGGTCTTTCGAGGTGAACGCGCTATTCCTTTAGATGAGGAGTCAATTCGGATTTGGAGAAAAATTGGTGTTCCAAACGAAAGAATCAAACTCGGCGCTCGCGAAGATAACTTTTGGGGACCGACTGGGATCGAAGGCCCCTGCGGCCCGACAACCGAGATCTATGTTGACGGAATCGAGATTTGGAACCTTGTTTTTAACGAGTATTACCAAGATGCCCACGGGAACCTAATTCCGTCGCAATACCGAGGGGTAGATACCGGAATGGGGCTTGAACGACTCCTGGCAGTGCTCAACGGTAAAAAAACTGTCTTCGAGACTGAACTGTACGCGGGTTTGATTGAAAAAATACGCCCCCTGGGGCACTCGGAAAAAAAAGAGCGCATTATTACTGATCACGTCAAGGGGATTGTGTTTCTGATTAACGAAAACCTTGAGCCAGGAAATTTAGGGAGAGAATATATACTGAGAAGGTTATTGCGCCGAGTAATGATTATCGAGGGTGTATACGCGCAACTTTTTGCACTGTGTAATATTATTTTTGAGATGTATCAGAAAGAATATCGGTTTAGGGCGGGAATTCAAGAACGGTTCACTGCGATTTTGGAACGAGAATGGATTCAATTTTCTAAAACGTTAGAAAAAGGAAAAGTATATATTTCTAAGCTACATACAAACCGGTTGAGTGGCGAAGACGCATTTCGAATTTATTCCACCTATGGGATCCCGATTGATGCTCAAAAGGATCTTCTCGGTGATACTACGGCCATTGATGCCGTCGGTTTTGAGCGTGAATATCTGGCATCTTTTGAAGCGCACCGTTTAGTTTCGCGCGCTGGGGTCGGTGAAAAATTTGGCGGGCACGCTCTGATTACGAAAAAGGGTGAAATTCCTTCGGATCTTTCGCCTGTTGAGTACAAAAAAGCGCTGCACAACCATACCGCAACGCACCTTTTGCATGCCGCTTTGCGCGCAGTACTGGGAGAACACGTACATCAAAAAGGCTCGGATGTTGCACCAGAGCGTTTACGATTTGATTTTACCCACAAGCGGGCTTTAACCGATGAGGAAAAGCAACAGGTTGAAGCTTGGGTTAATGCGCGGATTAAGGAAGACTTGCCGGTTAACTTTACCCAAATGGATAAAGAAGATGCGCTGCGCTCGGGAGCGCTCGCATTCTTTCCGGAACGTTACCCTCAAAAATGCAAAGTATATACCATAGGAGATGGGATACGTTTGGTTTCAAAAGAGCTGTGCGGCGGTCCGCATGTTGCTCACACCGGTGAACTCGGGCACTTTACGATTGAAAGCGAAAAATCATCCTCAGCGGGCGTGCGTCGGATTAAAGCCGTTACCTCCAATTAACGCATCAGCACATCTTCCCCAACGAAAAGTTGAAGGCAGAGAGCGTGACTCAGGGTATACTAAAGTAGATGAAGTTTTTTTCGCGTTCACGCAAATCTGAACACTGGGCGATTTCTTTGGATATCGGTACGGAGTTTGTGAAAACCCTCATTTTCCATATTGAAGGTGAGCGGGCGGTGGTGAAAGGTGCCGGGAAAGCGCGCCAACGCTTAAGCGATATGGCCGGTGGGGCCGTGACCGACATAGAAGGCGTCATCCGTAATGCGGATTTGGCAATCGCGCAGGCAGTCAAGGAGGCCAATATCCTCCCGCGGGAGGTGATTATGGGGATTGCAGGTGAACTCGTGAAGGGGGCGACGACCCGTATCCGTTACATCCGCCCGAATCCGAAATCAAAAATCACAGTGGCCGAACTTGAAGATTTGATTCGGCGCGTTCAGCGCCGGGCGTTTGACCAAGCGCGCGCCCAGCTGGCATGGGAATCCGGGCACGAGGAGATTGACGTGAAATTGGTGAACGCGGCCGTAACCGACGTTAAGATTGACTCGCACTCTATCACTAATCCGATCGGGTTTCAGGGGCGGGAAGTGCACATTGGGGTCTTCAACGCTTTTGCCCCGATTGTGCATTTTGGGGCCTTGCAAACGATTGCCGAGGAATTGGAACTCGACCTGATGGCAATTGCGGCCGAGCCATACGCGGTCGCGAAAGCCGTTTCGGAAGGGGAAGGCACAAGTTATTCCGCAATCTTTATGGACATCGGTGGTGGAACAACTGACATCGCGCTGGTCGTCAACGGGGGAGTAGTGGGGACAAAGATGTTCGCGTTTGGCGGGCGCAGCTTTACGCGTCGGATCGCCGCGACGCTCGGGTTGCCATTTTCGCAAGCGGAGGAGATAAAATTAGCTTACGCGCGCGGCGAGCTTTCAGATGAACGCACGAAAATCGTGGCTGACGCGGTACGCGCCGATTGCGAAGTTTGGTTTGCGGGCGTGGAATTGACCCTCGGGGAGTTCCAGAACATTGACCTTTTACCGCCGCGGATCCTTTTATGTGGAGGCGGGAGTAGTTTACCCGACTTGGTCGCGATTTTAGAAGATGGGCATTGGTCAAAAAAACTGCCGTTTTCCAAAACACCGAGCGTCTCCCACATTGAACCGAAAGGGGTATATTCGGTGGTAGACGAAACCAAAACGCTCGTAAGCGTCCAAGACGTAACCCCGATGGCATTGGCGAATCTTGCGATCGGGCTTGTCGGGGAAGGGAACGTGGTTGATACACTGGTGGGGCGGGCAATGACAACGTTAAGGAAATGATGAGAAACTCATATGATCAACACCGCTACTCTGGCACATATAATCTCTCAGGGCGCTTTATTGGAGGGGCTACGCCTTCCAATGTGTTTGCAAACTCATCGAGATCATATGGACCATTCTGTAAGAGTGTATTTGTGATGTGTATATACGCATGAAAGACATTCTCTATCTTGAATCAGACGAAGAAATTTCTGCGATTATCGAAAAGATCAAAGCGGCGAAAGCTCGGGAGCTTGGATTAATTGTTCCAAAAGGGGCGACGTTTGTGCAGTCCGTGGTTAATTTGAAGCTTGTGAATGAAGCAAGTATAAAAGCGGGTAAAAAAATTGCGCTGATTACAACCGACCGAGTGGGACGTAACCTTGCTTCCCAGGTAGGCATTGACGTGTATGACAGCGTCCGGAGCGAAAAACCATCCCCGCCCGATATTCGCGAAGCTCCACCACAACCTTCCGCGGACGTTGTTGAAGTGGATTTGTCGTTGCAAGAACGGGCCGCATTGCCAAAAGGAGTGAGTATCCACACATATGGGGGTACACATGAGCAAAACCCACAATCTGAATCAATCAAGCACACGTGGTTTGGAAAACGAGCCCATACCGAGCGTGAGACACTCCCAGCGCCGCGGATGCTCGAAATTATTGACGAAGAAACCCCTGTGCCGGGCCTTGATCAGCACCATTCCAAACGCAGCGCGTATGTTACCCGTCGTCATATGTGGCCAACGCTGGCGAAATTATTCGGCGCCCTTGCGGTCGCGGTTGGGATCTTTCTTGTTAGTTTTGGACTGACTTTTTTACGAGCGCGCGCGGAAGTAACCGTTTTTGTCAAAGCTGATCCCCTGCAAGCGGATGTGAAGGTTGTGGCCGCCACAAGTCAAAATTTGGGCGAAGGAGAATTTGCGGCAACGCTGATTGAAACGCGTGAGCGAGGCTCGAAAAAAGTTCCGACCACCGGCAAAAAAAATATTGGCGAGAAAGCAAAAGGCAGTGTAACACTCTTTAACGAATGGACGACCGAAAGCGTAAAGGTGAGCTCCGGTACGCTGCTGACGGCCGAAGGTAAGAATTTTCAAACGACCGGCGATGTAGTCATCCCTGGGGCGGGTGTGGAGCTTAAGGATGGAAAAGTCGTTACAATCGCGGGCAAGACGACCACCTCGGTGGAGGCCGCCGAACCGGGTAGTGTTTATAATCTTGCCCCGACGAAACTTGTTTTTAGCGCGTTTTCTGGTGAAAAGCAGCAGAAAATCTATGCCCAGGGTGCGAGCGCGTTTACGGGTGGTTCTTCGAAAGAGATCACGATTCTTTCCGAGCAGGACCTCACGAACACGACTAATGTTTTGCTTGAGGAATTAGCGCGGAAGGCGAACCAAACCCTGAAGGAAAAAGCCCTAAAACTGACGATTCTTGAAGAATCAGTTCAATTCCCTGATAAAGTATTTACCCCCTCGGTACAGGTTGGACAAGAAGCGAGTGAGTTCATGCTTGAAGGCGATGTAGCAGCGTATGCATTAGCCTTTGAGCACGTTGCGTATCAAGCAACGGTCCGCACAAGCGCTGCCGCACAGTTAGCAAGTGGAAAAGGGATCTTGCCGACCAACTCCGATGTCTTTCGGCCGGCAGTTGATGCGGGAGCCAGTTCGAAAGAGAAGCTTACCCTGAATGTTCATTTCGAAGGAAGCGCGGTGACGGCGTTGGATGAACAGCGGTTGAAGGCGGTGCTTGCGGGTAAACAACCAAACGAGTTCCCGTCTGTTGCCCAATCTTTGGGAGTAACACGCCTTGAAGCGTTTCTTACTCCACGGTGGGTAAAAACCGTGCCAACAAAACCGGAACGGATTGAAATTACGATTCAACCTGAGCAATGAACAAGCTTGCGATCCGCATGGGGTTCGATGTAGGAAAGGTCAATACAGGTGTGGCTAAGAGCGTGGGGCAGGTAATCGTGCATACCGCAGTCATCACCGCCCATTCCGAAGGGGAACTGATCGAGGAAATTTTAGGTTTAATGGAACGCGAGCACCCCCAAGAAATTGTAGTTGGGTTGCCACTGACGGCGACTGGAGTTACAACCGACCAAGCAGAATGGGTGCGGATGATCGCGCAAGAGCTCAAAGCGCGGATCTCGACCCCGATTTGGTTCGTGAACGAATACCTTTCGACGAAAATTGGGGTCGAGGGACCCAGCGACGACAATGAGCGCGCGGCCCACACTGTGCTGGACCAATTTTTACGCGAGGGTCCGAGCTCGGCAATGGACGCCTCGCAAGAGGCGGGCGGAAAGCGCGCGTGAGTAAAAAGATCCGCATGATTACCTTGAGTGTAGGGGCAATTGGTGCCGTTGTTGTGCTCATATTTGCGGTTTTCTTTGTGCGTTTTGTAAATCTAGCGCGGGACGTTGGTGGTACTCCAAAAGAAATCGTGATCGCAGAAGGGAGCAGATTTTTAGATATTTCTCGGACGTTGCATCAGAAAGGGGTGATTAGCTCTTCAACCCTTTTTGCGATCTATCTTTTAATCACCGGCGAGTATCGCGGCTTGCAATCGGGGGTGTACCAATTCTCGCCATCGAGGAGTCCGCGTGAGATTGCGCGCGACATCGTTTCAGGACGCACAAGCGCGTATCGCATTACATTAATCGAGGGCTGGGCAACGCGCGACATCGCCAAAGCCTTAGCCGAAAAAAAGATCGTGAGTGAAAAAGAATTCCTCAGCGCGGCTCAAGGGAAAGAGGGGTATCTTTTTCCGGATACGTATCATTTCTCCCGCACAATGACCGCCCAACAAATTAGCGTTCTTCTTGAAGAAACATTTATACTAAAAACCAAAGAATTGAGTCCGACGCGCGAGCAGGTGATTATCGCTTCCATCGTGGAGCGCGAGGCCAAGCTGGACGAAGACCGAGCGAAAATCGCGGGGGTGTACTTTAATCGATTGCGGCGTGGGATGCGCCTTGAGGCCGACCCCACCGTTCAGTACGCAAAGGGCAGCTGGGATCCGATTACGGTAGCTGATTACCGCAGTGTCGCTTCGCCCTATAATACATATCTTAACGCGGGCTTACCTCCGGGCCCGATTGCCAATCCGGGGTTAGCTTCGCTCGAAGCCGCGGTCCATCCTGTCCAAACTGATGCCGTATATTTTTTTCATCTTAAAAATGGAACAACAATTTACTCAACGACTTTGGGAGAACATAATCAAAATAAAAAGAAGTACCAAGCTGAGCGATAGGAAGGAGTGGGGATGAATCTTAAACACGACCTAGCGCCTAGAGCTTGGGCATCAGGACAATTGCAGGCTCGTTAAATCTCGAGCGGTGTGATAGCATAAGTTCTCATGAAGAAAGAGTAGTTTTGTAGGATTTAATGCATGATTAATCGTTTATTTGGACTATTTTCGCACGATATTGGGATTGATTTAGGAACCGCAAACACGTTGGTGTACGTGCGCGGTAAGGGAATTGTGATTAACGAACCATCGGTCGTGGCACTCAACATCAAGACCAAGCAGATTTTGGCGATCGGTGAAGAAGCGCAAAAAATGGTTGGTAAGACTCCGGCACACATTGTCGCAATCCGCCCGTTGGTAGATGGCGTTATTTCCGATTTTGAAGTAACTGAGCAACTTTTGAAGCATTTTTTTGAAAAAGTACACCGTGAGCGTTTTACGATTTTTCCCCGTCCGCGCGTTGTGATTGGAATCCCGTATGGGGTGACCGAGGTGGAACGCCGCGCCGTGGAAGAAGCGGCGATGAATGCCGGAGCCCGAGAAGTATATTTGATTGAGGAACCGCTCGCGGCTGCAATAGGCGCGCGCATGCCGATCCAAGAAGCGGGTGGAAATATAATCGTGGACATTGGCGGGGGCACCACCGAGGTTGCCGTGATCTCGCTCGGTGGAATTGTCGTTTCCCGCTCGCTGCGGATTGCCGGGGATGAAATGGATAATGATATCATCCAGTACGCTCGTGATCAATTTAATTTATTGTTGGGTATCCGCACGGCCGAAGAGATCAAAATGAAAATCGGTTCAGCTCTGCCACTTAAGGAACGCCTGACGACCCCGATGCGCGGGAGGGATTTGGTGACCGGACTTCCGAAAGAAATCAGTGTGGACGACGAACAAATCCGCGCCGCCATCAAACATTCGGTTGCGCACATTATCGAAGCGGTCAAGGAAACGATTGAGGAAACGCCGCCGGAATTGGTGGCCGACATTATGGCTAAAGGAATCATTCTCGCCGGTGGTGGGGCGCTCTTGCGTGGCCTTTCCGCTTTGGTCGCGCAATCGAGTGAAACAATGGTACACATCGCCGATGACCCGCTCACGGCTGTTGTACGTGGGACGGGCGTAGTACTTGAAGATTTGGAATCCCTGCGCGGAGTGTTGCTGCCCACCGCGTTTCGGCGGTAAGCGTGCGCCGCGTCCTTGGATTCCTCATTATGATCACCGTAGCCGGATTGGGCGTGGCGGTGATCGGGGTCGTTCCCGGCTTGAAGGGGATGCTGCAACGTGAAGGCGCAGCGCTAACGGCTCCATTGGATCAAGGGGCGCGCAAATCCGAAGGATTTTTCGGGACATTGGTGCATCTCTTTCGTCTCGGTACGGATAATGACGCGCTGCGCGAGCAAGCGCAGAATTTTCAAGCGCAGTTGATTGGATTGCAGGAATTGAAACTCGAGAATGAGGCGTTGCGCTCGCAGTTGGGGTTTGCCAATGAAACCAATTCGCACCTTTATACGCCGGCGCGCGTGATTGGGCGCTCCCCTACCGCGTTGTTGGATGCAGTTGTTGTCAACCGTGGTTCGCGTGATGGAGTGCGGATTGGGCAGGGGGTCGTATGGAACGGCTATCTGATCGGGCGCGTGCGTTCGGTTTCCGAAACTACGTCAGACATCGAACTTGTTACCGACCGCAACTTTGTCGTTCCGATTGTCTTGCAGCAATCCCGCGGTACGGGTGTGCTGCGGGGAACATTGGCAGGCGCCACTGTGGATTATATCCCCCTTGATACTCCAATCACGGTCGGTGAAGCAGTCTTAACTAGTGGCCTCGGGGGCGAACTTCCGCCGAATCTGCCCGTGGGGACAGTGGAAGCCGTTATTTCCAGCCCGAGCGATATTTTTCAACGGATAAGGATGCGCGTCCCATTTCAGGCGCGCAAGCTTGAGATCGTGTTTATTGTGGTGGAGAAGATCTAAGATGCGCCCCCTCATCATTCTGGCGGCTCTTATTGTAGCAATTCTTCAGGTGAGCATCATGGCGCACATGGAATTCCTCGGCGGGATCCCTAACCTTGCGATTGCAATTGGCGTGACGCTTTTTATGTATCGACGGCGCTCCGCCAGCTTTTGGTTTCTGGTTTCAAGCGGATTATTCATTGATTTACTTGCCCCTGCGTCTCCTGGATTTTTTACGGCTGGGGCGTTCGCGCTCTACGGGGTACTCGCGTTGATTACAAGCCGAATCGAACCCTCGCCATTCGTAGCACTTGTTGGGGCGGGGCTTGGAACGCTTGTTGTGGATCTAGTCTGGATGGTCAAAGCGCGCGCGGTTACTGCGGGCCTTGTCGAAGCTGGGTATACTGTTATTTTGACGGCCGTTTTACTCGTTGTTGCCCTCTGGTTGATCAAAGAAGAACGGATTGCGATATGAAGCAAGATAAAAATATTTTTGAACCAGGAACAACACTGGGAGCGCTTGGGAATACGAGTGAATATGAACCGAGCGTTGCCGACACGGTAAAAAATGTGCTTGAAGAAGAGCCCCAAGCCCGAGAGTTCCCTCTTTTGGGGTTGATATTCGTAATCGGCCTGATGCTTTTGGTGGGGAAATCAGTGCAGTTGCAGGTGGCCCAGAACGCCCGCAATCGCGTGCTCGCAGAAGGAAACCGGATCCGCGCAATTGAAATTCCTGCTCCACGGGGCGCGATCACTGATCGGCGCGGCGCGCCTTTAGTACGCAACGTTTCTTCGTTTGTATTAGAAGTATTTCCGACCGATCTACCCCGCTTGCTTGATGATCGTCGGCGCATAGTGGCAGAGCTGAACCAATACTTTCCGCTCCCCGCCGAAGTGCGCGCCACACTCGAAGCAGAGCGGATCACCGATGCTGGGGTGATTACCCTCTCAACTGATGTTGAGAGGGAGGCGGCGCTGATGATCGAAACAAAGATTCGGGAATGGCCCGGCGTGCGTTTGGCCAAGAATCCTCGTCGTTTATACGAACCTTTACCTGGTTTTGGAACTGCGCTGGGGTATACCGGCAAGATTACAAAAGAGGAGTTTCTAAAATATAACCAAGAATATGCTCTGAACGCATTTATCGGTAAGACCGGGTTGGAAAAAGAATACGAACAGGAGCTGAAAGGTATAGCGGGGCGCGAGCAGGTGGAAGTTGATTCACGCGCAAGAGTGCAGCGGCATCTGGCAACGATACCGGCGCGCTTGGGTAACGCGCTGCGACTTCATCTTGATCTGGAAGTGCAAAAAGCGGCCTCCACCGCTTTAACCGAGATGCTGACAACCACAGGTTCCAAGGCCGGGGCCGCTGTGGCGCTTGATCCGCGTACCGGAGGGGTACGCGCTTTAGTCTCTTTCCCCAGTTACGATCCCAATTCGTTTGCCGCTGGTTTGACTTCCGAGCAGTATCAGGCATTGCTGAATGACCAGAACGAACCGTTGCTTAATCGCGCGACATCCGGACAGTACGAAAGCGGTTCTGCGATTAAACCCTTTGTGTTTACGGCCGGGCTTTCCGAGCACGTGATTACCCCTCAGACGCGTTTCGACACCCCGTCCGAGATCCGCATTGGAGAATGGGTTTTTCCGGACTGGAAAGATCACGGCATGACAGATGTGCGTCGGGCGATTGCGGAATCGAACAACATTTTTGCTTTTACCGTCGGTGGGGGCTGGGACAAGTACCAGGGTTTAGGTCCGCAGCGTCTCACAAGCTGGCTCAAGAAGTTTGGATTTGGCGAAAGAACCGGCATTGACCTGCCGTACGAACAAACAG
The DNA here is from genome assembly GCA_964362865.1 of uncultured Candidatus Saccharibacteria bacterium. Lineage (GTDB taxonomy): Bacteria > Patescibacteriota > UBA1384 > JAGVHQ01 > JAGVHQ01 > JAGVHQ01. Next base: position 59,274 of record CAYIGD010000001.1, on the reverse strand, counting down.
GATTTGTGCCAACACCGGAATGGAAAAAGCGCATTAAGGGCGAGCGCTGGTATATCGGCGACACATATAACCTTTCGATCGGCCAAGGAGATTTCTTAACTACTCCGATTCAGATGGCATCAGCGATCGGCGCGATTGCCAATGGCGGGACGCGTTACGCTCCTCGTCTTGCCGATACTCTCCTGGGTGAAGATGGGAGTGTCAAGCGTCAGATTGCACCTGAAATTGCCAAAAAAAATATTGCCGATGAGCAATGGCTTGCGATTATTCGGGAAGGAATGCGCCTCACGATTACCGAAGGTTCGGGGCGGGCCGCGTTCGACGGTTTATCGTTTCCGGTTGCCGGTAAAACCGGAACGGCTCAGCACGGCAATCAGGAAAAAACACACGCGTGGTTTGTTGGTTTTGCACCCTATGATCCGCCAACTGGCGGAGCTGAGATCGTTGTGGCTGTGATTGTGGAAGATGGGGGCGAAGGGCACAGCGCGGCGGCACCCGTGGCGCGTAAAATACTTGAAGCGTGGTGGCACTCGGAACACCCCTAAACCATTGAAGTTATCGTGACCGTTGGATATTATTGATGAAGTCGAACTTTGAGGGGCTGCATCTAAGGGGCACGAGCTGATCGCGCACTGGGCGATCTAGGGTATTGACTGGATGTGCACAAGATCTGTAGACTGGTAGTTACTGCAGTTAAGATTTCGCAGGAGTATATGTATGCCGCAGATTGTATTAACGCAAACAGGTTTAGAGAAATTACAACACGAATTGGAAGATCTCAGAACTAATCGCCGCCCGGCTGTGATCGAGCGGATTCGGCATGCGAAAGAATATGGTGATTTATCCGAGAACTCCGAATACGAGGACGCTAAAAACGAGCAATCGTTCGTGGAAGGTCGCATCCAGGAGTTGGAAGCAATGCTCAAGGCCGCGGTGATCACCCACCATCAAAAAGGTAGTACCGAAATTGAGATCGGTTCAGTCGTGGACCTTGCGGTAGATGGCCAAAAATTAACCTACGAAATCGTGGGCGCGAACGAATCCGATCCCACGAACGGCAAGATCTCGGCTGAATCGCCTCTTGGGCAAGCACTGATGGGCGCTCATGCCGGCGAAACAATTAAAGTCGCTACTCCCGACGAAACACTTTCCTACACCATCAAAGTTGTTCGTTAAATTAGCAGCCAGCCACTGATTCTCGACTAGCGCGTATAGATACGTGGTTTACTGGTCAACCATCTGTCCTTAAGGTATAGTTTTTGGTGATATGAGTGAATTAGTTGCCGCCCGCCGAAAAAAATTAGAAGCGCTTAGAAAACAAGGAATTAATCCATTTCCGGCTAAAAGCGCGCGTACGCATACTACGAAACAGTCACTCAAGGAGCCGCTCGGTACAGTCGTGACTGTTGCGGGGCGGATTAAAGCATGGCGGTCCCATGGTGGATCAGTTTTTGCAGACCTCGAAGACGGATCGGGCCGGATCCAAGTTTTATTCAAAAAAGACGAGCTCGGTAAGGCCTTTGAAATACTTGAGCAATTTGACCTCGGTGATTTTATTGAGGTACGCGGTGTCGTTTTTGAAACCTCGACTAAGCAAAAAACCGTCGGCGCAACCAGTGTGAGCTTGCTTACAAAAACACTCCATCCTGTACCTGAAAAGCGTGCCGGGCTCAAAGACCATGAAGAGCGCCATCGCCGCCGCTACCTGGACCTCATGACTAATCCTGAAACACGCCATATTTTTGAGCTACGAGCTAAGATTATTTCCTCTATGCGACACTTTTTATATTTGAATGGCTACCTGGAGGTCGAGACACCGATTCTGCAGCCTGTATACGGGGGAACGCTGGCGCGGCCATTTACAACACATCACAACGAGCTCAAACAAGACTTGTATTTGCGCATCTCGAACGAGTTGTATTTGAAGCGCTTGGTTGTGGGCGGATTTGAAAAGGTGTACGAGATCGGGCGTGATTTCCGAAACGAAGGTATCTCAACGACCCATAACCCCGAGTTTACGTTTATGGAAACAATGTGCGCCTATGCCGATTACAAAGATAATATGAATTTTGTCGAGGAGATGCTACGCGCAATCGCCAAAGATGTCCTTGGGAAACTAACATTTACGTATCAAGCGCACACGATTGATTTGAGTATCTGGTCCAAAGTGGAACACCCCGGCACACAAGCTGAATTTGAAGCGCGCGAAAAAGAGTGGATCCAGCCTACAATCGTGCACGACTTCCCGCTCGAGGGTTCGCCCCTTGCAAAACGGTCGCTCACCAAGCCAAATCGCGTTGAACGGTTTGAGGTCTTCATCGGCGGACTGGAACTGATGAACGTGTACTCCGAGCTGAACGACCCTGACGAATTACGCACCCATTTCAAAGAGCAAGCGTTATTACGTAAAGAAGGCGATTTGGATGCTCACCCCACGGATGAAGATTTTATCGAGGCGCTGGCATACGGCATGCCCCCCACTTCGGGCGTTGGCGTGGGGATTGATCGTTTAGTGATGCTCTTTACCAATGCTTCTTCGATCCGCGACGTAATTTTATTCCCGGCCCTTAAATTAAAAAAACGCCATGAGACAGGCAAGTAAATGATTGACCCTCGCGGCGTAATCGAAAACGAAAATACACTGGCGGCCCTCCAACGCCGCGGGGTTCCCGCTCCCTTATTAGTCGATTTGAAGAAACGGTTTCAGAGCGTGCGCTCGCACACGGTGGCGTTGGAACGCTTGTACGCCGAGCGCAATGGGGCGGCGCACAAAAAAGACATCACGGCCGGTAGAAAAATAAAGGCGGCAATCGAAAAAGCAGAAAGAGCGCGAAATAAAGAAACAACTGCCTTTGAAAAAGTGCTTGGGCGGATCCCGAACATCCCTGCTCCAGAGGTCCCCGACGGTAAAGATGAAAATGACAATATTGAGCAACGGACGTGGGGTACGATTCCGGAGTTTTCTTTCAAACCCAAAGACCACATTGAACTCGGGAAAGAGCTCGACCTAATTGATGTACCACGCGCCGCGCGCGTTGCCGGTTCGCGCTTCAGTTATCTCAAAAATCAAGCGGTACTGTTGGAGTTCGGCCTTGTACGCATGGCATTTGACGTTTTGGGCAAAGTTGGGTTCCACCCCATCGTGCCGCCAGTGATGATTCGTAAAGAGATTGCCCGGAAAACCGGTTACGAAGAAGCGGTGTCCGAAACCGATGCCTTCGCGCTCAAGAATGACGACCTATTCTTGGTCGGCACATCCGAGCAGTCCATCGTGCCGTATTTTCAAGACGAAATTTTGGCTGAAATTGATCTGCCCTACCGCTTTGTCGGGTTTTCAACCTGTTTTCGGCGCGAAGCTGGCAGCTACGGTAAAGATGTGCACGGGATCCTGCGCCAGCATCAGTTCGACAAAGTTGAGATGGTTTCGTTTGCCCATCCCCAAAAGAGCAGTCAAGAGCACGACTTCCTGCTCTCGATGGGAGAGCGGCTGATGCAAATGTTGGAGCTTCCGTATCGCGTGATGCTGATGTGTTTGGGGGAATTGGCCGCACCACAAGCAAAGAAATACGACATCGAAGTGTGGATTCCCTCGCAAAAGCGCTATCGCGAAACACACTCCACCAGCAACTGCACGGACTTTCAGGCCCGTAATTTTAACATCCGCTACCGCGATCAGAACGGAAAAACCGATTTCGCGCATATCTTGAACGGCACGGCGTTTTCCATCGGGCGCCCCCTGATTGCGCTTTTGGAAAACCATCAGCAAAAGGACGGCTCGATTAGAGTTCCCAAAGCGCTCGCGGAGTACGTTGGGTTTGCTGAAATCAAGCCGATCGGTACAGTTTCCAGGCAGTCGAAGCATGGGAGAGGCGATGACAATTGATTGTAAATTCCTGCACACCGAAACGGATTCCGCGCTGGAACAGTACGCTCTGCGGCGTCTCGCAAAAGTTATCCGCCTTCTGGGTAAGCGAGACGAGCTTATCCTGCGGGTTGTTTTGGAGAACCGTTCCGGGCCCCGCAAAACGATTGACCGCGATCGTCAAGTAACTTTAACGCTCGCCTTGCCCGGGGGACATACGATTCGGATCGAAGAAAAGAACGATTCGTTTGAAAGGGCGATTGATTTTGCGGAAAATCGATTTGTGAGACAATTGAAACGGTGGCTTTCACGCCACGATCCGACGAAAACACAAAAACATGGAGTCAGCGCGCGCGTCCGAGCCGCTTTGGCTTCATACCAACCAAGGAGGGAAAACAATGGATAACACACCCATTCATCCCCGTTCGAGTTTACAGCAACCCGGAGGAATCGCGCTCGTCGTACTGCTCGTGATTCTCGCATTGCTCCTTGCCGGCGGAGCGGTCTGGTATCTTACGGTCGGTACCCGAACTACGCCTGAAACACAAACACTGAACGCCACTGCGACAGTTGCGCCAACCGCCGCAAGCAATCCAGCAACAACGCTCAGCGAGGTTGAGGGTGATTTTACCCAAATTGATACGCTTGAAAGCGAACTGAACGCCGACTTGGACGTCAAAGATCAGTCAGTCAGTTTTTAGGAGGAATGTGCACCGATTATTATTGATTCTTCTCGCGATTATTTTTTCGAGTGCCCCTTTGGGAGTGGCCTTGGCGCATGAAGACGATGAAAGTTCAAAAAGCGGTCGGAAAGAGCGAACCGTGACCGTGACAGTTACTCGAACTCCCGA
>CAYIGD010000001.1:38184-54461 GCA_964362865.1 uncultured Candidatus Saccharibacteria bacterium | reverse complement strand
GACGAGGACGAAGACGAAGATGAGGACGAAGACGAAGATGAAGACAGTGCGGATGGTCGCGTAACTGGTCTGAAATCATCGGAACTGCGAATTCGCAGCGGTAAAGCAGTTGACGAGGCCGCGAAGGAATTGAGCAGCGCAAAAGCGTCGGAAAAAGTTTCCAAAGCAAAAGAACTTTTGAAAAAATTACTCGAGCAGCGCCTAAAACGGCTTGAAAAAATGGCGGAAGAAATTAAAAAGACTAAACGAATCAGCGAGGCCGACCGTCAAGCGCTCGTGGCGCGGATCGAGCAGGAAATGACAGCCCTGAAGGGCTACGAGAAACAAATCGAAGCCGTAAAAACTCTTGAGGAAGCCCGCGTGCTGCAAAAGAAAATTGTAGAAGAGAAGAACATTTTAAGCGTGATCGCCCCGAGTTTGCGGATGTGGCATTGGCTGGGGGAACTTTCGCATACGGCGACCCGCCTTGAATCAATCATTAAAGAAGCGCAGATAGTGCTTGTAACGCGCAAAAAAGGCGGCACAGCCACGCCGACAGCTGAAGTCGAAACCTTACTCACAAGCGCTCAAAATTCTCTAAAAGATGCTCAGGAATCGCTTGCGAGCGCGAAAACGCAATTGACAGCCGCGCTTGACCGCTCCCAGAAAAGCGGGGATCTAACCGCGATTCAGACAACTTTGAAATCCGCGAAAACGCAGATGCAATCGGCCATCCAGTCGCTCAAGGAGGCCTTGGCACTTCTGGGGATTAAAACGCGCAGGAATACGCAGGAATTAAAGGTAAGAACACCTGAAGCTAAGACCAAAACACCTGAAGCTAAGACAAAAATACCTGAAGCTAAGACAAAAACACCGACTGCGAGCGCGACCGCGAAGGCAACGGGCCAATAATCAAATATGACCCGCGTCCGGGCACGAACCCGATTTTGATTGTGGGCGAGCAACGCATCGCAGTCGCTGATCTTAACGCATTGCAAGCCGCGATCGACGAGGCACTCAAAATGCAGCAGTAACACCTGCTCGTTGTTAAATTCTAGGGAAAACCGTATACTCTGAAAGAGTTACTGAAGCATTATGAATGATGAGTTCAGAATTATGAATGGAAAACGAACAGAACGTGCTCTTGCAGGCATTCATACTTCATAATTCGTAATTAGGTATTCAACCGATGGGTTTATTTTCTTCATTATTTGGGTCTAACGAACGCGAGGTTGAACACCTCCAGCCTTATGTTTTGGAAATTAATGCGTTTGCTGAGGAGCTTGAACGGCTTGCCGACTCCGAACTAAAGGATCGTTTCCAGCAGTTGCGTTCTCGCGTGCAGGAAAAAAATAAACTGCACGAAGAAGAGCTCAAAGCAATTGAGAATCCCCAAGAGCGCGCCAAGCGCGAACACGAAATCGACGAAGACGCGCTGAAGGATGTGCTCACGAGGGCGTTTGCCGCGGTGCGCGAAGCCGGCACACGCACGCTTGGGTTGCGGCTTTTTGACGTGCAGCTCATCGGTGGAGTCGTATTACATCAAGGAAAAATTGCAGAAATGCGCACGGGTGAGGGAAAAACTCTGGTTGCCACCTTGCCGCTCGCGCTGAATGCACTCACCGGGAAAGGCGTGCATCTGGTAACCGTCAATGGCTACCTTGCCCGCCGTGACGCGGGCTGGATGGGCCCTTTATACCACGCCCTTGGACTGAGCGTGGGCGTGATTGACCATGACACGTCGTATATATTCGACTCCACAGTTGAAATCGAGAGCGAAACAGACGAGCGCCTGCGCCATTTCCGTCCCGTTCCCCGCCAGCAAGCGTACCGCGCCGACATTACTTATGGTACAAATAACGAATTCGGCTTCGATTACCTGCGCGACAATATGGTCTCCGACGTACGAGCGCTTGCCCAGCGCCCTGCCAATTTCGCGATCGTGGACGAAGTGGACTCGATTTTAATTGATGAAGCGCGTACCCCGCTGATTATTTCGGCGCCAGCCGAGGAATCCGGGGAGCTCTATCAGCGTTTCGCGCAATTGGTACCCAAGCTGAAGCGCGACGAAGATTACACTGTGGATGAAAAACAAAAAGCGGTTTCCATCACTGACTCTGGAATTAAAAAAATGGAGCAATGGTTGGGGGTAGATAATATCTACGACGCGCGCGGGGTGGCAATGGTCCATCATCTGGAAGAAGCGCTGCGCGCCCACGCGATGTACAAAAAGGATGTGGATTATGTTGTCAAAGAGGGCGAAATTCTGATCGTGGACGAATTTACGGGCCGGCTTATGCCCGGCCGGCGGTTTTCACATGGTTTGCATCAGGCGCTGGAGGCCAAAGAAGGTGTGGAGGTCAAACGCGAATCCGACACGCTCGCGACGATCTCCTTCCAAAATTTGTTTCGGATGTATCCCAAGCTCGCGGGAATGACCGGCACGGCCGCCACCGAAGCGGAAGAGTTCCATAAAATTTACAAATTGGACGTGGTCGAAATCCCGACCCACCGTCCCATGATCCGCGAAGACCGCACCGACCTGATTTACAAAACCGAAGAAGGTAAATTTAACGCCGTCGTGGAGCACGTCAAAGAGCGCCTTGCCGTGGGTCAGCCGATTTTAATCGGCACGATTTCTGTCGAGAAATCCGAACGACTTTCCCGCCTTCTAAAACGCTCCGGCGTCAAACACGAAGTCTTAAACGCGAAGAATCATCATCGTGAAGCAAAGATTATTGAAAACGCTGGTAAGCCGGGGGCGGTCACGGTCGCCACCAACATGGCCGGCCGCGGGGTGGACATTGTACTGGGCGGGAAGGCTCCCACTGAAAGAGCAAAGGGCAAAAGTCAAAATTCCCAAATGCATGAGTGGGAAAAAAATCATCAAAAAGTGCTGGAGGCCGACGGTCTCTTGGTGATCGGTACCGAGCGGCACGAATCGCGCCGCATCGACAATCAGTTGCGCGGTCGCTCGGGCCGCCAAGGCGACCCGGGGGTGAGCCTGTTCTACGTTTCAATGGAAGACGACCTGATGCGTATTTTCGGGGGTGACCGCTTAAAAGCAGTCATGCATCGTTTAGGTCTGCCGGACGACATGCCGATCGAGCACAAGCTGATTTCACGTTCGATTGAATCCGCCCAGAAAAAGGTGGAAGGCCACAACTTTGATATTCGCAAGCACTTAGTGGAGTACGACGACGTGATGAACAAACATCGTGAAGTGGTGTACCGCCGACGCACTCGCGTTTTGGAAGGTAAAGGCGTGATTGTGCAAGGAGAGGGTGATGATCGCACGCTTGCATACGTCAGCTTGCGCGAAGAGGTGCTCAGTTTAATGGGTGAAGAGGAGCGTAAAACGTATCAACAGAAAATGACACGCTATCCGAGCGAAGTCGTGGCGCGGTTGGAGCAGGTAATCTATTTGCGCTCCATTGATACGTTATGGATCGAGCATCTGAACTCGATGGATTCGATGCGCGAAGGAATTGGTTTACGCGGCTACGGCCAGCATGACCCTTTAGTGGCATATAAAGAAGAATCGTTCCGACTGTTTCAGGGGTTAATTAAGGCAGTTGAAAATGAAGTGGTGCAGATTCTTTTGCGAGTAGAGTTGAAACCGGTGCAACAAGCTCCCCAGCAACCGGCGATTGTCCAAGTGCCCGCTCCTGCGCCTCTCGTTGCGGTCCACCCTGAGCCGGAAGCGCTTGGCTCCGAGAAAAGCATGGAGCAAGAGCAAGAAATGCAACGGATTGCCGAGCACCCACAAATATTGAGAGATTCTACTGTCTCGCAAGAAAAAAAGGGTGATGTAAACGTGACAGTGCGGCCTGCTCCCAGCGCTACTGAACCGATAGTGGAACAGCAAACCGATGCTGCTAGTGGTGTTACGACGGTCATCCGACGACCGGCAATCGAGATGCGCGGCGCATCAGAATCGTTAGCCGGTGGAGGATTTGCATCTCAGCAAGGTGCAATCGAATCCCGCATGAGCTCAATCCGCACGATCAAAGCCAAAGTCGGCCGCAACGAACCCTGCCCCTGCGGCAGCGGCAAGAAATTCAAGAAGTGCCATGGACGCTAATCAATGAAACACACTAAATCCGCCGGTGGGGTGGTGCTCAATCGCAAGGGTGATGTGCTTGTCGTCAGTCAGCATGGTTCATCGTGGTCGCTACCTAAAGGTCATATCGAAAAGGGAGAGGATCCCATGGAAGCGGCCCGCCGTGAGATTTACGAAGAATCCGGGGTTAAAAACCTGACGTTAGTTCAAGAACTTGGCAGCTATCAACGATATAGGATTAGCCTTCAAGGCGGGGATGACACACGCTTGCTCAAGACGATTTTTATGTTCTTATTTTACACTCCAGAAAAAGAACTGCGTCCGCGCGACCCCGAAAACCCTGAAGCACGGTGGGTCAAGCAAGAAGCCGTTGCCGATCTTCTGACCCACCCTAAAGACAAAGAGTTTTTCTTGGGTATTACTCACAAACTGTCAGCACTTCCTTTTTTGACTATACTTTTATAGAGAATCTATGGTATACAATAAAGTTCGATGTATAATTCATCATTCTTATAAAAATGTTTAAAATCCAAAAACTTGATTTTCTGATCGCGCTTTATATTTTTTGTATCGCCGTAGCGGAATTCATGGGCGCGAAAACGTTTCCGATTACCACGATCGGCACGTTCAAATTAAACGCGAGTGTCGCGATTTTTGTAATTCCGCTGATTTTTACGATCAACGACATGATCACCGAAGTCTACGGCAAAGAGCGTACGCGCAGCATTATCCGCGCAGGTTTGGTCATGATCTTTTTCATTTTGTTATTTACGCTTTTGGCAACAAGCTTGCCTCCGAGCGGGCGGTTTGCCGCCACCGAAGCGGCGTACGACACGATTTTTCAGTATTCGGCCCGCATTGCCGGCGCAAGCCTCACTGCCTTTGCGTTGGCGGAATTTCTGGACGTATACGTATTTTCTAAAATCCGCGAGCGTCTCGGGAAAAAAGCGTTGTGGTTTCGCACGAATGCCTCTAATTTTATTTCCCAGTTCGTGGACACCAGCGTATTTATGACGCTTGCTTTCTACGCTCTCAATAAACCTTTCGCAGACAACGCCGCATTTTTGTTGAGTTTAATTCTCCCCTACTGGCTTTTGAAATGTTTTATGTCCGTGATCGAAACGCCATTTGTGTACCTAGGCGTACGCTGGCTTAAAAAGTCCTAAACGACATGCATGATCTACGCTACGATTACGTTTCCGGAATCCGGCAGTCGACCATATTTCTACACTAATTTTGTCGCCACGATCGACGGTAAAGTCGCGGTAAAAGATAATCCTGCCTACTGGCCGATCGGAAGCTCAAAGGATTACGAAACCTTGTTAGAATTGCGAGCGCGTGCGGACATTTTAATCCACGGTAAAACGACTGCCTTACACCACCCGACCTTCGCCAGTTTAACCCTGCGAAAATTCTTATCTTTGCGCACAAGAGCACGAAAGAATTATCCACTGATCTACCTGGTTCTTAGCAACAAGCCTACCAAACAACTTTTTGCCTTATTGGCAAGCGCTCCCAAAGCAATTGAGGTGATGCTTGTAACAAACGAGTCCGCGCGTATTCCGGCAGGGTATAGTCAGAAAGTGAATGTGATTCGGTTTGGGAAAACTAAAGTGGAAATCGAGCTGCTTTCGCGTTTTTTGCATGAGCGCGGAATAAAGCGGGTCCTCGTGGAAGGGGGTCCCACTACCCTTGGCTCTTTTTTAGCGGCCGAATGCCTGGACGAGATTTTTTTAACGGTTGCGCCTAAAATATTCGGGACTAAAAAAGACATAACGCCCACGTTGGTAGAAAATTATTTTCCAAAGCCGTTTGCCGTAAAGCAATTTCGGCTCGTTTCAGTAAAATCAGTGGGCGACGAAGTTTTTCTGCGTTACCGTCGGGAAGGATTGTCCCGCGAAGCCGAAGGCGTAGCGGAATGACAATTACCGCGATACGAACCCCTAAAGTTTTACCCCAAAAAAGTGACTTTTTTTTACTATTAAAAAAAGTACTTCCTCGGGTGAGAGAAAAATCAATTGTCGTCGTTACGTCAAAAATTATCGCTTTAACTGAAGGTAGATTTGTTAATAAAAAAAATGCTCGAAAGAAAGATCTGATTCAAGCGGAAGCGGAATACGTCGTCGCCGACCCGGAAGCAAAATATGGGATTACGCTTACGATTAAAAATAATTTGCTTATTCCGACCGCGGGGATTGACGAGTCGAATGCCAAAGGGACATATGTCTTCTGGCCAAAAGATCCGCAAAAGTCGGTACATGCCATTCGCGCGTTTGTTAAAAAAGAATACCGCCTGCGTTACGTCGGCGTGGTGATCACCGACAGCCGTACGACCCCATTACGGCGCGGAACTGTGGGCGCGGCAATCGCCCACAGCGGTTTTGCGGCGCTGAATAATTACATCGGCAAGCCAGACGTCTTTGGGAGACCGCTTTTAGTAACACAGGCAAATATGATGGACGCCCTTGCCGCCGGGGCGGTGGCGGTAATGGGGGAGGGCAACGAGCAAACCCCGATCGCCATCATTGAAGACGTGCCGTTTGTCCAATTCCAAGACCGTAATCCTACCCAAAAAGAACTCGCATACGTTAGAATCAATCTCGAAGATGATTTGTACGCTCCCCTATTGCTAAAGGCAAAATGGCAAAAGAAACCCTGAAACGAGGTCTGGACTTCATCGGTGTTACGTGCGTATTCTTTTGTCACGATGGAAAAGGAAGTTTTTTGCTTCACAAGCGTTCACCCAAATGTAGGGATGAGCGCGGAGCTTGGGATTGCGGTGCCGGAGCATTAAAATTCGGAGAGTTGTTTGAGGAAGGGGTAAAACGTGAAGTGCGCGAAGAATACGGCGTTGAAATTAAAGAGCTCAAACAGTGTCTCGTAAGAAATATATTGCGCACGAATCATGAGGGCAAGCAAACGCACTGGGTGGCAATAGTCTTCGCGTGCTTAATCGATCCTAGAGGGGTAAAAAATGGTGACCCAGAGGCGATTGAAGAAATCAAATGGTTTCACAATACCCAATTCCCTACCCCTCTACATTCCCAATTTGAGCGACACTTTGAAGCGGTGCGAGCTGCGGGTATTGTTCCTCAAGTGAAAGAAAAGAAAACAATTGCTCTTTGTGCGAGTGCAAAATTTTTCCGTGAAGTAAATAAATTTAAAAAGGATCTCCAACAACTTAGATTTCGCGTTCAGGCACCTCACGGTGCAGTCTTAATGGAGCGCTCCAAGGATTATAACGTTACCAATATTAAGACGTGGTTTCGCGATGGCAATTACCGTAAGAAAACCGCCTTCATTAACGACCATTTCAAAAAGATTGCTGCATCAGATGCGATCTTGGTGATCAATAAAGATAAAAAAGGAATCTCCGGCTATATCGGCGGAGCAACACTCATGGAAATGGGATTAGCGCATTATTTGAAGAAAAAAATTTTTGTCCTGAATCCTATTTCCCCAGATCTTTCATTCAGAGAAGAAGTGCTCGGACTTAATCCGATTTTTATTGAAGGCGACCTTACAAAAATAGTTTTCTAATGAATTACAAAGCACGAATTTCACCTGAATTTCTGCGATCTCTAGCTTGTCCGAAGTGTCATAGCGCGCTTGCGCAAAATAAATCTGAGTTAATCTGCATAAAGTGTAAATCGCGGTACCCGATTATTGACGGCATTCCCGACTTGATGCCGAAGGAATTACCGGACGATGTTATTCTTTCCGAACGCAAGTGGTCTAAAAAATATAAAGAAGCGGAAAAAAATATTGAAAAAATCATAGCGGAAGATGCATTTTACATTAACGATACAATTTCGCTTTTTTCAAAATTGTGGCCGAATATTACCAACCGTACGTATTTGGAGCTTGGCTGCGGTACGTTTCCGCTCGGAAGAGTTTTTGCAAAGAAGGGCGCAACTGTCATCGGAATTGATTTTTCGATGCCGGCGTTAAGAATCGCACAGTCACTTGCCAAGCGGGATGGCGTGCGCGTCTTTCTTGTCCGCGGCGATATTCGCCATCTACCATTTGCGTCAAATCAAATAGGTTACGTATATGGCGGAGGCGTACTGGAGCATTTCAAGGATGTTGGAGGTGCGGTGCGAGAACTGAATCGAGTGATGAAGGTCGGTGGGAAAGCGGTTAATACCGTCCCCTATATTTCGCTCGGCACGCTCACCTACCGCCAACTATGGGGTAATATTCCGAATATTCCCGTCCTAAAACAGCTGGCTGAATTAATTCATATCCGGATATTAGGCGGCCGGCACATGATTTTTGGGTATGAACTTTCGTTTACTGCTGGACAAATGCGCCGTCTTTTTCAAAAAGCGGGATTCAGGATTTTATCAATCGGCCCATTACCACATAAAATAATGCTTGAGCGAGTCAAGTCTGTTCGATTGCGCATACTCTTTCAACGTCTGGCTAGAACGCGATTGTTTTGGCCTATGATCTTAGTGCATGCTCAAAAGGAAAAAAATGATTGATAATCCGTATCAACAAATTATTGAATTACTTGACCGTCATAAAATCACCTACCGTGTCTTAACGCATAATCCGGTTTACACTAGTGCTGAGGCGGATGCCGCGCGGCCGGCGGACGTGACAATCTCACAAGGCGCGAAAGCGCTGCTTTTGAAAACCGATGGCGAGTTTAAGCTTTTTGTGCTGCCAGGGGATCGCAAACTTAATATGCAAAAAGTGCGTAAGGTCGTGGAAGTTAACCGGATCCGCTTCGCTACAAAAGAGGAAGTAGTGAAAGTAATGGGTTGTGAGGTGGGCGCGTGTTATCCCATCGGCAACGTCTGCGAGATTACAACGTATGTCGATAACACGCTCTCCGAAAATCATCAAATCGCCTTTAACGCCGGCGAGCATACAAAATCGATTATCATGAAATACTCCGATTATATTGCAGTCACGGATCCAAAGCTGTGCGATATTGTTACCAATGAAAAAATTACCTAAAACAAAAAATTACCAGCTTGTCGAAGCGCCCTGCGCAATCTGTGGTCGGGTCACACTCTACAAGGTCGTGTATCCCGCGAATTTTTCGGTGGAAGATTTCAACGCGGCGACATTTTCGGCGCGGCGCCTGCCAGACCGAATTCATTACCAGATGGTGCGCTGCACAACATGCGGCTTGTTGCGTTCAACTCCTCGTCTTAGCGAAGACGTGCTCAAAACGCTTTACCAGAAAAGCCAAGTAACGTACGAGGGGGATATGCGCGCCTTAAATCTCACGTACGGTAGGGCGCTGACTGAGGCATTGCCGCTTGCAAAGAAGCGCGAACGGCTTTTGGAAATCGGGTGCGGGGACGGTTTCTTTTTACTTGAGGCGCGCCGGCTGGGGGTGAAAGAAGTGTGGGGCGTGGAGCCGAGCGACCAGGCGCGCGCAAGCGCCGACCCTCGAGTCCAAAAAAACATCAAAGGCGGCTTCTACCGAAGCGGGATGTTTAAAAAGAATTTCTTTGACGTGATCTGCTATTTTCAGGTAATCGATCATCTACCGGATCCGCTTGCTTCACTAAAACAAAGCTTTTCCGAGCTGCGTGAAGGCGGGATTGTACTGTGCATTAGCCACAACCTCGACGCGTCCACCAACAAACTGTTGGGAAGCCGCTCTCCCATTATTGATATCGAGCATACCTACCTTTTCAACAAAGAAACAATCACGCGCGTTTGTGAGGCGGCGGGTTTCAAGGTTCGCCGTTTTGCTGCGCTTAAAAACACGCACACCCTGCGACATTGGGTGGAATTATTTCCATTTCCGCGCCCGATGAAAAAGACGTTGCTGATTATACTGCGTTTTGTGTTGATTTCCGAGGTGCTCATTCGCCTACCGGCCGGAAATTTTGTTGTTGTAGCGCAAAAGAGTAGCGGGAAACGTACATTATGACACCTCAGCGAAAACAGACATTCCTCTTGCTTGGAATCTTGGGGGCAACGGTTTTCTCATTTGCTGGCTGGGGGCGTAGTTTCTTTTATGGTGGATTGGGGTGGTCGTTTCCGGTAAGCCACGTCCTCGATCAATTTTTGCCGCTTGTGGCGGCATTGCCCGTACTATTGATTTGGTGGGCCAAAAGTAAATTCCCGCTTGGATTTATTCAAAAAATACCCCCACACCTGCCCAGTATTATTCTACTTGGCATACTTACTTTTTGGGTGATGCAGCCGCTCTTGAATCATTACTTTTTTAAAGAAGATGTAGTTAACCTTGTGACGCTTAGTGAAGCAGCGCAGGGTGCGCGCTCAGATGAAATTGTGCGTTTTTTCACGTGGGCCGACGGCTACCCGTTCTCGGTGTTCTTCGCGCTCTTTTCCCTGTTCGGCCTGGCGGCGAAAAGTTACATGGTGTTTACGCTGAGCGCGCACTGGCTTTCGGCCACGCTGCTATATCTACTGGGGTATACTGTACTGCGCTCGCGCCTCGTGAGTTGCACTGTGGCCGCCCTTTTTCTCGCCTCGCCGATTTATCTTGAGGTCTTCAACTGGTTTTTGACAGCAACCGGATTCCCCGTAGTGATGGTTGTCTTCATCCTGTCGCTTTGGATCTTTTTATTGTCAAAAAAATACCCTGATTCGAATGTATTGCGTGCGCTCAGTTGGCTCATGACCCTTGCCACGCTCAAGCTCGGGTTCGTGCGAGTCGCAATCTATCCCGTTGTACTCTTAATACTTGATCAGTTCGGCGAGGGGCGTTTCACCCGGGAGCGCATGCGCGGTTCCCTCAAACGCCTCTGGCCTCATTTTGCGATCTTCACTGTGGCGCTCGCTTTTGTCGCTCCCCGCTTCACGCATATCTACGCGAACGAAACCGGATTTTCATTATTGGAGCGCTTCGGCCGTTCCCTAATTTTGATGCTTGCTCAAAGCGTGCCGCTTAGTTGGGGGAAGGCGGTTTTTTCGATTTTGCCAGAAACGCTTAGTATTGAAAAAACAGTTGTTCTGGGTGGTGCTTTGGGAGTTGGGATCGCGCTTATTACAGTGGCCTTTATGAGATTTGGCGCGCGCGTATTGCGTCCGGTTGTCATTTTGGGGTTTGCCTGGTTTTTGGGGGAAGCGATCTTTACCTCACTGCTCGGTGATAATGCCGGGCGGGGGGAGTTGGACTTTACGTTTTTACACTGGCCGTATGAGCCCGGTTCGAAATATCTGCACCTTGCCGCTGCGGGGCTATATCTCGGGCTTGTTGCGTGGGGATATGGTATGTTTCCCAAAATAAATGTACGCAAACGTAGCGTAGCTATTTTTGTTCTTGCTCTGCCCTTTATTGGTGCATTTGGATTGGAGACGCGCCGTGCTCACGTTGCATTCGTACAAGAAATTTCAATTCCCGCCCAGGTTTTTTTCACTGAAAAGTTGCCTGATTTTTTGCCTCAGACTGGTGTGCCGCTCATGTTGTATTCTGCGTCGACTTCTCCTATGGACGGCCTGATGAAGGGCGGTTTTGACTTGCCGGCTTACGGATTGCCAGCGGCGGACTACACCCACGCGTTTGCGGATGTTCAAAAAGAATATCAAGCGGGAACGTACGGTCTGGATCAGATTTTGAGCTTTGAATTTGATCGCACGACCCTCGAGTTTAAGGATACTTCAGAATTCACTCGCCAGTTGTTGGTCCAGGAAAGCCCGTAAACGGAACAGGCCATACTAATCCGCTGGGCGGATCGTATTCAACGTAGAGCACATTAACAGAGCGCACGTGGTAGGTTTGCATCCACGTTTGTGCCTCCTGCGGGTCACGTGTATAAAGCACTTTTTGGGGCGCGGTTAAATATGGTAATTCCCGCCCGCCTGAAAGAAAACTATTCACAGGCGAACCATGGGGGGCGAAAACGAGCAGATATTCGTTTTTGTGCGGCGCGCGGGCATTAATCATTTTCACGAGTTCTTTGAGCGGCTGGCTATAGTAGGCCGCAAATTCTGTGTGATAGTTCCAACTACCAAGCGCAAAAAATCCCGTTACAGCCCCGATTACAATCGCAAAAGCGGTCGTGCGCAGTTTACCTTTGAAGAACATAAAGATCGTATAAAGCGCGGCGCTTAAGGCAAGCGTGTAGCCAAAATAGGCGAACTGAATCTGTTTGAGCCCTGGCAAATAAGGAAACTTTAATGTAGAGCGGTAGACATCGATATAATTATCCTGGGCTCCGCCACCGATCACCATCGGGATTAAACTCGCCATAAACCATACCCATCCGAATAAGCCAATCGCGCGTACGATTTTGTCGCGGCTGAACACGACGATTACCAGTGGGAGGAAAATTTCGCCCAAAATAATGAGGTGGAACGCGTACCACGGAGTTGTTTTGAGCGCGCCGTCTGAAACGGCAAGCTGCGTGGTGAGAAATTCCTGTACCGCGGGCGGGAAAAGAGCGGCCGTGATTGTAAAGAACGTAGTGACAAATACGCTGCCGGTTAAGGGTCGGTTACCGAGCACATTCGCCCCTTCGCCCCAACTGATCGTGGGGAGCAAGAGATATAACACGGCCACGACGCCAATGGCAATCGGGAGCCAAAACCGTTTCATAAGGATCCAAAACATTCCCATAAGATTCGGCTGAACGCGCGTCATGACGAAGATTATGAGCGGTAGTAAAAACGGCACAATTCCGACGCGCACGAATCCCGCATTAACCGCGACAAGGAACGCGATTGAAAGCACAAGCGGGACGCGCGTGTCTGTGCGGCCTCCCTTGAGGGCGCTGGTACAGAGTATGAGGACTCCCAAAGCAAGAAAGATCGCCATGCCGGATCCAACCCCTACGCCAAGCCACGCGAAACTTTCTAAGAAAGCGGGCGAACTCGCCCAGATCAGAGCCGCGCCGGCGGCGATCGCGCGCCTTTCGGTCACAATTTTAATGAGAACAAAAAAGAGCGCCGAATTTACAAGGTGGAAGAGGAATCCGACTGCCGTAAACAGCAGTGCGCTTCCGCCTCCGATCCAATAGAGCACACTAAACAGCGAGAGCGGGTACAGCCGGCTAGCGGTTATTGGGAAGGCGCCCGCTGTGGCGTCTGCAGCTCCGGCAATTTCAATCGCAATGTCTTCTTTGAAAAAATAGTGCGTAAGATAAGGGGCATGCGCGCTGACCGCTACGATGAGCACAATCCCGATCAGCAGCCAGTCCTGTTTTGTAAGACGAAGCGGGAAAAAGCGTTTGCGCAGGCCCGTAAGAAGGATCGCAACGAAAATAATCGGCACAAGTTGCTGGATAGCCAACACCGCCGGCGGTGGATACAGCGCGGAGAGCATGGTGTAGGGTACGCCGCTGAACACGATCAGCATCACAATCAACGCGCCTACATAAACGAATAGTGCGGTATGAGGCGATTTAGTTGGCATCCGTATCTTTTTCGGTAATGATTAATTTATATGTTTACCATACTACACATCGTCGACCTGACTCGTTTATAAGCCGATACAAACGTGGCGAACGCGCTTACATTCTTTCGGAACAGATTTGGGATTATCACCCGCTATCCCCAGGTTACTCTGGCGCTGTTAGTGATAATTTTTTTCCTGCGCGCTCCACAAATTATGTTCCATTCTCTTGGGTTTAACTGGGCCTATGTGATAGACCAATTTGGTCTTGTTGCGATTGGGTTGTATCTTGCGTGGCGTTATCTTTCAGCGCGCACGTCGTTTCGCCTCGGGTGGGGTTTGATCGGCGCGCTTATCACAGCGGTTGTGGTCGTGCACGTTTACTCATTTCTCCGCTCATTTTATTACGACGAATTTCCTAACATTATCGGGCCGTTGTTCTCAATTGATTCTATTCCCAGTGATTACCAAGCGATGCGCATTGCACACGCGGGATTTATCCATTGGCGCGAAATCTACGCGTGGGGTCCGTTTACCCTGCTCTATAAAATTTTTGGGATCGCGCACCCTTGGTCAGTAACGGTTTTCGCGAGCGCCGGAGTCTTAATGGAGATCGGCGTCACTCTTGTCGGCGCAAGGTTAGCGGGAATTGTATCTGGATCTCGAACGGCGGCGGTGATCGCGGGGCTTCTCATCGGGATCTCGCCCAACACCTTTAGCGAGTTGCCTTGGCTTTCTAATATTCTCGGCGACAATCTGGGGATCATTTTAACGTGTGCAACAGTCGGGACATGGATCGTCGCGCGTCGGAATAAAGACCGCTACGGGATCGTGCTGGCACTTTTTTTGCTTGCGGCGACCCTCAAGGGCGGCGGGGCTGTGCGCACGATTAGCGTGGGGGGTCTGATCGTGTTGACCGACCTTATATTTACGCGGCATCTGGCGTGGCGTCGGATTCTAGTCGACTGGATCTGGGTGGGGTTGATTACGGCCAGCTTCTTTTTTATGAATCTTGCGTCTTCAGTCCCGATGGGAGACGGTCAAAAAGTCACCTTTCCTTTTGTGCAACTCGCGCTGCTGGCCGAAGCTACTACGAAGGCATTGGTTCCCCCGGTGCTCCTTTCCAAATTACTCACGTTTTTAGCGGCTAAAAACGATAGCATCACTTGGGTCATCTGGTTGGGAGCCGCGATTTTTATTTTCGGCACGCTAGTTGCCGTTTGGACCGCACGACGTTCACCAGCAGGGCGACTGTTCGCTTGGGGCTGGGTGTGGTTTTATCTCACGATATGGTACGTGCCGTTTTTCGCCGTGGGGGAGCCGACTGACATCCGTGGTATTGTAGATCGTCTTGACCCGCTCTTTGCCGGGTATAAGTATGCGTATCTTCCTTTAGTTGGACTGGAAATCGCGTTTGGAATTATTCTTGCTCGTTGGGTATCGGGCTTTGCTGTACGAATGCGAAGGGGTGGGGTTTTCGCTCGCGCAACGGCAGTGGGGGCAGGGATATTTATCGTCGGCTGGATTGGATTTCGCGCCGCTGAATTTCTCGTACTCGAGCAGCAATGGTTACATGAGCGCAGTATTTCAGATCGGGCGGTTCTGCAAACATTATTGCGCGCCCTTCCCCCCTCCCAAACAAACCCCGATACCCCCTCGGCGCTCGTGATTGTCGACGGGCGGCATAATCCCTTGACGAACACAAATCCCGAGGCGCTGCTTGGGGCTCTTTACCAGCCGCGTTCGGTACTGTTGTTTGAAGACCTGCGCACTTTTGAGCGTGAGCAACAGAACCTCAAGATCCCGTCAGAGCGTGTGTATGCATTGGGATGGGATAGTGGGGAGCAACGAATGCTAGAGCTGAGCGCACATGTGCGTGCCTGGTTAACGAATCCCAGTGCAGCGGAGTGGACTACAACCGATTTTAGTGCCTGGCAATCTAGTACGCCTACCCAGAATGGTTTTTTTGCCCCTCAGTTCTCTCAGCGGGACGGTCCCTTTCTTGCCCGCGAGCCGCTCATTGTTAGTCCACAACTTGACGTTGCGTTGCCCACCCGAGGGCATTTTAAAATTGAACTAACGCTCAAAGCGCTTCCACCGGAGCGCATCCCGGCGGAGGGGATCCTACAAGAACGGGCGTCGTTGGAGGAAAATCTTCCCGGAACGCTGTTGCTTCCATATGATTACTGGTCGGTGGCGATGCAGCGCCGGTATCAAGAATTCTTTGATAGTTTTTTGGCCGCCCAAACTTCTTCCTCCCCAGTATTTTTATCGAAGGAAGCATTGGAAAACAGCCCCGCACGCTTTGTGGTTTCCCCCAGTTGTAATTCGGATCATGGCAAAAAAGAAAGCGCTGCCTTGGTTTTTGACCAGCGTCTCTTGAGCGATGAATTGCATTTTCAAAAGGTCGAACTTTTTGCGCCGGGCAATCAAGGGACAGTGACGCTTTCGGGTGAGCTTGCGTGCGCGGGAGCGCAACTAACCAAACTTGTTTTACTCGGGCCTCCTACGGCTGTGTTTGCGCTGAATCGCCTTACGATTTCTTTTCCTGCTTTAAAATAATGGGTCACGTAGAATATAAACGCGCTATACTTTTTGCAAGCGGTGTTTGCTTGAGTCCTGCTGTAAGGTAAGTTACCATGATGTCTTACCAAACAATATGAAACTTTCCCCTTACGAAAAATTATCCACCAAACGAGACCTTTTTCCCGGCCCCAAACACCTCAGAAATTTACCGGAAGTGGCGGCTCAAATTCGACGGGACATCCTCGAGATTTCCTACCGCGCCCGCACGGGCCATGTAGGGAGCTCATTTTCGATTGTTGATATATTAGTTGCTTTGTACAACGGCTTTTTGCGGTTTCCGCACGAGCGGCCGGATCATCCGGACCGGGACCGATTTTTGCT
>CAYIGD010000001.1:30033-38084 GCA_964362865.1 uncultured Candidatus Saccharibacteria bacterium | reverse complement strand
TGTAACGAAGGTTCAATTTGGGAGGCAGCGCAATTCGCCGGGCATCACGGCATTGAGAACCTTACCGCAATTATTGATTACAATAAGAGCCAGGCGCTTGGGCGCACGAAGGACGTCCTTGGTTTGGAGCCATTTGCCGCCAAATGGCAAAGTTTTGGTTGGGCAGTCGCCCAAGTGGACGGACATGACTACCAACAATTGACCGCACTTCTCAAAACACTCCCCCTTAAAAAAAATAAACCGAGTGTGATCATCGCGCATACGGTTATGGGCAAGGGAGTTTCGTTTATGGAAGACGACTGGACCTGGCATTATCACACGCCCACCGAGCAGCATTTTATCGAGGGGATGAAAGAGCTGAATGCGTAATTCATTCATTAACGCTCTGGAGCAAGAAGCTGAGCGTGACTCAGACATTATTTTTTTGACCGCGGACTTAGGGTTTCAGATGATCGAGTCTTTTGCCAAGCGGTTCCCCAAGCAATTTCTGAATGTCGGGATCGCGGAACAAAACATGGTTGGAATGGCCGCCGGCATGGCGTTGATGGGTAAAAAGTCAATCTGCTATACGATCGCGACATTTATGACGATGCGTACTTACGAGCAAGTGCGCAACGATATTTGCCTGCACGAAGCGAACGTTAAAATTGTGGGCGTGGGCGGCGGGTTTGGATATTCAATGTACGGGCCCACGCATCACCCGCTCGAAGATGTGGCGATTATGCGTACTTTACCCGGAATGACGGTTATTTGTCCGATTGATCCGAATCAAACCGCTGCCGCAGTGCGGGCCATGTTAAAGCATAACGGGCCGGTGTATCTGCGGCTTGGTAAAAAAGGCGAGCCCGCCATTCACACAAAAGAACCTCGGTTCCAGATTGGGCAGGGTGCTGTTTTGCGGGAAGGGGGCGATATCGCAATTATTTCAACCGGTCCGATCACTTTCGAAGCGCTCGAGGCGGCCGAAATCCTCCATGCTCAGGGAATTCAGCTCTGCGTGGTGGCTATGCCAACCGTTAAACCGCTCGACATTCTTTTGCTGGACGAGATTGGGCGCAAGATCCCGTATATTCTGACGTTAGAAGAGGGCACAATTATGGGCGGATTTGGGAGCGCGATTGCTTCGTATTATTTAGAACGCGGGATCAACCTCAAGGGGTTTTACCGCCTCGGCACAGCCGACCGTTTTGTAAAGCGGATTGGAACCGCCGACTATCTGAGGGCGCAATTCGGGCTTGACGGGGCCGGAATTGCGGAAACTGCTCGCGACATGGTCTCCTCGCGCCGATGAAAAACGCCCCTGTCCTTGCAGTTGTTTTACCGATTCACAATCAGGCCGGTTTCATCGAAGCGGTCGTTGCCGAAATTGACGAGTGCTTGCGCTACGCAAAAATCAACTTCGAACTTATTTTGGCAGAGAATGGCTCGCGCGACGAAACGTTAACCGTTCTCTATCGGATTGCGCGTGCGAACCGGAGGGCGCATGTGATTGTCACCCATAAACGCGGTTACGGCGGGGCGATTATTGATGGGTGGGATAAAACGCGCGCTGAATTTGTGTGCCACATGACCTCAACCGGCCAGATTGACCCGAAAGATATCGTGAGGTGTTTTCAAGCGGTGGTTGCGGGGAAGGGGGATATCGCCAAGATTTATCGCCCGGTACGCGAAAGCCCTCTGCGTCAGATTGTATCCCGCAGCTATAATGCTTTTGCTCGCGTATTGTTTGGCACGCGCGTGAAAGACATCAATTCCTGTCCGAAAATTTTTCGTCGGGATTTATTGCCCAAACTCAACTTGCATTTTCGGGATTCATTTTTGGATTTGGAGTTGATCGCGAAGGCGCACGCGCTCAACCTTTCGATTGTGGAGCTACCCACAAAACTAAGAGAACGCGCTGGCGGTAAGTCATCTACGTCCCTCAGAACACTCCTCGAATTTTTACATAATATGTTCCGCTACCGCGTCAGCGCCGAATTTGCGCAATGGAAAAAAATCCACATGAAAAAAACCGCATGATCAAGCTGGGGAGATTCATTCAACATTATCCGCTCGTCCTTTGGATCGCGTTGGCCGCAGCGCTTTTCTTGTTTGCCGTGGAAGGTTTACGGGATTATTGGTTTCGGTATGAAAGTTTGGGATGGGCGTATGTTTTTCAACATCCGGCGCTGATGTGGAAGGAATATCTGCGGCCAGAGAGCATCCCCTATCTTTCGCAATTATTTTTATACCCGTGGCAGTTTGCATTGTTCGGATATAATCAGCTTGGATTTTTCGCGTTCAGTATTGGGATGGGGGTAGTTGCAACGACTGTTGCTTACATCGTGCTCAGGCGCTTGGGTATGAGTCTTATGGCAGTTGTCATCGCGCTGATGTTTACCGCAAGCGGCCTCTTTGGGATCGAAACTCTTTCCTGGGAGCCGACGAACGGTTTTCAAAATTATTATGTTATCGCACTGCTCTTTAGCATCCTCTGGTCGTTAGACGCGTACCGCCGTAAAGGGCGACCGGCAGCGCTGATTCTGGCGCTTTTTTTATACGTCATCGCGCTTGCTTTTTCGCAATTCCGCAGTTTTTTGCTGCCGATTCCAATTATTCTGTATCTTCTTTTCTTCGAGTGGAAGAAAAATTCAACCCGCCGCGTGCTTGTCATTGTATGTTCCACTCTGGCGCTGGCGGCGTTTGCCCCGGCCCTCGTATGGGGTCAAACCTTCAGCGAGCAGGGATTAAGCGCGTTTCCGATTCTGCCGATTATCATGGCTGGTTTCGGTAACGTGGGAGCGAGCGTGGCTGCCTTAGATCAGTGGGGGGCAACGCCCGCTCTTTATAGCGCTCTTGGCTTGGTACTGATGAGTGGTTCGCTTGCGTATTGGTGGAAAAACCGCACGACAAAAATCGGACAATTGTTCGGCTATTTTTCGCTTGTCGCGATTTTAAATGCGTTACTTATGCAAGTGACGGTTCGTTTTGCGGGAAGCGAGCCAATGGTTTATTCCAACACTCATCGATTTTTAACGTTTACAACGATGACCACTTTTCCGCTGCTTGGATTGATCGGACACGCTCTTTTTGGGCGTCGGTTTTCACAAACGACGCACGTCTTATTCGTATGTCTTTTCGCGGGATTGATTATTTTTCAGGCATTGCAAGCGCGCGCCGCGGTTGCGGCGCGCGCTCAAGAGACCGGCCAAATCCAACAATTTTATCTCGGGTTAAAAAATGCAATTCCCGCTCTCGGCGAGGGTACGGTGCTTGAGACAATCGCGGTAGCGCCGCGTTTTTCGATCGACCCGTTGACCAACAACCAATTCGGCCGAACCGAATATGGGCTCGCCGGTTTTTACCACATCAATGCCGATAACTTGTATCTGACAACCAATAGCGCGGAATCGCTGCAGATTTTGAAGCAAAGAAATTGGGATTTAGAAAAATTATTTGTAGTCATATTTTCAAAAGAAAGCGTGCGCGATATTTCCCAACCGGCCCGCACCCTGATGCGCGAAGGCGCACAGTTTACGATCACGAAAGATACATTCAAAACGCAGTACGACCCTGCCGTGAGCCGGGCCGAGCCAATCATAATTTCCGCGCTTAATCTCCCGGCGTATCAGCCGTTTACGCTTACGCTGCGTGCTAAGATTACGGCACAAAATACCAAAATTCAAAACGCGATTGTGCCGATTTGGTGGCAGCCGCAGGGAAGTGAGCAGTGGCTTGAACGCTGGCGGACCGAGCTTGCGATGCCCCCTGACGGAACATGGCATTCTTATACGGTTACAATTGCGCCCGATGAGGGCGAAAAAATTGGCGCTTTGAAATTCGGGGAAATTCGTCAAGATGTGGAATTAGAAATTGATGACGTTTCTGTCCGCTATGAGGGGGTGGATCAATGAAGGATACGCTTTCATTGCCGTATAAAAATAAGCCAGTGCTTATTACCGGCGCGGCCGGATTCGTGGGTGCGAATCTTACGCGGCGGTTGATCGAATTGGGAGCCCGAGTATATGTGATAGTGAAGCGCTCAACGAATATGTGGCGCTTACGCGAGGTGGAAGAGAAATTTTCGATGCACGATGTATCGCTTACCGATGAAAAAAAGCTCACTGAACTTGTTCGTAAAATTAAACCGATGTACGTGTTCCACCTTGCAGCGCGGGGGGCGTATTCGTATCAGACAGATTGCGCGGAAATGATTGAGGTAAACGTGCGCGGAACCGCGACGCTTCTTTCCGCCCTGCGCGAGGTACCCTACCGCGGCTTCGTTAATACCGGCACGCACTCGGAATACGGCTTCAAGCGCCATCCACTGCAAGAAATTGACGTTTTGGAACCGGTGAGTTTTTACGCCGCCACAAAGGCGGCCGCTACGCATCTTACGCAAGTCTTTGCGATCCAAGAAAAAGCGCCCGCGGTAACGCTGCGGCTTTTTAGCGTGTACGGCCCGTGGGAAGAACCGACGCGACTTATCCCAACAATCATTACCCGAGCATTAAAAGGGGAACCGCTTTTATTAACACAAGGCCGTGAGCGGCGGGATCACGTGTACGTAGGCGATACAGTCGAGGCCTACCTTTTCAGCGCGCTTTCGGCCGCCAAGCATAAAGGCGCGGTTTTTAATGTGTGTAGCGGGCGGCAATACGCAATTCGGGAAGTGGTCGCGACCTTAGAAAAGATTGTCGGGAAGCTTGATAAACGCTGGGGCACGTACCCGGCCCGCAGTTGGGACACCGACTACTGGGTAGGCGACCCGACCTATATGGCGCGTACGATCGGATGGAGGGTAACAACTGCGTTGGAAGAGGGATTAAAAGAAACTGTGGAGTGGTTAAGAGTTCACGAGAAGGAATACGATAGGAAGGTAAAAAGGCAAAAGGAAAAATGAAACGCCATCACGCAGATAGCATGATCGTCCAAGAAATCCGCCCGATTATTTTTGGAATCGAGGATTCGCTTGTTTCCACATTAGGGGTCGTGGTGGGAATCGCCGCCTCGGGCGCAGGGCGCCGCGATGTGCTCGTCGCGGGCATTATTTTGGTTGTGGTTGAAGCGATCTCAATGGGCAGCGGCGAGTACATTTCGTCTAAATCTGAGGAGCAAGTGCGCACTGGCGCGAATGATCACCTGCCGATTCAAAACGGGCTTGTGATGTGGGTTTCATATATGGTGGCGGGGATCGTGCCTCTTTCCCCGTTTATTCTTTTTCCAACGTCCTTCGCGATCCCGATTGCCATCACGCTTTGTGCGCTCGTGATCTTTTCCGTTGGGGCATGGAAGGCGCGGATTTCGCTCAGGAAAACCAGTCCGCTGCGAAGCGGCTTGGAGATGCTCTTTGTTTCCGTCGGAGCAGGGCTGATTGGATATCTGTTAGGTGTGATCGCGGCCCAATTTAAGTAATTTTGAAATCAGCTCGGGTGGTAACTATTCGGCGGCCGGGAAACTACCGATCACTAATCGTCCCAATCGAACGTAGCGGCGCTTAGCAGGCCGGGTATGCTCGGCGACCCAGCGTTCGAAATCTTCTTTAGAAATCTTTTTGCGCACAACTCGTAAGGCTGTTTTTAGCAGAGCCCCATTCGGGGCGGTCATCACGTACCCATTCACCAGCAGAAAAACCAGCATGGTTGTCATCCCGATGCGCTTGTTGCCATCTTGAAGCGGATGGCCCTCAATAATTGCGTACCCTAAAATCGCCGCCTGTTTGATGATTGAGTCGTAATAGGGCTGTTTTGGCAGCGCCAGCGCCGCTTCCAGTCGGTCGCGATTCAGGTATTTAAATGTTGCCATCGGGTACTTTTTTGAGACGAACAGTTCGTGGGCAAGTTCAACCGCGATCTCTTCAATGTGTTCAGGCGTTAAAAAAACAATCGGACGCGACATTAGTATTTGGCCATTTCCTCAAGATCTTTGCGGAAGCGGCGGATAATTTTGCGGGCCGCTTTACGGACGTCTTTGCTGCGCGCGACCGGTAACTCGTCTTTTAGTTGCGAGCGCCGCAAAAAGGTCGCGATCGCGCGTAAAATTTTAGCTCGTCGCGCTCCGTGTGCCATGCCCAGAGTATACTCTGCCTATGTGAGGATGTCTTGTACCCGAGCGCGATCCAGAACAACGCATTATTCTTAATCTCTTCAAAGCTTTCTGGAAAAGATGGATGTGAGAAGATACAGTAAGAGAAAAGGAGAGAATATGGATGCAAACTCCAGGGAGGGGAGGAATCTCTCGTTGCGCCCTACCCCCTCTGCGACTGACATTAACGCCCCCGTGGCTTTGAAAACCCCTCGCACTCCCTCGCTTGCCCAACCACCAAAAAAGACGAGTCCCCTGGTCGAACTTTTGGATGTCAAAAAATACTATGGCCAGGTGAAAGCGCTCGATGGCATCAGCTTCAGTGCTCAGGAGGGGGAATTTATTTCCTTTGTTGGAGCCTCAGGGGCAGGAAAATCAACGCTTGTAAAGCTTCTCATTCGGGAAGAGCGTCCCAGTGCGGGTGAAATTCAGGTGGTAGGGCGTAATATCGCCGCGCTCTCGTTTGCCGAAGTTCCATTCTATCGCCGTAAGCTCGGGGTTGTTTTTCAAGATTTCAAACTGCTGTCTCAAAAAACCGTAGCTGAGAACGTGGCGTATGCTCTCGAAATTTGTGACGTGGATGACGCTGAAATCCGTGAACGCGTTCCGAAAATCTTAAATCTTGTCGGCTTGGCACGTTTTGCAAAACGCTATCCGCATGAGATTTCCGGCGGAGAGCAACAACGCACGGCGATTGCCCGTGCCTTGGTGCATAATCCCCAAATCGTGATTGCGGACGAACCCACCGGCAACCTCGATCCAGAAAGTTCGCTTGAGGTGATTGATTCGTTCAAAAAAATTAACGAGACAGGTACGCTCGTCATTCTCGCATCGCATAACAAAGCGATTGTTGATAACCTGAGAAGAAGGGTGATCCTGTTGCGTGATGGTAAAATTATCTCCGATCAAACTCCGGGACGATACGCGCTGTAAAGGCTCAATTATGCATTATTTCGAATCATGAGAGCAACCTCGCGAATTATTATGTTCGGCCTGCAAAACTTTTGGCGCAATGGCTGGTTGTCATTTGTAGCAACCGTGATGATGACGATTACGCTTTTAACCCTCTCGACTTACTTACTGCTGACCTTTTTGGTGCGGATTACGACCATCCAGCTTCAAGAAAAAGTAAATATGCGCGTTGATTTTCACGAGGACGTCAGCGACGGGCAGATCAAAGATATCCAGACCGAGCTGGCCAACAGACAGGATGTGAAAACGATCATCTATATTTCTAAACAAGAAGCGCTCGAGCGGTTTATCAAAGTCTCCCCTGAATTGAAAGACGCCATTGATGAGGCCAAAAATCCTTTACCGCGCGGGCTCGAAATCCAGCCCGTGGATCCGAAGGACCTTGAAGGAATCCTCGCATATCTCCAGCGGCCACAGGTTGCGCCTCTTGTTGAATCAAATACGTACACAGACAGTCGGGATGCGATTAAGCGATTAATTGACTTAACACCCCTGGCGCGCAACGTGGGGTTTGGGGTGAGTGTTACGTTTGGAATCGCGTCGATGATCGTAATTTTGTACACAATCGTTTTGACGATTTACAGCCGGCGCGAGGAGCTGGATATTATGCGCCTTGTGGGGGCCAGCACGGGATTTGTGCGCCTACCGTTCCTGATTGAGGGCGTGTTGTATGGCATCATTGGCACGATTATTTCCACAATTATTCTGTATGTGGGGGCGCAGCAGTTTGCTCCGGTTCTGACACGCTACCTTGCTTCGGTGATTGATTTCAAAGCTCTGTTTATGCAGAATCTCGCCCTGCTCATTTTTGTGCAACTGGCGGTCGGGATTTTTATCGGCACAGTCAGTAACTGGCTCGGTACCCGACGCTTTTTAAAGGTCTAAAGCACTAAAAAGAGCGTGTAATCACTCTATGTCGGAGACCAAGCCCGTCGGAACTGTGCGAGCTTCTTCGAAATAATTACATGCTCTTTCTTAATATCTAAGCAACTGAGTTATTTAACCTTTGGGTTCCA
>CAYIGD010000001.1:0-30023 GCA_964362865.1 uncultured Candidatus Saccharibacteria bacterium | reverse complement strand
TGGTATCGTAAGGAAAGTGTAAGGAGAGCTTTGATCTACTCGGGCCGTATCCCAAAAATAATTACAGGGTTTATTTCTTTATCGCTTGTTGTAACACTCGGGGGATTTCTTTTCACGCCTTCGCGGGTGGGGGCTCAAGATGCTTTGCGCGAGTTGATTCGCAAGCGCCAAGAAGTTGAGCAGCAAAAAAAGGAAGCTGCGCGTCAGTTGCAAGCACGCCAGAATGAACAAAAAGCGCTTGAGCAGCGTAAGCAGACGATTGACCGTAATATTACGGTTACGAGCGTAAAAATCAGTGAACTCGAAGGCCAGATCAACACGCTCTCACAGGAGATTGATCAAAAAACGGTTGAAATCGATCTTAAAATTCAGGAAATCGAGCTCTTGACCAACGACCGTAATCAAACGATCCGGTCGTTATATAAAATCGGCAGTCCGGGCACCTGGGCCGTGGTCCTGACGAGCTCCTCGATTTCGGAAGTGATTGGGCGCTCCACGTACCACGAGGCGCTTGAACGTCAAATCACCGCGAATCTTAGAGAAACTGGAGCACTCAAGGCAGAGTTAGAGCAGCAAAAAGCGCAGCTTGAAAGCAAAAAGCGCGAAGTGGCCGTGGCGCAGGTTTCGGCTGAGCGTCACAAGCAATCCTTGGAATCCGACAAAAAAGAAAAAGAGCAACTCCTCGTTACAAACAGTAAAGTACAGCAAGATATCAAAACAAAAATTGCCGAGGCGGAGAAATATTCGAATGATCTTTCGATCGAGATTGTCCGTGTCGCAAACGATCTGCGCGAGCGGGGCTTCAAAAAGGGAGGGGGGATCCCGAAAGGCAACTCCCCGATCGGCCTCGTGCTGCCGATGCCCTATAACTACATCTCGCGCGGTTTCGGGCCTTTGGGTGAGCGGGATGTTTTCGGGATGACCTTCCATACCGGAATGGATTTAGTCGCCCCCTGTGGAACGCCGATTATTGCCGCGGCAGATGGGGTTGTGACCTTTGCCGCCTATGCCATCGGATACGGTAATAATGTCCGGGTCGCGCATAACGAAACATATTCGACTCTTTACGCTCACTTTTCTACGTTTGCCGTCAGTAATGGGCAGCAGGTCAAACAAAACGACATCATCGGATTATCAGGTACGACCGGATGGTCCACGGGATGTCATCTGCATTTTGAGATCCGCCGCAACGGTTTCCCCGAAGATCCAGAATTGTATTTAGGATTTTAGATCTTTTTCTGATAGATAGCGTGTCGAATTATCACGTTTCTCAGAGCATTTGACGGGAGCGCTGCGCTTCCCGTGCGTTTGCAATTTCGTGCAAAACACAATCATTCGACACGTGCTCGATGCTTTTGAGAGTGGTTTCGAAAAGCAACTCCATTCGCGTATTTTTTTCTTTTACGGTTTAAGTTTGCTACAGTATCCCTGTGGGAGGGCACATTCGTGAGTGCTCCAGTGAGTGATGTAGCAGAAATAGAAATTGATACTGCCCTACGTCCGCAGCGTTTTACCGAGTACGTTGGGCAAGAGCACATCAAGACAAATCTGCGCGTGGGGATCGCGGCCGCCAAAACGCGCGCGGAAACGCTCGAACACGTGCTACTCTCCGGCCCTCCGGGCCTCGGAAAAACGACTTTGGCGCTTTTGATGGCGCGCGAGATGGGGGTTAGTTTGCGCATCAGTTCAGGCCCCGCGCTTACGCGCACCGGCGACTTGGCGGCCCTCTTATCCACGCTGGAGAGCGGGGATTTATTATTTATTGACGAGATTCACCGTCTGCCCAGCACGGTCGAAGAAATGCTCTATCCAGTCATGGAAGATTTCCGCTTAGATTTAGTGGTCGGCAAAGGCCCTGGTGCCCGTTCTTTGAGGTTGGATGTTCCGCGCTTTACCCTAATCGGGGCGACAACCCGTTCGGGAGCGATTTCTTCTCCTTTGCGGGATCGTTTCGGGCACGCGCATCGCTTGGAATACTACACTCCAGAGGAAATCGAGCAGATTATTCTGCGCTCCGCACGCCTGTTGGGTGTTACGCTTGAAGACCAAGCGCGCCAAGACCTTGCTCAACGCTCGCGGGGAGTGCCACGTGTTGCCAATCGTTTACTGAAGCGTGTGCGTGATCTCGGCCAAGTGCGTCACGTACCTAAAATTAAAAGCGGTCTCGTTGAGGAGGCCCTGACAATGCTTGAGATTGATGCGCAAGGCCTGAACGCGATGGACCGCAAAATTCTTCAGATGGTCGTGGAACAATTCGATGGCGGTCCAGTGGGGATCAGTACAATCGCGGCTGCAATTTCGGAGGACCCCGAAACAATTGAGGGGATCTATGAACCCTTTCTGATTCAAAAAGGGTTCTTGGCGCGTACTCGCCAAGGGCGGATAGTCACCGACCGAGGTTACGCGCACCTTAAGCAAAAGCGTAAAGGACGGCTTTTATGATGGGGGCGCTGGCGATTTTTGCGTTTTTCTTAGTTCCGTACGCGGCGTATTCATTTTACGTCATTAAAAAAATGCACGAAATTGGCAGTGCCGCTGATTTTACGCAGAAAATGGGGCGGATATATATCGGAACGGCAATCGTGATTACGATTGTGACCCTTATCTTGTTGATTAGTTTTACCGCTGGAGGAGGCGCTGTGCCTGCGGAGTTTTAATGGAGGAATCCACATCATCCGCGACTCCGACGAGCGCAGGGGTCTCAACTCCGGTTTCGTCGCCTGGGTCGGTCAGTGCGCCTGAAAACGTCGGAGCCGTAGCGTCGGAACCAACTCCCCCCCGCTCGTTCCCCCATCCGCACCAAGAGCCCCAAGAAAAAATCTATCTTACGGTGCGAGCGTACTGGCTTGCGTTTATGCCGCGCGCGCTGATTGTGTTCTTTCTGATTCTCTTACCGGCGATCGTGGGTATGGCGATTAATATTTTTCCTTCTCCGGGCGTTCCTGCCGGGTTTGGGACCGAAGAGCTGACCGGAGTTCCGCCCGCTCTGCTGCCGTATCTCATCGTCGGAGCGGGGATCTGGTATCTGCTGGTTCTGGCGTTCTTTCATTACACATGGATTGATTTTTATATGGACATGGCGATTATTACGGACGACCGCTTGATTGACATCGGTCAGCACGGCATTTTTCACCGCGCGATTTCAGAGGTATCTTTATTGCGCGTGCAAGACGTGAACGCCTCGACAAAAGGAATTTTTCAAACGATCTTTAATTTCGGTAAGGTAGATGTTGAAACTGCAGGCGAGCTCCCGAATTTTGTGCTTGAGAATCGCCCCCATCCGTTTGAAATCGCGCGTGTCGTGCAAAACGCGCACGAGCGCTTGGTACGCCAAACCGCGGAAAGTGGACAGCGCGACGGGCTGGGAGAGATCGTCCGCGCTGCGCCTTTCGAACCGCAGCCCACAGCGTCGCCACCTACCCCGATCATGCATGAGAAGCCCCAATCCCCGTGGCCCGTCACGAACTCGGCCGATCAATCTTCTGCTGTAAAGGATCAAGCCGAATCCGCTTTACCAACTCCGAATACGCCTTCACGCTCCGTCAGCCCAGATCCGCCTAATTCGCAAGCAGCGACATCCTCTGGTGAGGAAGGGACGATCCCGCCAGTGACAGGGAGATGAAGCAGCTCGTAGCGATCAGCGGAGGTAGCGGCCTGTTTACGCTTCTAACTGGGTTAAAAAAGTACCCCGTTCATATAACGTGTGTGGTTTCGATGATGGATGACGCCGGTTCGACTGGGCGCCTCAGGGACGAATTCGGAGGATTGCCGCCGGGAGATATCCGGCGTTCCTTGGCCGCACTTTCGCAAGAAACGCCGATCTTAAAAGACCTTTTTCAGTACCGGTTTGAACGAGGAAGAGGCCTCAAGGGACATTTATTTGGGAATCTTTTTTTAACGGCTTTGCGCGAAATTACGGGTAACGACGCTGCGGCAATCGAAGAAGCCGGTAAGATTTTGAAAATTAAAGGTCGGGTGCTGCCGGTTACACTTCAAAGCGCTCACCTTGTCGCAACGCTGCAAAACGGTACGATCATTCGCGGCCAAGAAAAAATTGCTTTTCCCAAACATAACCCTGTACTTAAAATCCTCAAACTTGAAGTGATCCCTGCCGCGCGCACGACACCTGCTGTACGCACGGCGATTGCTGAAGCAGACCTAATCGTGATCGGGCCCGGCGATCTTTTTACGAGTATTTTGGCAAATCTAAAAGTAGGCGGGGTCGTTGCTGCGATCCGACGTTCCAAGGCCAAGAAAATCTATGTTGTTAATTTAATGACTAAAGTGGGCGAAACTGGTGGGTTTTCCGTTAAAGACCACATCCAGTGGGTTGTAAAAGTTTTAGGCAAAGGAGTGCTGGACGTTGCGATTTATAACACCAAGAAACCACCAGAACGACTGGCACGGGCGTACCGCAAAGAGGGAGCCGAGCTCGTGAGCATGCGTGAAGGAGAGGAGCGCTGGTGTAAGGAGCAAGGAATCTCGTTAAAAGGGGCCTCATTGCTGAACTTACCCTCTTTAGCGCGGCATAACGGTATACGTCTTGCGCGCTATGTCTTGGCGGTTTAAATCGTTGTGGTATATAGTTTTTGGGTTAACAATCGGCTTTGCCGCGCTCGGTTGGAAGATTCCTGCTGTATTGGCATCCGAAGGAACGCTTGAACTACTGACTGCACCGAACGCCGCACTTAAGGGCGAAGAATATCCTCAAGCGCTGATTTTCGCGCTGAAAGGATTTGAGAGCGAAACCGAATACGAATATACGCTTCGATTGCGCTCCGGCACGCGCGATTACGGCAGTTTCTGGCATCCTTCGAATGGGCGATTCTCAACCAGCTATGAGTCCGTTGGACGGACCGATTCCAGTGGTTCGATATCGGTTGCGAGTTTTTTCAGAGCCGGCTCTCCCCCGAGCGCAGACGCTTTATTCCGGATCAGAATTCGCAAAAGCGGACAAACCGACGCAGGGACGGCATTTGATGTCGGAGTGGTGCGCATTATGCAAGATTTGAGTGGCGTATTAGAAGGGACGGTATTTTCCGA
The DNA here is from genome assembly GCA_964362865.1 of uncultured Candidatus Saccharibacteria bacterium. GTDB lineage: Bacteria > Patescibacteriota > UBA1384 > JAGVHQ01 > JAGVHQ01 > JAGVHQ01. The sequence goes on along the minus strand of CAYIGD010000001.1, from coordinate 24,980 downwards.
CCCTGCCTGCTCCCAGCCGCTTACGGGAGCGCTTCTGCGCGCCCGCGTTACTGTTGACGCCGCAGATTACTATTTTACGACCGTCAGTGAAGATAATTTTATGGACGAAGGTAATCCTCCCAACAGCGGTTTTATGCGCATTAAACTCCCCCCCTCGACAGTCGCTGAAATGTCTGCTTTTACATTACAGGCTGTAAGCCTTACTAATTGCCAAACGACACGTCCGCCATGGCGCGTTGAAGCGGGCAAAACCTCTACATTCAACCAGGTTTTTGTCCCGCAAAAGCCCTCGCTGATTTTAAGCGAGTTTATGCCAAACCCGGCTCCCCCGCTGAGTGATACCTACGATGAGTGGTTTGAATTATATAATTCTGGGAATACGCTCGCCTCAACCGTTGGATTGCTTGTTCGGGATCAGTCTGGCTCGACCAGTACCCGTGCTCTGCCAGCAGTGAACGTACCCCCCGGCGGATTTGCGGTGTTTAAAAAACGAGAGGTTGCGATTTCACAAAATAACGATCAAGAAGGAATTGAATTATTATTTGGGTCAGAGGTGATTGACCGTAGTCCTGTAGCCGAAAATGGACAGGAAGGGACCTCGTTTACTCGTTCAATCGAGGGCGAATGGGCATGGACAACCACCCCGACCGAAGGTACGGTGAACGTAATCACCACACCGATCGTGGCACCCACCCCTGCATTGACGGCCGTCAAACAAGACTTGCGCGTTACGGTGCTGTTCGGGTTTGATATTATCGGCGCACAGACGTTTGTTGCCCGAGATGCAAGCGGCGCGAATTACGAAGTACGCCTTACGGGCGACCAGTTTGATCCTCAGGAAGGCGACGTACTCTTAATTCTTCGAGAATCTTACCACGAAACGAGTGCGGGAAAGATTACGATTGATAATCCTGAATTGATTGTTAAAGCCGCTAAAACAGAACGGTCCCCTCTCAAACCCTTCAATTCGAGTGCCGCGCCATACGAATTATTAACAGGCGACGGAAAAGTCGCCAAAGATGAACGCGGATTAACATTCGAAAATATTCCTTTGCAACGCGAATCAAAGTTCAATCTGCGAGAGGGGACAGAGGCGCGCTTTGAGGGATTTTTACGCCCCACAAAAAACGCGCTCGTGTTTGTGCTGACTGCCGTTGAAAAAAAGAAGGATACTCTCCTGCCGCTAAAAAAAGGGGAATCGAAATCAATCATACTCCTTGAACGTGGGGTGGCTGCGAACTTTTTATCTCCAACGAAGATCGCAGCGGGGATAACCACTTCCGCTCCCCTACCGTTTGGCCCGCGCTCTCCCCCGACTAGATTGTTCCCCTATCTTATTTTCGTTATACTTTCTTGTTTAGGAGGATATTTTATATGGAGAGGCCGCAGCGTATAAAAAATGAGGTCGAACTTTTAACGTGGGCGCGCTCATGGGTGCCGAAGCAGCGCTCCGGTAGCATCATTGGTTTGCGCGGAAAATTAGGCGCCGGCAAAACTGCGTTTGTTCGCGCGTGCGTCAAAGCGCTCGGCGGCGACCCACGGGATGTTTCCTCCCCGACGTATGTCACAGTGCATCGCTACGAGCTAAACCAATCCAGAATAAAACACATCATTCACGTAGACGGGTATCGTCTTGAAGCGGGCTCCCACGCCCAACTGGGCTTAGATCACTATATCGGCGCGCTAGCGACCTTAACGTTTGTGGAATGGCCCGAGCGCTTTCCACAACTCGACTTTAATACGGTGATTTCATTTGAAATTGGAAAGGGCACTGAGCGCACTCTGAGGATTCAAAATGGATAAGGACATACTGCTCATTTTTGATTTAGCTGACCGTCCGGGAAGAATCGGGATTCTTGAAAATGAGCGTCCGATTATCTGGCATCCCCTTGCCGATGGGTTAGCCAATCGTAAAATTGTCCAAGCAGTTCACGCGTTTCTTGGGGAGCGGAAAATGACACTGAATCAAATGAACGCGTTTGCAAGCGTGACCAAAGGATCATCATTTACCGGTATGCGTATTGGGGCGTCGGTTGCGAATGCCTTTGCGTGGGTCTTTGGTCGGCCGGCGGTAGGAGTGCATTCTTCTTCTGCGCGCTTGATTCAAGCGGCGTACAAGCGTGCCACACCGAACGCAACGATTGAGATTACCTATCCGTCCGATGTAATCCCCAAGGCAAACCCTGGATAACTTGTGCGTTAATGGCTAAACTGAGTGAGAAAGCTATTGTACGATGGACGAAAAAGAAAAAGAATTCGAAAACACTCCGCTTGCTCTCCCACCCGCTCGCCATCGGGGAAGGGTGCGTTTGGGCATTATCGGCCTCATTGTGCTCGGGTTCTTTGCTTTGATTGCGTTCAAGGGTTATAGCATCGCCTCGCGCATCATTCAAAACGGCAGTGATATGCGCGCCCCGTTTTTGACCGGCAATGTTGACGCGCAAACGCTGCGAGGGGAAGGCGATGGGCGGATTAATATTCTGCTGATTGGGATTGGAGGCGCCGGGCATCCCGGTGGGCAATTGGCGGATACAATCATGGTCGCCTCCATTGATCCGGTGAATAAAACGCTGGCGCTCTTATCGTTGCCACGCGATCTGTATGTTGAGATTCCGGGGAACGGGTGGGCGAAAATCAACCATGCCCACGCCTTTGGGCAAGAAAAAAACGGCGCCGGACCGGAACTTCTAAAACGCACTGTTTCCCGAATCCTCGATTTACCGATTCACTATTTTATCCGGCTTGATTTTTCCGGATTTACTAAAATCGTGGATACACTCGGCGGAGTAACGGTGACGCTTGATCAACCGATTAATGACCCACTCTACCCTGACAAGAAACTAGAGGGTTATGATCCGTTTTATCTTGCGGCCGGTACTCATCTTCTTAACGGGGAAATCGCGCTCAAGGTCGCCCGCTCGCGCCAGACATCTTCAGATTTTGCGCGCGCCGGGCGCCAGCAAGTGCTCTTGACCGCGCTACGCGACAAGGCCTTCTCACTCAAAGTGCTTGCGAATCCGAAAAAATTGATTGACCTAATGGAAATTCTCGGCGATCACATCCGGACCGATTTGCGCTTACGTGAGCTCAACCGCCTGATTGAGCTGGCGAACAATTTTGGCAACTCGAGCGTGATCACGCATGTGTTTGACACGTCCGAGGGGGGGCCACTTACTTCCACTGTGACCGAATCGGGCGGGTATATTATTATCCCGCGTTTGGGGCAGGACAAATATGCTGAGCTGCAACGCACGGCGCATGAGATTTTCACCGATCCGTATCTGGCGCGTGAGCGGGCCACGATTGAGGTCCTCAACAGCAGTCAGACAAACGGCGCGGCCGTGGACTTGGGCGATTATCTCAAAAGCTACGGCTACAATATTATCGGCGTGCGCCGGGCTGAGGAACGGGCAGCCAAGACCACGATTATTGATTACTCCGCGGGTAAAAAATCAATTACGCTGAAGTTCCTTGCGAAGCGCTTGCGCGCTTCCGTGATTGCTGGAAAAAATGCCGAACGGACCGCCGATTTTGTGATTATCGTGGGTGACGATTACCTACCCGGCTTATTAATTGAGCAAGATATCGAGCAGAAAGGAGATCACGCGCAATGAGCCGTGCTTTTAGAATCTATGCTCTCTATAGCGTCGCAAGCATCGCGCTGATCGTGCTCTTCTTTTTAATCACCGAGATCCGATCGGTCAAACTCCTCGCCCTGAGCATGCTCGCGCTTGCGTGGGGGATTCGTCCGGTCACGACAGAACCGCTCCCAATGGTCTTAACGGTTTTTGCCACGCTCAGTTTTCTCTACGGCATGTTTGCGGTTGCCATCCCTCCCACAATTCTTTTGGCATTACTGGGCGTAGTTGCGCTCGTAATTACCAGTGCCGCTTTGTTGGAGATGAATATGTACTCCAGCGCGCGCGCCGCCGCCGCAACCTTACTGGTAGTGGAGGGTGCGCACATCGTTTCTCTCTGGACGTTGGATCCGATCAGTCGTTCGATTCTCGTTGCAGTCCCTTTGGCGTTGTTTTTGCGTATTCATCCGTTTGAGCCGGAGGTGGAACGCCATCCGGCCCACTTCGCGTTTGATCTCGTGGTGGCCTTCGTCGTGCTGGCCGCCATATCTGCGGGGGGGAACTGGAGTGTAATTTGAACCGGGTTCAAACAATTTTACGCAGCTTCGCTCAAGCGTTTCAAAACATAATGCCAACGCGCTGGCCCTGGAAAAATCCGTTATTTTCCGGAACGCTATGTGTCGTGCTGATATATATTTTGGGGGGAATTTGGCACGGATTTTTGCTCTACAAAGCAAAGCGCACCGACGGCCCAGTCGTATGGATGGCGCGTGTCTATCCTTTACCGATCGCCAGAATAAACCAGAGCTTTATTTTTCCAAGCGGTTTTTTCACATTGGTAGCTTCCGCTCAAAAATACCGTCAAGTCGATCAGAATGCCGTACCAGATGAACAAGCAGTGCGCTCCCAGATTCTGGCCACGCTTGTGAATGAAAAAATTATGTTTAACGAGGCAAGAGAGCGCGACGTACTTGTATCAGCCGAGGAGGCGCGGGAGTTCTACAGTCAATTGGCTGAGGATAACGGTGGCAAGGAAGCATTCTCCGAAGTATTGCGCAAGTTATACGGTTTAACCGAAGAACAGTTTATTCTGTTGCGCGTACGAGCGGCCGTGCAGCAGAAAAAGTTGGAAGAATCGGCCTTTACTCGGGTTAAAGTACGCGTCATCGTGCATACGAATGAAGGGCATTTGAGAAATGTGATTGGGGAGCTCAACAGCGGCAAGGATTTCGGGGAATTAGCGCGGATAAATTCTCAAGATCAAAAGACTCGGGAGAATGGCGGAGATTTAGGGTTTGTTGATCGCCAAACGATTGCCCAAAGTTACGGCGATGAAGTCGAAAACGCTTTATTCGCGGGTAAGAGCGCGGATGTGGTTGGGCCGGTAAAAACAAAAGACGGTCCGTTCGTATTGTTTCGGATTGAGCAGATAAGCGGCTCGATTAACGCCCGCTTTGAGACCTGGCTTGTGCAAGAACAAGCCCAAAAACGCATCTGGCGATTGTACTAATACGATTGAGCCCCAACTCTCTTTCTGATAGAATAACTGCGATGGGCACGTAGCTTAGCCTGGTTTAAAGTGCCTCCCTGTCACGGAGGAGATCGCCGGTTCGAATCCGGTCGTGCCCGCCAGGCGAGCGTAGTTTAGTGGTAGAACGCGACCTTCCCAAGGTTGAGATGGGAGTTCGATTCTCCTCGCTCGCTCCATTGTCGCTTAGAAATTTTTAGGTTCGTCCCGATTAGATCTGGACTTCACAATCAAAGTTTGTAGCTCCTCTTCGCGACGAATTGAGAATGCGTAGCGAGAAATAAAACCGAGAGACTTCACTGCCAGTTTGCAACGTACTTGTGAATTGGCAATGGGGTATCATCGCGTCGTTATTACGTTGGGTGTCGTGATTCTTAGCGGAGCATTGTTTTGGATGAGAACGCTTCAAGGCAATAAAGATCAGGTTCGAATCGGAACCTGTACATTTACGCTCGAGCGGCCCCGCACAACCGCCCAATATGCAAAAGGTCTTAGCGGGCGGGATGCAATCGCTACCGCAGAGGGAATGTGGTTTGTATTTGATCCGCCACAGCTTCCGACATTCTGGATGAAAGGGATGCGTTTCTCGATTGATATCGTTTGGATCGTGAATAACAAGGTTGTCGGACTTAACGAAAATGTCCTTGCCGATGACGGCCAAGCGCTATTCCAACCACCCGAAGCAGTGGACGCGGTTTTGGAAATTGCCGCAGGTCGAAGCAGAGAATGTGATATTAGCAAAGACGTACCGGTGTTATGAAAAGTAATATCCGTCACCTTAGCTACGTTCGTAGCTAACGGCTTACTCGGCCGAAATAAAGTAAACTTTATCTTGGCAACTCGTTCGGGCGTTTAGCTCAACGGTAGCGCCCCACCAGCATGCCGATATAGCTCAGTGGTAGAGCAGCACTTTCGTAAAGTGAAGGTCGTCGGTTCAAATCCGACTATCGGCTCCACGTCGCAACTAAACTTTTTGGTTTCCCCGATCCGCCCGGCGAGCGGATCGGGACAGTAGAGAAAAAGTTCGTGCCTCTTCTTCATGACAAATGTACGCATTTAGCATAAAGTAATTAAAGGGAAACTAGTGGCTAACGAACTAGTTGTTAATTTATGGCATCATTGCTACGTTACATTCGGCAGGCAGATTTATTGCTCTTGGCGGCCTCGATTGTTGTCAATCTGGCGATTTGGCTGTGGTGGCGCTCCAGTTTTGATTTAGACGTGCGCTACGCAGTGAATACTTCGATCTTACTGGCGGTCAACACGGTCGTTGTTTTGGCGATTCGCTCGCGCTGGTATTTGGCCGCACTCGCGTTTGCGGGCGTAACGTTTTTCTGGGGCGTGGCAACGCTTGTTCTTTTCTACCATGTAGTGCGAGGGATTTAATGCGCCGCAGCTTTGCGTTTCGGCTTTTAGAAATCGTCCCCGGGGCAACGCTCTGGGCATTTTTTGTTGCCGCGATTGTTTTTTCTATTTTCTACCCTTTCGCGTTCGCGCTGTATATTTTACTCTTCGATTTATATTGGATTATTAAAGTCTTTGTGATGGGAGCGCATATGCTTTGGGGGTATCGTTTGCTCAACTGGACACGCCGGCAAAATTGGCGGGTGCGACTCGAAAAACTTGAACCGGGCGAGGGAATTATAGACTGGCATGAGCTTTATCACGTTGTGATTCTTACGACCTATCAAGAGCCGCTGGAGATCCTACGTCCGTCCGTGGCAGCTGCAGCCCAGGCAGACTACCCCCGTTCTAAAAAAATATTCATCCTCGCCACCGAAGAACGCGACATTACAAACGCGCGCGCGAATGCCAGTGCTCTCGAAAAAGAATTCGCACGCCACTTCGGGCATTTTTTGGTAACCGAGCATCCCGACGGGATAGAGGGGGAGTTAAAGGCGAAGGGTGCCAACGCGACATGGGCCGCTCGAAAATTGAAACAATTGCTTGAGCGCGAAAAAATTTCTTTTGATCGCACGCTCGTGACGACTGCCGATGCCGATACTCGCCTTGATCGGCAATACTTTACGGTTTTAAGCTACGTATTTGCTACCGACCACAACCGCGATCGTCATTCCTATCAACCAATCCCCCTTTATTCCAACAACCTCTGGGACGTTCCGGCTGTTGTGCGACTCTCCGCCTTAGGGGCGTCGTTCTGGCAGATCATCGAGGGTACCCGGCCCTGGCGTTTAATTACGTTTTCCACGCACGCGATGACCATGCAAATGCTCGTCGACATTGATTATTGGGCAGTGGATGTCATCAACGAGGATTCGCGCCAATTTTATCGCGCCTTTTTTCATTATGACGGCGACCACAGCGTCGTCCCGGTGTTCATTCCGGTCTACATGGACGCGGTTCTTGCTTCCCATTACGGTCAAACGCTCAAAAATCAATATTTGCAAAAACGACGCTGGGCCTATGGGATCGAACACTTCCCTTATGTCGTACTCGAATCATTGCGCAACAGACGCATCCCGTTTCTGGCCCGCTTGACGATTCCGTTTCGGATGTTTGAGGGGAATTTCTCCTGGGCGACCTCAAGCGTGATTCTTTTATTTTTAGGGTGGTTTCCGTTTTTCTTCGGCGGCGCGTACCGCGAAACCGTACTGGCTTCCAGTATCCCGATTTTATCACAGCGCCTTTTGGCGCTGACATGGATCAGCTTGACGGTTACGATCGTGATCTCTTCACGCCTGATTCCCGAACGTCCGCGCCATCACCGTAAATCAAAATGGATTGAAATGATCTTGCAGTGGACGCTTACTCCAGTGACGGCCGTCATTTTCGGTTCGATTCCCGCAATCGACGCCCAGACGCGGTTGATGCTCGGGCGCTACATGGGTTTTTGGGTCACGCCGAAAGTTTCGACAAAAAGGACATAATGGCGGAACGTCTGATTGCCGAGCACGGCAAAAAAATGCTGAAGTTCGCGATTGTGGGCGCGCTCTCAACTGCGATTGATTGGGCGATTTATCTTGCGCTCGTGAATTTTGTTCCATGGTGGCATCAAAATTATGTGGGTGCGAAAGTACTCTCCACCGCGGGGGGGACCACCAACGGGTTCTTTTGGAATAAGTTTTGGACATTTCGCAACGGTAGTAAGCGCTACGTACGCCAGCTCGCAAAGCAGGCAATCGCGGGCGCGATAAGCGTCGGGTTGAATGCGTTAATCGTATTTATCCTCGTAGATTTAGCCAAATTTGACCGGGCGCGCATCGTAACCATCGCGACCGCGACCGCGATTGTATTCTTTTTCAATTACCCCGTAAATCGCTACTGGGTATTTCGAAAGTACGCAATCGAATAACCAGCCCTTTTTCGAAGGAGTTTTTTCTGCTAAACTATCCTCGCTCGGGGAGTGGCGCAGTTGGTAGCGCGCCTGCTTTGGGAGCAGGAGGTCGCAGGTTCGAATCCTGTCTCCCCGACCATGTTAGACATTGAGAGTTTTCAGACGAAGATACGCGCTTGCTTCGCCCTCCAATGCAGAAATGTGTAGATAGGAGGGTCTTTTTGATTCGAAAAACGGCCTATGAGGTGAGATTATACAACGCCGCTCGACCTCTTGACACACGTTCCATAACTGGGCACACTTGGTATGAATCAGTATGAAACTGTGCATGATCACATTGGCGATAGTTGGAGTGCTTGCGAACGTATTTTCCGCGCAAGCTGTGTTTGCGTTCAATGAAAGTCTGCTCCGTGGGGCACAGATTATTTCCGCGCCTGCCACCCCAAAGCTTGCCAACGCGTTTGTCGCGGGTATAAGTCAGGGAGTTGCCCCGGTTTCTTCGAGCGGATTTGCGCTTGGGATGTATGCGGTGCCCATGGCGGGAGAAGTCGCCGGAGCCGTGACATCGCCGGCGGTCAACACGCTTTTCGTTAATATTGTTCTTTTTGGATTACTCGCGCTCGCGCTGAGCCTTCTGGCCGCGATGGTGCTCGAGCCGAAAAAAGAGAGGTTCGAAAATTAATCAATATTGGTAAGGAGGGGGCGTTTATGACGCTGACAACAAAAGTTGGGATCGGGGTGGGAATCGTTGCGTTCGTGATTGTGATTTTGTTTGCAACTGGGAAGTTAAAATTCAATATTACCAAAGTGGACGAAACGGACAGTTCCAGTGCGCCGACAACATCTGAAAGTAAAAGTAGTTCCAAGAAGGGTTCTTCTCAGAAGGCGAAACTTAATTCCGAAGCAGTTTCCTTTGTAAGCAAAGCGGGATTAGGTACGTTTAAGATTAAAATACCCGTGGGATGGTCGTTGAGCGATGATCCCGCGGTAGATTTCATCGCCGGATCTATGGTTCCCACGAAGATCTCTACGGGAGAGGATTTTTATTCGAATATAAATATTATTATCGGCCCGCACGAAGGCACGCTGCAAACCTTTGCTGATTATAAAGCGAATTGGAAGGATGCGATTAAGTCTCAGTACCCGGGTGTGGAGTTCGTAGCTGATGGTTCAACCAAAGTAAACGGCATGGATACGTATGTTTTAGAGATCATCCAACCGGCTCCGAATGGCGCGCCGATCCATCAGATTCAATATGTGTACTATATCGACCAGCAGATCGCTGCCGTGGCAACCGGCACGGCAGCTGATGAAGCGTGGGATGATTTCGATCAAGTGGTGAACGACTCACTCAAGAGCTTCCAGAAGACCACAGACACGTCGAGTATTTAGAGCTTAAAATTCGCTTGTAACCGCGCCTGTATGCGGATTGACCGTATACCAGTTGAACGTGGCGCGATGTTCATCAACAATCTCGAAGACCTGAACAAGCCACACGCCTTGTTTTTGGTCGAAATGATCTATTTGTACGTGAGGATCCAGCGTTGTTTTAAGAAATTGTTGTACCTGGGGGAGTGCACGGACCCGCGCGATCGCTTGTGAAGATGAGACGTTAGCAAAGAGTGGGTACGAGCGGATTAGAATCCACACGATCATTCCGAAACTAAGCGCTACAAGTGCCAGTGCGATGCTTTTCAACATGCTCTTGCTCGATGCGTGGTATGCTTTTTTCATGGGTGGTGGCCAAAACACGTACGAAGTAGTGAGGTCTTTGCGGTTGATAAGGATCAGGCCGATAACATTGGCGACAAGCATCGAAAAAACCGTACCCACCGAAGCAAAACTGGCAAACGGTTGGTCTAGATCGCGGCTTACGTCAATCAGGGCATAGAAAATCATCAAGGTTGCCACGAACGTGCCGACGCTTACATAAGTGAATAATTTTTTCCGATTTGTGACTAGAACGAGTACGAGCGCGGCACACAGAAGAAAAAAGATTCCCAGCAGCGAGAAGGGGAAGACTGTGGCTGTCTGATAGCCCGTGAGAGATGATTGCGTATTGGTGAATGTTTCCCAGTTGAAGAATCCAAAAATCAGGGGCAGGAATACGAATGTGATCAGCATCAAGCGCATTACATTCTTCGTAAGCGCATCCTGCCGAGAAGCAAGCTTAAGAAACAGTGGCGTCAGCAAGATAACAATTGGAAGGACAAGAATCGAGCTACTCATCAAAATACCCCTCACCTGTTAGTGTAGCAAAACAAAAGAAAAATGGGGCAAGAGCCGCTACACTGGAAGCGTGTCTGTTATTTGGGATAAAACATTTCAACGTACGGTATATGCCTATTACAGCAAAAACGGGCGTTCCTTCCCGTGGCGCGCCACACGTGACTCATACTTGATTCTTGTCTCGGAAGTAATGTTACAGCAAACCCCGGTAGCTCGGGTGCTGCTCAAGTACAGGGTATTTATCGAGCATTTTCCGACCATGGAAGCGCTGGCGCGCGCGCCTTTTAAGGCGGTGCTTTCGGTGTGGCAAGGGCTCGGATATAACCGACGGGCTCTGTTTTTGCATCACCTTGCCCAGATTGTTGTTCACAAGCATCGTCCAGCGCTTCCTCGAACCGTAGAGCAACTGCAGGGTTTGCCCGGAATCGGGCAGAGCACGGCTGCGGCGGTCTGCGCATTCGCTTACAATGTCCCGGTAGTTTTTTGTGAAACCAATATCCGCAGCGTGTATCTGCATTGTTTTTTTAGGGGGAAAACCGGCATTTCAGATCGCCAGTTGCTGCCGATTATCGAACAGACGCTCGACCGTCAAGATCCGCGCACGTGGTACTATGCGCTTTTTGATTACGGAGCAATGTTGAAAGAAAAATACGAAAACCCCTCGCGCGCGAGTTTACACTACGCCCGCCAGAGTCCCTTTGAGGGATCGCGTCGTCAGGTTCGTGCACAGACGATTGCGTTTGTGCTTGATCATCCCGGCTCAACTCTTGCTCATCTTAGAAAAGCCGTTCCAAGGGTCACGCTCGCCATTGTCGAGACCTTGATTACCGAAGGGTTTTTACAGATGCGAAACAAGCGTCTTCACATTCCCTCTTGACAAACATTTACACGGTGGCGGATACTTAAATAAAAGCAAAAGAGAGGGGAAGCAGTGCGTTTTCATGAAAAGATCAAACCGCATCATCATGTTACCGTTTGGGCGGTAGCGGCGTTGGTCGTAGCGTTCTCTGCGAGTACGTACACCGGCAGCAGTTTTGCACAGAATCATCCCGGGCCGAACGAAAAGACTCGTTCTTTCTTCGGGGATGAAGGCGAGCACGGAGATTCTGGCCGTGAAGAATTGCCTGAATGTAGTTTCGGTGGTATGAATCGGGGTGACTACACGCCTGGGGCACATGGAACCTATTACCCGGACTACACGCCTGGGGCACATGGAACCTATTACCCGGACTACACGCCTGGGGCACAATATACTCCCGGCCATGACGGAACGTACACTCCGGGACCAATGCCCACCTATCAAGGCACAGCGTATCCAAGCTACACCCCCGGAACGCAGGTCTATTACACCCCGACCGGGGTCCATGGGGAATCAACCAGTAAGGAACTCGAATGCCGCCGTGCGATCGCAAAGAAAATTAAAGCACGGATGCAGGGTTTTGTGGATCATCTGGCGAAATTTAGCGGCCGTGTCGATAGCATATTAGCGGTCACAGCAAAGATTACGGCAAACCTCCAAGCCCTTGAACAGGCGGGAGCCGACATCGCCCAAGTCAAGTCGCTTGTACAAAAAATCGAAAGCGATTGCAATCAGCTTAAGAGTTTCTTTAGCAAAATGGCGGATAAAATGCGTCAGTTCATCGCCATTCAAGATCCTGATGAATCCTTCAAGTTTCTGGAAGGCGGAGGGTTCTCCGGGGGTGAGGCCGATACCATGGCCAAAACCGCTGATCGCATGGTTTCTAACATTGAAAAACTCGAAAAAATAATGAATTCCGTTGTAAAGTAAGAAAGGATGACGATGGACCCCACCCAACAATCCTCGAGTGCACCGCATCCCCACAGCAAATTGTTGTTTATGATTACGTTGATCGTGATTGTTGTCGCGGCGGCTGCCTTTATCTATTATTGGCAACAGTCACGCACGATCACTCAGCAGAGCGGATCAACAAAAAAAATAACCACCGAGGAAGCGAGAGAGACAGCCCAAACCGGTACTTCGCAAGAGGGGGAGAAATCGTCTCAGGTAGAGGTAATCGTCAGTAAAGACGCATCAGCTAAAACAGTGGCTAAGGAACTTGATCAAATAAACATTGGCGAGCTTAAAACGGCCTTGCGGGAGTTGAGTTCAGCGCTGGCATTGCTTAAGTAAGTACGATAAAAGAATTTGAAGGCGTAGAGGACAAACTCAAAAGTTTGGCGGTAACGTAATGACTCCATTTTCGCAGCATGTACTCACATTTTCACGAAAAATACCAAAGGGGATGGTGGTTTCCTATGGCCAAGTGGCGGCATATGCCGGCTCCATTCGCGCCGCTCGAACGGTAGGGCAGATCTTGCATCATAACACCACAGTTCCTGTTGGGTGGCACCGTATCGTCAACGCCCGAGGGGCGATTTCAACTACCTGCCGCGAGCATCCGGCCCAGACGCAGAAAAAACTGTTGGAGGCCGAAGGGCTTCGATTCGAGTGGCGCGATGGGGTATGGTATATCTGTAATCCGGTTCCCTGGTATATTTTTTAGGAGGGAAAATCCGTTTCTTTATTCGATTGCTGACTTTGATCTCAGCTTTTAGCTTTCCGCTTGTCACTCAGGCCGCGTCTTTTGGCGTGGGTAGTTACGTGAACTCGATCCCAGAGGGGAACCGCGGCACGGCTGTTTCGCGGTTGGCAGAGGCGGGGGCGCAATGGACTCGCCTAGAGATCGGTTATTCCGCTACTCCTGATTGGGGGCCGCCGGATGATGCCGTCAGCCGGCTGCGTTCGGCCGGAATCAATATTATTCTCTTGGTTGGCCATCACGACGCTTTTAGCTCGCACGACACCTGGAAGGCATGGGTGCAGACGCTTACCGCAAAATACGCTGCGTCAGTGCAAGCATGGGAGATTTTTAACGAGGCCGATAACTATCTTTCCGGTGCGGCCTATGTCGATTACATCAAAGAGGCGCATCCGATTATCAAAGCCGCAAATTCTGGCGCAACCGTGATTGTAAGCGGTATTAGCGCCCGTCAGCAGGCAACCGCGTTTTGGAACGGCGTCTTCGACGCGGGGGCGGGCGGTTCGTTTGACGCCTTGGGCCTGCATCCTTACCGCGCCGGCGCGCCGGAAACGAAAGATTTCAACACTGGAAATTTTGTGGACTCGATCAAATTGGCAACATCCTCAATCGCCTCCCACGGCGGAGGCAAATCAGTGTGGCTGACTGAGTTCGGTTGGCGCAACGGGAGTGTGGGGGACGCGGATCAAGCTAACCACCTCGCGCGCGCCTTTGCGCTGGCAGCAACTGTCTCGGGGGTGGAGACGATCGTGAGCTACAACCTCTACGACAATGCCGAAGGCGGCAGCTACGGTCTTTTAAACGGTGATTTTTCCAAAAAACAATCGTTTGGCGCGGTCCAAAGCGTTACCGGAAACCTGAAGGGTAAGGGGTTCAGCGGTTATCTCGATGTTGCTTCCAGCACAACGGTTGCCAATTTTGAAAGCGGTCTCAGTGGTTGGGAGAGCAAAGAGACCAGTAGCGGATCGCTTTCTCTTGCGGAGGGTTCAGGACGCAGCGGGAAAGGGATGGTGATGAATTACTCGTTTAACAGCGCGTCGGGTTATGCCGTGGCCAAACGCTTAATCAGCGTACCAGGGACGCCAAGCGGCTTATCGGTCTGGATTAACGCTTCCGACACCTCAAGCGTCTGGAAGTTTCGAATTAAGGACGCCGCGGGCGAAACATTCCAATTTGATGCCGGTAGCTCGAAAGCGGGTTGGAATCAATACACCTTTGACATCGCCAACGACAAGGCTCAGACCTCGTGGGGCGGCAATGGCGGGATCGATTTTCCGGTGTCCTTTGATAGTATTGTGCTTGACAACCAAGGCGGCTCATCCTCGGGTTCGGCTACCGTAGACGACATTGTCGCGATTACTGGCGGGGGCGATTTGTACGCCTTGAAGTTCGGCTCCACGCTTGCGTATTGGAAACTGTCCGGTACGTTAACTTCACTCGTCTGCGGCCAATCGCTGCAGTTCACGCAAACACCGCAATTCGCCACGGTCGGAGGGTGCGAGGGTGTGACAACAACAAGCGCTCCGCCAAGTACCCAAAGTTCAACATCGTCAAAAACAAGTTCCAAGACGAGCACCGCCAAAAAAGGCCCGGTCTCCCGAGAACACTCAAAGTTTTCTTTGGATAAAGCAACCGCGTTTGCGGACGGCAAAGACACCTTAAACTTGAGCGTTACTCTCAAAGATGCCACTGGCACCGCGCTGGAATCGCACGATATTAAAATTGTCGTTTCAGGTGATGGTAATGAGGTAGTGGCGCCGATCTATCAAGATGGGACGTATATATTTGCCATCCGTTCCCAGAAATCCGGTAGAAAAGAGGTGAAGGCGTTCGCAGGTGAAGTGGAGCTTGCCACTTTGCCGGTGCAGTTTAAAAAAATTCCGGAATCGGCGGCGCCCCTGACGGTTCCCCCGCCGGTGCGCCCTTTGATGCCGATCTGGCCGATTTTAGCAACAATAATTACAACTCTTTTGTTCTTCGGGACGTATTCCTATCGTTTTTTACTGTTCAAGCGCTTGAGACAAAACCGGTAACCGTGTAGAATAAGTTCGCTTTATTGCGGGTATAGTTTAGTGGCAGAATGACTCCCTTCCAAGGAGTAGATGCGGGTTCGATTCCCGCTACCCGCTCCACGCCCCCGTAGCTCAACGGACAGAGCAGGACGGTTCTAACGTCAAGGTTGGGGGTTCGATTCCCTCCGGGGGCGCCAGAAAAGAATCACATTACTTCTACCACTATCACTGGTGCCTGGCGTGTAAAGAAGCATAAGGCTTGTCAGATCTGACCTCAAGGTATAGAATCGGGTTAGCTTTTCTCTTTTGATTTTGGGGAAGAGCAGATTCTGAACCTAGGAGGTTCTACTGATGAGCGGTAGATCAGACGTGCGCGAACGCGTGGAAACGCGTGAAGGGGGTGGAGGTGTGGATCCTCAGATTATTGCGCAGATTGTTGTGCTGGGCGCGCAGGAGCTCGCCCGCGAGGGGGCAAGCCGCGCACTCCTCACCGACGGGCGCACCATGCGGGCAGGTGATTTGTGTCCCGAGCAGGGAGCAGATGCCGCCCAGGGGTTCCGCGACCTCTTCCGAGGATAGACCAAGTACAGCTGAGATGTACTTGGTGTTGCAGGAGGCTTTCCCCAACCATGCGAAACTTTTCCCGTGCCTTTTTCGGTGGCAATGCAAGCACGGGAAATCAGTTATCTTTGGTTTCCCGGGGTGTAGTGATGTGGAGCATTTCCTGACGCGGGTATATCTTGCGATTTGGGATTATCACCAACTCCAAGAAACCAGTTTTCAGGAGATACGCTTACATAGCACCCCGGTAGAGAGCGTGTTGCGTTACGAGTGTTTCAGTCACGAGCGCAAAGAGGCGCTTGCCGCGGATCTGCTTCGGGCGAACGAAGCCCTACTCAACTACGGTCTGCGTGTTCGGCTCCCCCAAAATTCCCCCGATTAGGGGGTTGGCTGCTTTGTGCAATGGTGTACAGGCAGCCTTTCTTCTTTATTATTGGTATACTGAGCTCGGCAATTTTATACTGAATGAAGACGAACCCATATGGTGGCTATGGTGTAATGGTTAGCACAGGAGCTTGTGGAGCTCCCAGTCCGGGTTCGAATCCCGATAGCCACCCCAGTGCCCTCTTAGCTCAGCGAATAGAGCGCCAGTCTTCGGAACTGGAGGCCGCAGGTTTGAATCCTGCAGGGGGCGCCAGATAATCATAGGTCGGGGGTCGAATCGGAGATTCGAAAGCCGGAGCGCGACGGCGCGAGGCGGGGTCGCGAGTCCCGACAGCAGTCGGGAACTTGTGACCGATTCCCTCCGGGCGCGCCATTTACTTCGAGCCCCTCAAGGGTCTTCGGGGTAAACTTCGCGAGAAGTTGATCATTGCGTAGCGAGAAGTGCAGAATTTCTCCTCGCCAAGCTCGTCGAAATGAAGCGAGAAGTTTGAAATTTCTCCTCGCCAAGCTCGTCGAAATGAAGGGCCGCTAGCTCAATGGCAGAGCAATTCCCTCTTAAGGAAAAGGTTCAGGGTTCGAATCCCTGGCGACCCACCACTCGTCGCTATCAAACTTTTAAGTTCATCCCGATCCGCCAACAGCGGACGGGATTATACAGAAAAAGTTTGTAACTCCTCTTTCGCAATAAATCAAGGCATTTATTGCGAGGGGGAACGAACTACCCGAATTTTGTCTGATACAATAGAAACATGTCTAAGAACGAGCGATCGACAGAACATCAAATCCTGCACTTGCTCCATACGCAAGCATATGTGGTTGTCGCGCTGATTATTGTCGCTTTCTTGCTGGTTGGGGTTGTCTACTCCTATACTACCGGACGGGGGGTGTTCACGAAATTATTTTCCACCGAGCGCCAAATCGGCGGCGCGCAGATCGTTGTATCGGATGATGCCCCCAATTTCGGCTCTGTAACAGAACTCGAGTCAAAAACGATCTCAGTTGCGAATAAGGGTACCGAGATTCTCGCGATCTCCGGGGCCCGCCCATCGTGCGAATGCCTCAAAGTGACACTCCCCCCGCGGGGAATAGAGCCTGGGAAAAAGGAAGAGCTACAGATCATTTTCGATCCTGCCAAAGCCGCCAAGGGCAAACAATCCTACATTGTGACGCTAACATCCAACGCCCGGAATCGAGCCGATTTTGATTTGGTAGTTTCCGCCAACGTCCGATGATCCCTTATCATCAGCTTTCAACGGTTTCTATTTGGGGAATTACGTTTCAAGTGTGGGGCCTGTTTGCGGCGATAGGGTTTTTGGCGGGCGCAACTCTGTTTCGAAGAATCGTCCCGAAAGTTGAGCGCGGATCGCACGAATTATTTCTTCTCCTAACACTTTTGATCGGATTAATCGGGGCGAGGGCGGGATATATATTTTCAAGCGGTAGTTCGATTGGGGAGACGATTTTTGCCAGTGACGGACTGGGGTTTGCCGGCGGGCTGCTTGCCGGTGGCCTTGCGGCATGGGGTTTAATTCGCCTCTGGCGCTGGCCGACATTTAAGACCTTGGACGCACTCGCGCTCTCGCTCGCCCTTGCGTACACAATCGGTCGCATCGGATGTTTTGCAATCCACGACCACATTGGCAAGCCGACCAGCGTTCCTTGGGGGATTCGGATCGGAGGGCAGACCTTTCATGAAACTTCGCTCTATACGTTTCTGGCCGGTCTTTTATTAGTGCTCACACTCCTTTTCCTACGCTGGAAAAAGGCCCCGACCGGCACTCTCACGGCTCTCTTTTTTGCGCAATACGCGCTCGGGCGTTTCATGATCGAATTTTTCCAAGTTGGGCCGTATTATCTTGGCTTGACCTATACGCAATTTGTAATGATCCCCTTTTGCTTAATTGGTATATACTTATTTTTTAGATTGCGGGTTCTCAAATCGCTTTGATACTGCTCCCCCACTCGCGTTATGTGTTATAGTAAACACGTGAAAACTATTTTGATATTGACAAGCTCCGAGTCCGCCATCCGCCAGAGCACGGAGCGGACTGGGCAGTGGAAAGGAACGCACTATGAATACAGTCGTATTGGGAATCGGTGCCGCAGTCGCGGGTCTTGCACTTGGCGGGGGTTTAGCGCGAGCGTATTTTGCGCGTCGTGAAACCCTGATTTTTGCAAAAAATAAGACCTTAATTCGCGAGGCCGAAGAAGAGGCAAAAAAAATTAAAGAGCATGCCCAGCGCGCCGAAGGGGAGCGGCAGGGTTATTTGAAGGAACTCGAGCAGGGAATTCGTCGGCGCCAAGATGCTTTAGATCGACGCAGTGAAAATCTCGATAAAGAACGCGAAGCGATCAGCGCCGACCGCGAAAAATTGCGTGAACTTGAGAACAAGTATAAAGACCATATTGAGCAGCAGAAAACCGTTTTAGAAAAAGTCGCAAAACTTACCAAAGAAGACGCGCGCGACCAATTACTCAAGGAAGTAGAGAAAGATTTTGCCGAGGATATCAAAACTCAGATTAAAAAGTACAAAGAGGATTTGCGGGAAGCCCAGGAAATAGAAGCGCGCAAGATCATTGCTTTGGCGATCTCGCGCATTGCCACAGAGACGGCCTCAGAGATGGTTTCAGCGGCAGTCGCGTTGCCCAACGAAGAATTGAAAGGGCGGATTATCGGCAAAGAAGGGCGGAACGTGCAAGCCTTTGAAAAGGCCGCGGGCGTGGATGTGATTGTGGATGAAACGCCTGACAGTGTGATGGTTTCCAGCTTTGATCCTGTTCGCCGCTATACCGCTAAGCTTGCCTTGGAAGCGCTCGTAAAAGAAGGGCGGATTAACCCGACGAAGATCGAAGAAGCGCTTGATAAGGCGCGCAAACAAGTTTCCAAAGAAATTAAAGAAGCGGGCGAAGGGGCGGCCTACGAGCTCGGCCTGACCGGCCTTAACCCTGAATTGTTGAAAGTTGTCGGACGTTTGCAATTTCGTACTTCGTACGGACAGAATGTTCTGCGCCATTCAATCGAAGCGGCGCATATTGCGGCGATTATCGCCTCGGAACTGAAGGCTGATGTGGCGATCGTCAAGAAAGGTGCGCTGTTGCACGATGTCGGAAAAGCGCTCGATCATGACGTGCCTGGCACCCACACCCAGATTTCGGTGGATATTTGCCGTAAGTACGGCTTGAGTGAAGCAGTTACGCATACGGTTGAAGCGCACCATGGTGATATCGAGCCGCGTACCGTTGAAGCGTTAATCGTCCAGGCTGCGGAAGCAATTTCGGCGGCCCGCCCGGGCGCGCGCCGCGATTCCTACGAAGCGTACGTGAAGCGCTTGACGGAATTGGAAAATGTTGCGAATGCATTTCCGGGCGTAGAAAAAAGTTATGCGATCCAAGCGGGACGTGAAGTACGGATTATCGTGAAGCCGCAAGATGTAACAGATTTGGGCGCCGTTAAATTAGCGAAACAAATCGCCAAGAAAGTTGAAGACTCCTTGCAATATCCCGGTCAGATTAAGGTGCACGTAATTCGTGAAACTCGTGCCGTTGAGTTCGCAAAGTAAAGCAAGAAGTACGAATATCGAAATTCGAAAACAAATTCAAATGACCAAAATCAACAATTCAAAACGCGTCGGATTTCGTGCTTCGAATTTTGGATTTACAAGATGAACATCTTGTTCTTCGGCGACATTGTCGGGCGGCCTGGGCGAGGGGCGGTCAGAAAGCATTTGGCCGAGATCAAAAAAAAATACGCGATTGATGCCGTGATCGCCAACGGCGAAAATTTGGCATCCGGTTTTGGGATGACGGAAGATACCTACAACGAGATGCGCGGGGTTGGGATTGATTTATTTACGAGTGGCAATCACATTTGGGACCGCAAGGAGTTCGCTCCACTTTTAGAGCACCCTCAAACGCGCGTAATCCGGCCTGCCAACTATCCCAAAGGCGTTCTCGGGCGTGGGTTTGAGGTGTTGAGCGTGGGAGAGAAAAAGCTACTCGTTGTTAATTTGAGCGGCCGCTCGTTTATGCGGGAGCACTATGATTCGCCGTTTACGACAATGGAAACAATTTTAGCCCTGCCTGAAGCGCGTGCGGCGGACGCGATTTTAGTTGATCATCACGCTGAAACGACCTCCGAGAAAAATTTCATAGGTTATTGGCTTGACGGTAAAGTGAGTGCTGTGGTAGGTACGCACACGCATGTGCAAACCGCGGACGAGCGGATTTTACCCAAAGGTTCGGCCTATATTACCGATGTCGGAATGACCGGCCCGCTGCACTCTTCAATCGGCATGGATTTGGAAACCGTAACGCGCTGGCATATGTACCAAACGCCAGTTACGCTGGAAGTCGCGAAAGGCCCAGTTATACTGAGCGCGGTAGTAATTAAGGGCGCTGGGCGTTCCGGGGCGGCCTCGATTACGCGGATTTATCAAAAATCCTAGGTTCTAGCGAATCTTTTTGAGGAACTCAGGGTCCGGCTGAAAATGCACTTTGTTGGTCGAGCCACGCTCGACGAGCTGGAACGTGCCAAGCCCTTCAATCGTGTAGTTTTTTTTATCTCGCAACGCTTGAGCCATTTCTGAAGATAGTTGCTGCAGCGCGTAATCGGCCTCTTCGTGTTTTAGGTTGGTTTGTTTTTCGAGATCTTTCCAAAATGTGTCCGTGTCAACCATCTTACTCTTCGACAATTATCACCCCCCGCATCACATCCGCGTGCGCGCTACAGTGGTAGGGGTAGCTTCCAATTTTGTTAAACACAACCGTAAAGGAATCGCCTTTTTTGAGAGCTTTTGAGTTTTGTTCGGGAAAATAGGTATGGCCAGGGTGGGAGTCGGTGTTGACGTAATGTACGCTATCTTCTTGGTTAACCCACGTGATCTTTGTTCCGGCACTCACGCGGATCGTTTCAGGCGCAAAGCGCGTATTCGAAAGATTGATCGTTACTTCCCCTTTGCCGCGTTGATCAGGGTAGTCACGCCCCAATCGCCGGTCTATTCCGAACTGAAACACGCCGTCGTGGCAGGAATTATCCGGCCAGCAGGCGGTGTATGAAACCGTATAGAGACCGTCTGGCGCGCTGGGGTCGAGAGCGCGGCGCACGGCGAGCTTATTCTCGTCTACCGTTGTCTCGCCTAAAGCGTAATCCTTGCCTTCAAACTCGATTTTGATATTCGATTTTGACGACAGGTCGAAATTAAAATCAATCACAACATTCGTAGGCGGTGCCGGCAGCATCGCTTCATGCATGGGCGTGCTCCCTTCAAAATGAGGTGTTTTTTTAGGGTTTTCGAACCGCAGCACCCCCCCTTCAAATGAAGCAGTCTCACTCGCAGGGCTTTGCGATGTACGATTTGTAGTTTTTGGGGAGAATGCAATCACTCCCGTGACAACGAGTCCGATCACAAGCACTGCAATAGAGAGACGCGCGTTCGGTATGTTCTTCACCTTTACACCGTAGCAGCCCTACTGGGCAGCGTCAAATAAAGTTCTGTATTCCCTCGCACTGCATGGTCGCATGCGGCGCGAAAAGGAAGCGCAAACTCTCAATACGATATTCTAAGCGTAGTCGAAGGATGAGTTTAAGAGTTTCCCTCTAACGCTGGTCGGGGATGTGAGATTCGAACTCACGACCTCAGGAACCCGAATCCTGCGCGCTACCAACTGCGCCAATCCCCGCAAGGATTAAGTATACTTTACATGATGACACCAACCAAGAGATACTGTATACTTTCAGGACAAAGCTCGAAGTAACAAATATTTCCCTTGCTTCGCCCCCGTAGCTACATTCGTAGCTACGGGCTACGTTCAGATATACTTAAAATAAGTTTTTGTATATCCTTGCTTCGCCCCTGTAGCTCAACGGATAGAGCCACAGACTCCTAAGCTGTAGATCGAGGTTCGACTCCTCGTGGGGGCGCCAGCACAGAAGATCGATAATAGAAGATCAATCAGAAGAGTAAAAAGGAAATAGGTTACAATAAAATTAAGGTCTCTTTATATGTCATGGCCGGGTGAAAATTCGTTGTATACAAAAATCAGCTTGCTTGTAATCGGAATCGCGGCGGGTTTGTTTGTTGCGGCCCAAGCCAAAACCGCCCCCACGCGCGTTACGAACCCCGTTTCACCATTCATTGCCCTGCGTGAAGCGCGAAAAGAGCTCTTAAATCAGGAAGACGCACTCAACAAAGAAAGTACGGCTCTATCTGAAGAAATCCGGCAGCTGCAAAACGCGATCACGCGCAATCTTTCGCTTTCCCAAGACGCAGTCGCTTTCGTGAAGGAACTTCGGCGCAGGACCGGTCTCAATCAGCTTGAAAGCGACGGGATCGAGATTACCTTAAGTGATTCCCCCTCTCGAATAGCAACACCGAATTCGATTGCGCACGCGTCCGACATCCGGGACATTGCTGAATTGGCGTGGTCTACCGGCGCGACGGCAATTGCCGTCAACGGCGAGCGAATCGTGTTTACGAGCTCAATTGATAGCGTGATTAACACCGTGATGATTAATAACGTCAAAACCGTGCCGCCTTTTACGCTGACGATTCTGGGGCCGACCAAACCGTTATTTGAGGCTTTCAACAATGCTACCTTCTTGCCGAATCTCTTCCAGAGGGCGCGCGACGAGAATCTTGTTTTTCAAGTAGCGGTGAAACGCCATCTGAGCGCCCCGGCCTACACCGGTAGTTTTACGGTGCGGTTTGCTGCGGTGGAATTATGATTCCGCTTAAAGCTCGCTTGCTCGTTTTAATTCCAGTCGGGATTGTCCTAGGGTTTTTGATCACGAACCAGTATTCGTCCGCCAAACAGGTTTTGGCATTGCGCACCTCTGAAGATAACGCCCTGTATGCCCTCGAGGTTGAATCGCTGATCGGACGCACTCAAAAACTGCGTGCGGAGGTTACCACCTTGCGTGAAAAAAAGACAGATTTGAATGCCACCAAGAATGACCGTGCGTTGTCGCAAGTTGAACTTGAAAAAGAGGGCGCGGCGCTCACTGTCATTGATGCGAGTACGCGAGTAAAAGGGCAAGGTGTGCGGATTGTGATTGCTCAAAAACTGGAACGCGAACAGATCGTGGATTTATTCAACGCGCTAAAAAATATGGGCGTGGAAGCTTTTGCGATCAACGCGAACCGAATCGCGCTCACGACCGGCATCCGCCCTCTTAAATTAAACGTGCCGTATACGATCGAGGTGATCGGAGATCCAGATATCCTCACCAACGGATTAACTCGTCCAGGTGGAATTCTTTCCCAAATCCGCGTTGAAGCGGAGATTACGCGCGCTGGTCTGTCGCTTGGGGCGGTACTGCGCTAAACTTACATCACATGAACGATTCCCAGCGCCAGCGGATCACGATTTCGATTGCAACCTCCACGGTTCTGAAAGTTGCTGCGGTTTGGCTCGCCTTGCAATTCATTTATTTGACCCGCGACATTATTATCCTCGCGTTTATCGTGTTGGTGCTTGTGGCGGCCCTTTCGCCTGTGGCGGCCAAGTGGAGCACGAAGATGCCACGGCCGTTGGCAGTCGTACTGCTCTATATCCTTATTATGCTCGTGTTTTCGGCGATTATCTCGCTTGTGCTACCGCCGTTTATCGGGCAGCTGATTGAGCTCTCGAATAACCTGCCGAGTTATATTCAAAAAATCGCGCCCAATTATTTTTCGTACGATGAAGTGGTTTCGATCTCCAAAAACGGAATTGAGAACGTGGCAAGCAGCCTTTCGGGTGTGGGAGGTAGTATTTTTTCAACCACGATCGGTTTCTTTGGCGGGTTGGCCTCGATTTTGAGCATCTTGGTGTTGACGTTTTACCTCTTGTTAGACGAGCAGGGGATTAAAACGTTTCTGACCTCATTTGTGTCAACTCAACACAAGCAGCGGATTATTTCGATTTTGCAAAAAATTGGGGAAAAAGTCGGGCGTTGGATGAACGGCCAGCTGCTGTTGATGCTGCTGATCGGGGTAATTGATTTTATCGGCTTGCTCGTGATTTCGTTTTGGGAACCGGAATTGCGCCAGTATATACTTATTTTAGGAGTGTGGGCAGGTCTGACTGAAGTGATTCCCTATATCGGGCCGTGGCTTGGGGCGATACCGGCGGTTTTGATCGGATTTGTGATCTCGCCCTGGATCGGATTGGCGATCTTCGCCTTCTTTATGTTCGTTCAGCAGCTTGAGGGCCAATTTTTAGTCCCCAAAATCATGGCGCGCGCCGTGGGGCTCTCGCCCGTGATCGTCATTTTTTCACTTTTAGTCGGCGGAAAATTGCTGGGAATCTTAGGAATCGTGCTTGCGGTGCCGTTTGCGGCCGCGATCTCTGTGATTTTCTCCGAGTGGGACTCGATTCGGCGCCTCATCAAAAATACGACGTAGAACTTGATTAAAAATAGGGATCAGCTAGACTTGTTTCAGGTTTACCTCGAATAACGTAGTGCGAGAAGTGCGTTTAGCGACGTTGTCGCTTAAATGCCTCACTCGGATTCAATCAAGTAAACTTTATTTAAGCAACTCGTTCGGGTGTTTAGCTACTATGTAGCGAAACCCTCCTTTCACAAAATAAAAACAAGTTTTTTTGTTCACTTCGGGCGTTTAGCTCAGTGGTAGAGCGCTTCGTTGACATCGAAGAGGCCACTGGTTCGATCCCAGTAACGCCCACCACAATAAAACTAGACGACTTTTTGGAAGCCAAGATGCGGGACACGCGTAGCGCCGCCCATTGGTTTTCCCCTGATAAATCCTCTCCGCTCGGCGCGCGCAGGCGCGCCTCGCGGTTGGCCAAAACGAGGTTCGAGCCGAACAAATGTTCGGCTGCAACCTTTTT